>JBBQJG010000319.1:0-6672 GCA_038325725.1 Polyangia bacterium | reverse complement strand
ATGCCGTCGGGGCTGCCGTCGCCCGCGCCGAGCGCGTTCGAGTACGCGACGGAGAACACGTGGTAGCCCTGGCTCGCGGCCCAGTAGCCGATGCCTTGCCCGGGCCCGTTGCCGATGCCCGGCAGCACGACGCAGAGCTTTTTCTTGAGCGGCTTCGACGTGTCGACGTCGGCGCTCTCCATCGCGTCGGGGTGGCTGTTCCCGTCGGACACCATCGGGTCGACCATGCGCGCGGAGAACTTCACCGAGTGGCGCATCGAGTCCATGACCATGATCGGACGCCACGCGGGCGTGTCGCCGACGCCGCCCGCGCCCGTCGAGCCGCCGGTCGCCACACTGCCGCCGGCGCCGCCCGTCGCGACGCTGCCGCCCGCTCCCCCCGTCGCGACGCTGCCGCCCGCGCCACTGCCGGCGGCGCCGGTGACGCCCGCCGTGCTCGTCGTGCCGCCTGAGCCGGCGCTGCCGGACGTTCCCGCGGTCGCGCCCCCGGTGCCGGGGTCCGTCGCCCCGGCGCTGCCCGTCGTGCCAGCGCTGGCGCCTGCCGCTCCCGTGACGCCAGCCGTGCCCGTCGAGCCCGCCTGCCCCGGCCGACCAGTCGGCTCGTTGCCGCAGCCGGAGACCAAGCCGAACGCGAGGAGGCAGGACGTCAGGTTCAGGGACGGTTTCATCACGGGGGAGCTCCTCGAAGGGGTGAGCGACGTTAACGCTCTGGACCCGGCCCCTGAGGCGTCCGCCCTGCAACGAATGCACGCCAGCCTGCGCCCGATGAAGTAGTGATTCCATCGAGTTGCAGCAACGTAACCGCATCTATGCGACCACTTAGGTTGGGGAAGAGGAGGACTGAAATGATCACGAGTCGACTTGGGACGGGTCTTGGCGCGATCGTCGCGCTCACCTCAGCGCTCTGGACGACGTCCGCGCGCGCGGATGTCCCGGCGGGATACCAGGGCACGCCCTTTCAGGGCACGCCGTGGCCGATTCCAGGTCGCATCGACTTTGAAAACTTCGACCTCGGCGGAATGGGCGTCGGCTGGCGGGTCGACGACCACACGGGAAATTTCGGTGTCGGAGGCTGTCCCGGCAACGACTACCGCATGGATTTGCCGCACCCCCAGCTGTGCAAGACGAACACGAATCCGGGCGAGGTCGATCTCTACACCGCGGGTCCGTTGATGGGCACGCACTACCCGAGCGATGCGATGCCGCAATCGATTTACCTCGGGTACGCGCATGGGGCCGACTGGGTGAAGATCACCGTCAACGTCGCGAAGGCCGGCATGTACAAGCTCAGCTCGGTCTGGGGCTCCGAACCGGGAGGCGCGACCGGAATTCACTTCCAGATTCTTTTCAACGACGTCATGAAGGCCGACGTGACGTTGCCGGGCACCGGTGGCTACCACAATTGGGTTCCCTCTCCCGACTTCGCGACGGTTCAACTTGATGCGGGCGTGCAGGTATTTCAGTTCGCCCCCAAGACGAATCACGTCAACTACGACTACATCCAGTTCTCGCTCGTGACGCCCAATGGAGTCGATCCCGGTGGCGGCGGTGGCACATCGGGAACCGCCGGCACGCCGGGAACCGCGGGGGCGACCGGAACCGCGGGCGCGTCGGGCGCCGCGGGCGCGACCGGCACGGCGGGTGCGACGGGCGCCGCTGGCGCGGCTGGCGCCACCGGCTCCACGGGAACCGCCGGCACGTCGGGTGGGGCCGCCGGCGACACGGGCGGCGCGGGCACGCCGGGGGTCGCGGGCAGCGGCGACGCGACGGGCGCCGCGGGCGACACCGGCACGAGCACGGGCGGCTCGACGGGCGGTGGCGCCGCGGGTACGACGGTGACGGGCGGCGGCGCCGGTTCGGGGGGCGCACACCGCGCGTCGTCGTCCGGAGGGTGCGCGATCGCCTCCCGCGCGGCCGATCGCGGCGCGGCGGACTTCGGGGCGTCGTTGATGCTCGCGGGCCTCTTCGCGCTCTCGCGTCGGGCGCGCCGACGCTGAGGCGTGACGGGGAACCGCCTGCGCGCGTGGCGTCGCGAAACGCCACGTGTCAGGGCGTCTGGCGCGGGCCCTAGATCCTTTTTCGAGGTCGTAATAGTCTCCCCCCCAGATTGGGGGTGAGGCTCAAAGATGGACACTGAGCAGTCACAGGGTGCGCCGTATCTGTCGCCGACGGCGCCGGAATGGGTGGACTACTACAAGCGCGCCAAGCGTACCCGCCGCCTCGGCAAGGGACAGCACGCGCGCATCGAGAGCGAGTCGAAGCGTCGCCGTCGACAGGCGAACGTGATGTTGTTCGTGTCCACGGCACTCCTATTGGGCGCTGTCGCCGGATTCTGCGCGCTGCTCGCCCCCTGACCTGCGTCGCGCCCCCGTGCGCGCTCGGTGTGGCCGGCGCGCGGCGCGCTCACTGTCCGCAGGTGTTCGACGCCGGCAGCGACATGTACAGGTTGCCGAGGTCGGTGAGCTGACCCGAGCCCGCCGCGAGCAAGCTCACGCCGCTCGGGTTTGGCCAGCGCCCCGTGAACCACGAGTAGCGGAAGACCATCGGATCGTTCTCGAGGATGTCGACGGCCGTCTTCATGTACGTCTGCTCGCCGGCCGCCGAGTGATCGCCCTGATCCATGCACGAGAACTCGGTGAGCCAGATCGGCTTGCCGTACTTCTTGAGCTTGCCGAGGTAGTTCTTGAGCGCGTCGCCCGTGCACGCGTACCAGTGCGCCGCGATGAAATCGACCTGGCAGCCCGTGCACGCCGCGAAGAACGTGTCGAGGTAGTGGATCGGATCGGTGTCGTTGCAGTCACCCGCGCAGTAGTTGGGCGATGGCGAACCGATCTTGAGGTTCTTGTCCTTCGCGATCTGCATGATCCTCGGCCACAGCGACGCGGCTTGCGCCGCGGGGATGTTCGACTGCGCTCCGAAGTTGGGCTCGTTGAAGCCGAGGATGTACTTCGAGCTCGCGGGGATCTGCTTCTCGATCGTCGCTGGATCGGGCAGGCCGCCCTTGATGCCCCAGACCATCGGGACGAACTCGACACCCGACGCCACCCAACCCGCGGCGGATTTCTCCGGAGCCGTCGACCAGTTGTACCACCAGCTGATCCCCTTCGAGAGCGTCTGAAGATCGGCGAGCGAGTTGTTCTGGTACGCCTCGCCGCGCTTGCAGTGAGGCGCGGTCACCGGAGGAAGCGTCGACCCACCCGCGCCCGACCCGGCGGCGCCCGAGCTTCCCGCCGCGGCATGGCCGGCCGTTCCCGTCGCGCCCGCAGTCGCGCCCGCGACGCCTGCGGATCCGGTCATCGAGCCGGTGCTGCCAGCGCTGCCCGCGGTCCCGCCGTTGCCCGCGGTCCCGCCGTTGCCCGCGGTCCCGCCGGTCGCGCCCGCGCTCCCGGTGCTTCCCGCGGGACCGGTGCCCCCCGACGGAGTGCCCGTCCCCGTCGTCCCCGTCGTCCCCGCGGCGCCGCCAGAGGTTCCCGGATCGCCAGCCTGACCCGCCGGTGCGCCCGCCGCGCCTGGATCCGGCGGCACGGGGCCCATCATGCCGTGCATGGGCGATGGAGAATCGCCGATGTTGCCGCCCGCGCCGCAAGACGCGGCGCCGAGCACGCAGAGGAACACTGTCAGGGGGAGGACCCGCGGAAGGCGGACCTTACGGAAGCTATTCAATGGGATCTCCGATGCTGAAAGCCGCCCGCCCGGCCGCCCGACGGCGCGCCCCCTTACACGAGATAGAGGTGAGGGTGTTTGGGGCCGTGCATTCATCGAACCTCGGATGCAACACGCGGAGACCGCGCCCTCGAGGAATCGGCGGGCGCGAATACAAATTGAGCTGAAATTTCAATGAGATGAAAGCATCCGCGCACCGTCGAGCCAGGCGCGGCTGGGGCGGTTTTCGAAAGGGCTCTGGCCAGCGGAGGGGCGAATGCGTACTTTGCGGGGGGCGTCGCCGTGCGCGTCAGAGCTCCCAAATCAAAGCTGGCGGGCGCGGGCCCGTTGATCACGTTGGCGCTAGCCCTGAGCGCGCGCGTCGTGCCTGAGCGCGCGGCGGTCGCCGCGGGCGTGGAGCACCCGGACGTCGGCACGGTCGCCCTGGGTCGAGGCGGCGCCTACGCCGCTGCGCCCGACGGCGGGCTCGCGTTGCAGTACAACCCGGCCGGGCTCGCCGCGCAGTCCGGCGTCCGCGTGACGCTCGACGGGAACCTCGCGCGGCAGCAGCTCCGCTTCACGCCGGCGTCGGGCGAGGCGCCGGTGTCGAATGGGGCGGCGCCCTTCTTTGCGCCCGCGCTCGTCGCGAGCTGGGGCCTCGGTCGCGTCGGACCGCTGCCGGCGCTGACGCTCGCGCTCGGCGCGACGGGACCGGCGGCGATCGGCAAGCTCAGCTATCCCGCGACCGGCGCGCAGCGCTACGCGCTCATCTCGAGCGACACGACGATCGCGTACCTTTCATTCGGAGCCGCCGCGACGCTCGCGCGCTGGCTCGACGTCGGTCTGACCTTCCAGCTCGTCAAGGGGACGGCGACGTTCGTGCAGACGGTGTGGAGCGGCGAGACCCCGGGCACCGACCCCGCGTTCGACACGACGGCGCACGTCGACGTCACGAGCCCGTTCATTCCGACGGGCGTCCTCGGCGTCACGGCCCGCCCGAGCCCGCGCATCGCGATCGGCCTTTCCTATCGCCCGCGCTTCACCTTCGAGGGGGCGGGCACGCTCACGACCGATCTGCAGGACAGAGCCCCCGCGCGCGCGGTCGGCGCGCACCAGCAGGGAACCAGCGCGAGCTTCGTCTTGCCGATGCCCGACATCGTGCGGGCGGGCGTGCTCGTGCGACCGCGCGCGCGCTGGCTCGTCGAGGCGGACGTCGTGCTCGAGCGCTGGTCGACGCTGGGGGCGCTCGAGATTCGCCCGCACGACATCACGATCGCGAGCAACCTCGGGCCGCCGACGGCGCTGCCCAACATCGTGCTTCAAAAACACTTCGAGGACGCGATCAGCGTGCGCATCGGCGGAGAGCACGACCTCGTGCCCGAGCTGCTCGTCGTGCGCGCGGGCTATCTCCACGAGACTTCGGCCGTGCCCCTCGCGAGCACGAGCGTCGACTTTGCAAACTGGCAGCGCGACGTCGTCTCGGTCGGCGCGTCGGTGTCGATTCCGGGCACGCCCGTCACGTTCGACGTCGCGTATGCGCACCACTTCCTGCCGACGCGCACCGTCTCGCAGAGCGCGATCGTCCAGGTCGTCACGCCGTGCCTGACGCCCATGTGCAGCGATCCGGCGCCCACCGTGGTGGGCAATGGGAGCTACGCGGCGTCCCTCGACGTCTTTTCCCTGGCGGTCCGCGTCGCCCTCGGCGCGCACGGCTCTTGACGCGCGCCACGACCCTCCTTAGCGTTGCGTCATGCGCAACCGCCTGTCCTCGTCGTTCGTCGCCTTCCTAGGGTTGTCTTCGTTCTTCGCGCTCGCGCTCGCCTCGGGCGGCTGCGGCCGGCTCAAGCCCGCCGCCGTACCAGACGGCGGCGCGGCCGGCGACACGGCCGGCGCGTCGGGCTCGGGCGGCGGCATGGGCGGCGGCACGGCAGGCGCCTCGAGCACCGCCGGGACGTCGGGCGGTCACGTCCTCGTCACAGTCTCGGGCACGGCCGCGCCCCACCCGCTCAACGCGCTCGTGGCCACGCCCGTCGCCACGGACGGTGGAACCACCGACGCCGCTGCGACCTCCCCTGACGCCGCTGCGACCTCCCCTGACGCCGCTGCGACCGACGCCGCTGCGACCGACGCCGCTGCGACCGACGGCGGGACCGTCGTGGCAACGAACACGGATTTCAGCCAGCTCAAGGTGTCGATCGTCGATCCGACGGCCGTCATCACGAACCCGAACGCCGCCCCACTCGCCTCGACGACGCTCGACACGAGCGCCGGGAACTGCACGGCTGCGGGCTGTGCCTTCAGTCTCACGGGCGTCGACATCACGAACCAGACGCTCGGCCTCGTCGGGACGCTCGAGGACAAGCGCACCGGCGACGCGCGCCTGTGGGTCAAGACAGGCACGGGCATGGGCACGAAGGCCTTCATCGACAGCGCGAAGATCTCGAAGACGGCCATCATGGACCGACGCGCGTTCATCGTGAGCCGCAAGCTCGAGGCGAAGCTCGTCATTTTCGTGAACGCCGTGCTCGGCACGACGCTCGTCGCCGGCGATCTCGAGGCGCGCGGGTTCCTCATCGGGCACATCCTCGACAAGCTGAGCACGGCGACGACGCCCGCCGGCCCCGCGGGCGTCGCGGGCGCGACGGTGATGGCGACGGGGGCCTTCGACGTCATCTACCCGAACGCGACCTTCACCGGCAAGGGCACGGCGACGGCGGCGAGCGGCCTCTTCCTCATGGTGCCGAAGTTGGTGAACGGCGCGGCCCAGGCCGTCGTCACGAACTGGACGGTCGTGCCGCCCCCGGGCGACCCGCGCACGTGGGAAGCGCACCTCGCCGGCACGAACCCGAACAACGCGTTCGTCATCATCATGCCCGCCAACGAGTAGCGAGAGCGCCTCGGAGATCGAACGCCTCGGCGTCAGAGCGCCGTGCCGATGAAGATCGGCTCGGGCGCGAGGGTGACGCCGAAGCGCGCGGCGACGGCGTCGCGCACGTCCCGCGCGAGCGCGACGAGGTCCGCCGTCGTGCC
>JBBQJG010000318.1:0-6682 GCA_038325725.1 Polyangia bacterium | reverse complement strand
TGCTGCGGCGACCGTGCCCTCGCCGCGGCGAAAGGCGCTCAACGCCTCGGCGCGTCTGCTCATCTTTTGGGTCGCGGCGATCGCGGTGTTCCTCGTGACGTGGACGTTCCTGTCGAAGTGAGCGGCGCCGCTCAGAGGTGGATCAACACCTCGAGCGACAGATCGAGCGAGAGCAGCGTCTGGTTGTTCGTGAGCCAAACCATCGGCGTGAGCAACTCCGTCACGAGATCGACCTTCGGGGTGAGCTTGAAGTCGAGGCCCGCGGCCGCGCGCACGACGGGGCCGTTCCTGAACAGGTAGCCGGACGCGAAGCGGAGCGGGAAACGAATCGTGTCCCCCGGATCGCCGAAGAGGTACTCGACCTGCGCGTAGGTCAGCGCGGCGTGGGCGCGGCCGTCCTTGCCCTTGAGGTTCGCGTAGCCGAGGTAGCCGCCGAGGCTCACGTGCGGGGAGAAGGTCCCGTCGAAGCGCGCGCCGACGAGGTGGTTGTAAAACGGCCCCGATTCGAGGCCGATCGCCCCTTCGGTCTGGAGCGCGAGGCGCTTCGGAATCGACGCTGGCTCGTCGGCGCGGGCGGCGCCCGCCCACAACGACGCGAGCAGAACGAGGATCAGGCGGCGCGCGTGAGCTCTCGCTGTCATGGGTGGGCTCCTGGGTTCATGGCGGCTCCGTTGGGATTGAACGTCTTTTCGGCGGCGGAGAGCAACAACCTCGCGTAGGGCGCATTGTGCGCGGCGGCCGCGGGATCCTCGAGGACGAGCGCGACGTCCCACGCCGCGCGCCCGAGCGGCGTCGCGAGATCGAGGCGCTGACCGCGCGCGTGGTGCGGTCCCGACGCGGCGTCGGCGCCCAGCCGCGCGCGCACGAGCTGCCACGCCGCGAGCGCGCGCGCCCGCACGTCATCCGCGGGCACGCCGCCCGCGTGGCACGACGCGCAGTCCTGCCGGCGCGCGACGAACGCGTGCGCGGCGCCGCGCTGCAGATCCGACGGACCGGCCCGGTGACACCCGACGCAGCCGCGCGCGACCGCGCCGTGGGGCCGCGGGCCTTCGAGCGGCGCGCCCGTCGCGGGCTCGAGTCCGCCGCGACCGAGCCAAAGCGCGGCGGCGGACGCCGACGGCGACGCCTCGCCCGCATCGGGCGTGTGGCACGGCAGACAGACCGCGCTCGCGCGCGTCGCCTCGGCGAGCGCCGGTGCCGTGAGCAGGGCCGGAGTGGACGTCGCGCGCAGCAGCGACGGCGCGGGCGCGCCCCGCGCGTGAGGCGCGTGGCAGGCCGCGCACGTGATGCCGACGGCATCGGCATCGGAAGGAGCGCGGCGCTCGGCGCGCGCGAGGAAGCCCCACGTCGTGTGGCAGCGCGCGCAGGTCCCTCGCGTCGTCCGCGCGTCGCGATCGGCGCGCGACATCGCGTTCCCGCGCCACGCGACGACGTGGCCGTAGCGCGGGGGCGCGTCGTGGCAGGTCGCGCACACGTCCGTGCGCAGGATGGCCCAGCGCGCCGACGTCTCGGGCAACGCGCCGGGGCCGTGGCACGCGAGGCACCCGACGCCGCCCAAGCGGCGCAGCGCGCGCGGCACCTCGTCCCACGGCCGCGCGTCGAGCGCGCCGCCCCCGAGCTCCGCCTGCACGTGCGAAAAGCCGCCGTCGGCGACGCCCGGCTCGCCCGTCGCGTGACACGCGAGCGCACACCCCGGATACGCGGCGCCGAACGTCGCGAGCGCGCCCGTCTTTCTTTCAACGGGCGTGCCGCTGGGCGCGAGCCCGCGGTCGCTGACAGGCGCGATGCCGCGCGCGAGCACGCTCGTCATGCGGCTCGCCTCGGCGGCCTTTGCTTCGCTCGGGTGGCAGCCTGCGCGCGCGCAGTCGAGCGGCGTCTCGTCGTAGCGCGCCGCCCGCAGCGTGAGCGTGCGCCCCGCGCCGTCGACGAGCCGGTAGTCGCCAACGACGTCGGGCACGAGGCTGGGCGCTCCCGCCGTGGCCTGCACCACCGTCGCGCTGTGCGCCGGGGTTGCCTCGAGGCGCCAGGTTGAACCGAGCGGCCCCAAGTAGATGCGCGTGTCGACGGGCGTGCTCGCGAGCCCACGCGCGCGTGGAGCCGCCGCGACGCGCACTTCGTGGCGCTCCTCGTGCCCTCTCCCGTCGCTCCAGATCCCCTCGAGGACGACCTCGCCCCGCGTGCGCGGCGACAGCGGGATCACGCCCCAGGGCGCCGGACCGCCCAGCGCCTCGGCGAGCGTGGGCGTCGACGCGCGCGCGACGAAGCCCGACTGAAGATCGCCGCCGTCGCGCCTCCAAGTCATCGTGCCCGCGCTCGCGGCCGCGCACAGCGGCTTGCCGATGACGGTGAACGAGGCGCCAAAACCCACGGGCGCCGACGGCGCGTCGACCTCGACGAGCGCCCCCCCGGAACAATCAGGCGCGACGCGACGGCAAGCGCACACGTTCGCGAACGCCGCGACGACGACCAGCAGCGCGCGCGGTACGTTCACGGCGCGCCCTCGGCGCGACACGTGCCGAAGCGACACGCGCCCGTCGCGCAGTCGGCGTCGAGCCAGCACGAGGGCGCGGGCCGCGCGGGGACGCAGCGTCCACCAACGCAGGTCGCGCCGTCGACGCAGGGCCGCGCGGGCGCGCACGCGTCGGCGAGCGACGCCTCGACGCGGTCGGCGCGCGGGCGCTCGCACACGCGCACGGGCGCGGGGCCGTTGTCGAAGTGACAGCGCCAGCCGGCCTCCTTCCCGTCGGGAAAGTCGGGCGACAGCTCGACACACACGCGCGCGCCGAGCTCGTCGCGCGCGCGTGAAGATCGCCCGCCGCAGATCCATCCGACTTCCGGCGGTCCCGCGACGATGCCCGCGGCGCGCGCGCCGCCCACGCAGACGACGACGCCCGCCGAATCGACGCACGTCCACTCGCCGTCGTCGGGGAGCCGCGCGTGACGTTGCGTGCAGCGCGGTCCGTCGCACGCGAACGCGGGCGCCGCGGCGGCGCGATCGACGCAGTGGCGCGTCGGGCCCGGCCACGCGCAGCGCCACCCCATCGGCGTCGACGCCGCCGCGCGTGGCAAGGTCCGCTCGACGAGGGCCGGCGCGCCCGTCTGATCCCAACAGACGCGCGTCGTCCCCACGTCGGCGCACGCGCCCGGTCGATCGACGACGGGCGCCGGCACCGGCCGCGCCAGCGGAACCGGGGCCTCGTCGGCGACGGGGCGCGCGGGGCGACACGCGGCGAGCCCCAGCAAGAACCCGCCGCCCAGGACGGTGAGCACGCGGGCGCGGAACGCGGGCTTCATCGCGGACGCGTCGTCAGCCGCGGCGGCGCGTCGCCCGTCGACGCGCGACGAGCACCACGAGGGCCAAGAGCCCCACGCCGCCGACGCGCGCCTCGCGCGAAGCCGTGCGGGTCGAAGAGGTGGGAACGAGCGCGCACCCACGAAAGAAAGGCGGCGCCGTCGTCTCGACACAAACAGAGTGGCTGCCCCCGCTGGAGATCTTGCCCGTGAGATCGCGCGCGAGCGCCGCGAAGCACACGTGCCCCGTGGCGTCCGCGACCGGCAGCTTCACCTGCGCCCCCTTGCCCACGGCCGGCATCGCCGTCGCGAGCACGGGCACCGAGCCGCCATCGGCGAGCGCGCCCGACGTCTGAAAAACAATGAGCGTGAGCCCGTCGCGCCCCCCGGCGTCGTCGGCCGGCGCGAGATCGAGATCGAAGACGAAGCGGTTCTCGACGCCGTCCGTACAGTCGTTGTTCGCGCGTTCCAGATCCCAGCGCACGGCGGTGATGCCCTCGAACGTCGGCGGCGCATCGTCGGTCGTCGCCGCCACCGTGAACGTCACGACCTTGGTCGTGCCGGGCGCGGCCACGTTGAGGCCACGCAGCGACGGCCAGTGGAGCGTGTACTGGCCGGGCGGCAAGCCGCCCGCGGGCGCGAACGTCAGCAAGCCCTGCGTCGCATCCCACGACACGGGCGACGGGTGCGTGGGATCGCCGGACGTCCCCGTGAAACTTTCGGACGTGTGCGCGGGCGTGTCGAGCGTGACGTCTTCGTTCACGTACTCGGCGGTCGATGCGTAGTGCGCGAAGAGCGACGCGTTCGCGGAGATCGTGGCGCCGTCGGGCGGAATCGCCTCGAGGAGATCGGGCGGCGTGCACGCGGCGCGCGCGGGCCGCGCCGCCTCGACCAGGCCGCCGACGGCCAGGGCAAGGGAGACGACGAGGCGCCACGGGCGCGCGCGGCGCCCGCTTCGCTTCACGGGCCGCACAGGACGGTGTCGCAGCGGCCTAGCATCTCGGTGTGGTCGCCGTCGTTGTCGATGTCGAACTCGTCGACGCAGCACAGCCCCTCGGCGATGCAGCAGTCCTCGAGGGCGCGTGTGCGCTTGCCGCCATTCGCCGCGCTCGCGCAATTCGCGGGCGGTTTGCCCTCGCGGCACGCGCCGAACGAACGCCCGTCGGAGGCGCACGTCTGCGTGCCCCAGAACGTGCACAACGTCGTGAAGCACTCGCGCGCGCCGCCGGGCACGCACGCCTCACAGCGACGCGGACACTCGGAGAAATGGCCCCCGACGCAGTAGCGGCTGCCGCCGCCCGGGCACGGGATCGCCGGCAGATCCTCGTCGACCCGCCCGTTGCAGTCGTCGTCGACCCCGTTGCAGATCTCGGGCGAGGGGTGACACACGGGCCCCGCCTCGACGGGCGGCGGCGCGTCGGGAGGCGGCGCCACCAGATCGGGGGGCGCCAGCACGTCCTTCGGAACGTCGGCGGCGACCTCGCGCGGCAGGTCGACCGCTGCGTCCGGCGCGAGGTCGACCGCGGCGTCGACGGACGGCGCCAGGGCCGCATCGGCGACAGCCGCATCGGCGACAGCTGCATCAACGACCGGCGCATCCACGACCACGACCGTCGATCGCGGCGCCGGCGCCAAGTCGATGGGCGAGCGCCCACACGCGGCGAGGCCCACGGCCACCGCGACCGCGAGCCACGGCATTCCTCGGCGCATCACGCTCGACACGCCCGAACGGACACGGCAAGCGGCCGCGCCCTGAAAGTCGAAGATCGACTTGTCCGATTTTTTCGTTCGCGATTTCATTTCGAGGACCATCGTGGTGTCAGACGCCGACCGAACCCAATGACGAAGGGTAACACCGCCACCCGTCCGACCGTGCGAGGATGCGGCTCGATGCCCGGAATGCACCGCGTGCGACTCGACGCACCCCTTCGCCGCCTCTGCGCGGGGACGGCGGTTTGGGCCACGTTGGTCGCCTCGTCCGCCGCGCACGCCCAGGACGCGCCCCCGCCGACGACGCCGGCCTCGACGGAGCCCGTCGCGCCCGCACAACCTCCGGCGCCGTCGCCCGCCCCGTCGCCCGCCCCGTCGCCGGCCTCGGCGCCCGCCCCGTCGTCGGGGTCGCCCCCCGGCGCGCCGCCCACGGCCGCGCCTCCGCCCCCCGCCTATCCCGCGCCGTATCCGTACCCGTACTACCCGGCCCCCTACCCGTATCCGTATCCCTATCCCTACCCGTATCCGTCAGCGCCCGCCGCGGGCGCTCCCTACGCCGCCTATCCGCCGCCCGCGCAGGCTGGCGCCGCGCCCGTCGTGACGACTCTCGGCGCGCCACGGATCGACGGCCCCGCGCGCGCGCCGTCGCACGATCCGCAGGCCGATCGCGGCGTGCTTCTTCCCACGGCCTACACGCACCCGAAGGGCACGTACTTCCTGTCGAGCTACGACCTCATCCTGGAGCAACTCGGCTACGCGCTCACCGACGACACGCAGCTGTCGATCACCGGCGTGCCGCCGCTCGGTGAGCCCGTCGCGTTCGTCGATCTCACGCTCAAGACGTCGCTCTACCGCGGCCGGCTCGTGCGCATCGCCGCGCTCGGCTCGACGAGCGGCGTCGTCGCCCCGGATCTCGGCGTCCTCGGCGTCGGGCGCGCGGGCGGCGTCGCGCAGGTCTGCTTTCAGGTCGAATGCGAGGACAGCCTCTCGCTGTCGAGCAACGTCACGTTCTCGGGTGCGCTCGTCATGGTCAACGGTGTCAGCGGCATCTATCGCATGGCGCGCGTGACGTCGCTGCTCGTCGAGCTCGACACGCTCGTGCCGCTCGGCAACCTCGTCGACGGCTTCGGCGGCGCGCTGGGCAGCGGCGGCATCCGGTTCCACGGGACGAACTGGGGCCTCGACCTCGCCGTCATGCACGTGCTCGGCCGCAAGACGACGCTCCCCTTCGTCGCGCTCACGTACCGGTCGACGCCTTAGCTGGGCTTCAGCGGCGCGCGCGGGGTCTCCGTCGAACCGACGTGGCGCGCGACGATGTCGGCGTCGCACGCCTCGACGCGGATGCGCGTCGGCCCGAGGCGCAGGCCCAGCAACGATCCGAGCGCCTCGTCGAACCCCGCGCCGAGCCACGCGAGCACGGCGCCCACGGGACCGACGTCGAGCCGCGCCGCGTACCGCGCGTAGCCGCGAAGGTCCTTGAACTGATCCATCGCGAGCATGAGGTTCGGATCGGCGACGAGCCCGTCGGGGATCGGCCGCGCGGGCGCGTGCGGATCGGCCTCGAAGGCCGCGATCTCGGCCGGCAGGCGCGCGTGGTAGGCGCCGTCCTCGACGAGCGACGCGAGCGCGCGCTGCCGCGGGTGCGTCCCCGCCGCGAGCGCCGCCACCTGCCGCTTCATCT
>JBBQJG010000317.1:0-6682 GCA_038325725.1 Polyangia bacterium | reverse complement strand
CAGCCGTCGTCGTCCTTGAAGCCGTTGCGCGTCTCGGGCTCGTCGGGGCACTTGTCCTTCGAGCCGAGGAAGCCGTCGCCGTCGGTGTCGACCTCGGGGCAGCCGTCGTCGTCGTCGATGCCGTTGACGGTCTCGGCCTTGTCGGGGCACTTGTCCTTGAGGTCGGGGATGCCGTCCTTGTCGTTGTCGTCGTCGGGGCAGCCGTCCTCGTCCTCGAAGCCGTCCTTGTCCTCGGCGACGTTGGGGCACTGGTCGGCCTTGCCCGAGATGCCGTCGCCGTCGGGATCGGGGTTCGCCACGGGCACGCGCTTGACGACGACGACCTCCTTCTCCTTGACGACGACCTTCTCGATCGTCTCGACCTGGCCGAAGTTGAAGTAGAGCGAGCCGAGCAGCTCCCAGTCGGGTCCGTGGTAGCCCGTCTCGTTGCCGATGGTGACGCTGTTCCCGAGGAACGCGGGGGGCGCATAGACGCGGCCGTCGACGCGCAGACCCACGTAGTCGCCGAGCGCGACCTTGACGCCGACGCCACCGTGCAGGGCGCTGTCTGTGTCGGTGAACACGATGCTCGCGTCCTGCGGGATCATCGTCATGCCGCCGAAGCCGGCGAGGATGAATGGCCGCACGATCCAGCTCGGCGGCGCGAGGTGCACCAGCAGGCTGCCGCGATACATGAAGATGTTTTCTTTCGTCCCGCCGAAGCCCACCTCGTACCGCGTGCGCGTCGGGGTCCAAAGGGCCTCGCCCTCGAGCGTGAGGTAGTTGTTGAAGTGCAGGCCGAGGCGCGCGCCGAGGACGAACTGGTTCAGCGGCGACAGCGCGGCGTCATCGGTGTCGTAGCGGCCGAGACCGCTCTGGCTGTCGAACCAGTGCCAGCCGCCCGTGACGCCGAAATCGAAACGGAACCGCTTTGGGGGGGGCGACGCGCTCGATGAATCGTCATCGTCATCGTCCTGCCCTCCCTTCGCGTACGCCGGGCACGAAAGCGCCAGGGCAGACGAGAAGAAGACCAGGGCACCGACGACCGCGCGACGACCGGAAGCTCGCTTCATGGTGGCTCAAGCGTTACGCCCAAGGAGGGGCGCTGACCAGACCAAAAAGACGACGCCCGATGCACACTCCAAGCCTGGCGCTCCGGAAATCCGGAACGTGTTACCGTCGTCGCCCTCATGAACCTCGCCGCGACGCTGCGCGGGACCACCTTCCGCTTTCGAGACGTCAAGGACGTCCTCGCGAAGGCCAACGAGGAAAAATCCGGCGATCGGCTCGCGGGCGTCGCCGCCGCGAGCGTCTCGGAGCGCGTCGCCGCCAAGCGCGTGCTCGCCGAGCTCACGTTGGCTGACCTGCACGAGCACCCCGTCGTTCCGCCCGACGAGGACGCCATCACGCGCCTCATCCTCGATGACCTGCAGCGGCCCGTCTACGAGTCGGTGAAGTCGTGGACCGTCGCGCGGCTGCGCGAGTACGTGCTCGACGATCGCAACGATGGTCCCGAGCTGCTGCGCCTGTCGCGCGGCCTCACGAGCGAGATGATCGCGGCGTGCGCGAAGCTCATGACGAACCTCGACCTCATCGTCGCCGCGCGGAAGATCCGCGTCGTCGTGCACGCGACGAACACGGTGGGGCTCGCGGGACGGCTGTCGATTCGCCTCCAGCCGAATCACCCGTCTGATTCGATCGAAGGCATCTTGGCCTCGTTGCGCGACGGGCTGTCGTTCGGCGCGGGCGACGCCGTCATCGGCATCAACCCCGTGACCGACAACCCCACGCAGACGGCGGCGATCCTGAACGCGACGGCCGAGTTCATGCGCCAGTGGCGCATCCCGACGCAGAACTGCTGCCTCGCGCACGTCACGACGCAAATGAAGGCGCTCGAGCAAGGCGCCGAGCTCGGCCTCATGTTTCAGTCAATCGCCGGCACGGAGAAGGCGCTGCGCAGCTTCGGCGTCACGCTCGCGCTGCTCGACGAGGCGCAAGACATGACGCTCAAGCTCGGGCAATGCGCGGGGCCCAACGTCATGTACTTCGAGACGGGGCAAGGCTCGGCGCTGTCGGCCGACGCGCACCACGGCGCCGATCAGATGACGCTCGAGGCGCGCAACTACGGCCTGGCACGCCACTACCGGCCGTTCCTCGTCAACACGGTCGTCGGCTTCATCGGCCCCGAGTACCTCTACGACGCGCGGCAAATTACGCGCGCGGGGCTCGAGGATCACTTCATGGGCAAGTTCCATGGCATCTCGATGGGCTGCGACGCGTGCTACACGAACCACGCCGACGCCGACCAGAACGATCTCGAGAACCTCGAGGTGTTGCTCACGACGGCCGGCTGCAACTTCTTCATGGGCCTGCCCATGGGCGACGACGTCATGCTCAACTACCAATCGACGTCGTTCCACGACGACGCGACGTTGCGCCAGCTCATGAACCTGCGCCCCGCGCCCGAGTTCGAGGCGTGGCTCGAGGAGATGGGCCTCATGAAGGACGGCAAGCTGACCTCGCGCGCCGGCGACGCGTCGATCTTCGGGTGAGCCATGATTGACCGCACGCGCATAGAGGCCATGGTTCGCGAAGCTCTGCGAAAGCAGGCGGGCGCCGCGCCTGGGGCCCGCTCGGTCGCCCCCCTCGATTCGGGCGGGACCCTCGTCCTCACCCCCGATCGCGGCGTCAACATCGGCGAGCCGTTCGATCCGCGCATCATGCCGGGCTTGCTCGCGGCGACGCCCGCGCGCGTCGCCGTCGGACGCACGGGCACGCGCTACCGCACGAACACGATGCTCCGCTTTCGCGCCGACCACGCCGCCGCCAAGGACGCCGTCATGTCCGAGGTCGATCCCGAGGTCCTGCGCCGCCTCGATCTCTTCGAGGTCGCGACGCGCGCGCCGGACAAGCCGACGTTCTTGCAGCGGCCCGACCTGGGCCGCGCGCTGTCCGACGAGGCGCGCGCCGAGATCACCAAGCGCATCGCGAAGTCTCCGACTCTCGTCGTCATCTACGGCGACGGGCTGTCGGCCGCCGCGATCAACCAACACCTTCCCGAGTTCCACGGCGCGCTGGTCGCCGCGCTCGCGGCGCGTGGCATCGCCCACGCGCCCGCGTTCTTCGTGCGGCACTCGCGCGTCAAGGTCATGGACGAGATCGCGCGCCTGACAGGCGCGCAGGCCGCTCTTTTCGTTTGCGGCGAGCGTCCGGGCCTCGGCTTCGCCGATTCGCTCTCGGCCTACTTCATCTACCAGCCGGCCGCGGGCGCGACCGACGCCGACCGCGAGGTCATCTCGAACATCAACCCGCGCGGCCGCCCGCCCGCCGATGCGGCGCGCGACGTCGTCGTCGCGCTCGAGCGCGTGCTGCACGAAAAGAAATCGGGCGTCATTCTGTGAAGCTCGACCTCCTCGCTGTGAAGCCGCGCGCGCTGTCCGTGCGGCGCATCCCCGATGCCGCGCCCGCGCTCGCCGCGTCGCTGGGGCTGCCGCCGGGCCGGCGCGCGCTCGGCATCATCACGGCGACGTCCGATGACGCGCTCTTCGCTTCGCTCGATCAAGGCACGAAGGCCTCGCCCGCCGACGTCGTCTACGCGAAGTCCTTCTATGCGGGGTCCGGCTTCCCGTCGGGCCCCCTGTCGGGCGAGTGCATCGGCATCTACGCCGCGCGTGATCCCGCCGAGATCGACGCCGCGCTCGACGCGTGCCTCGCGTACCTCGAGAACGAGGCGTGGTTCTACGCGCTCGAGACCAGCGGCGAGCCCGGACGCCCCGTCGTCTTCTTCCCGCACGTCATTGCCTCCTTGGGCCGCTACCTCGCGCCGCTCGCCGACGCGCCCGAGGGCAGCGCCCTCGCGTACCTCATCGCGCCGCCCACCGAATCGATCGTGGGCCTCGACGCCGCGTGCAAGGCGGCGCAGACGCGTCTGGCAAAGTGGTTCGGCCCGCCGTCGGAGACGAACTTCGGCGGCGGTTACCTCGTGGGCGATCAGGCTGCGTGCGAGGCCGCCGCGCGCGCCTTCGCCGGGGGCGTCGCCGACGTGTGCCGCGCGCCGCGTGGGCGCGACGAGAGTGCCGCCGCCGGACTCGCGTTGGATCCGAACGGCAAGTATCGCGCCCTCGAGACGGGAGAACGCTTCGCGACGAAGCCCGATCACCTGACGCACCTCTTCGACGACGCCTCGCTCGTTCGCAAGACACACCCGCGCATCGTCGCGCGCGGCAAGCTCGACCTCCTGCAGTCGGCCGTGCTCGACGCGCAGACGGCGGCCGACGCCGAAGGCGCGCGCACGCTCGTGGGCGAGCTGTCGGAGATCCTCGAGCTCGCCCGCGCGCTCGTCGGCGCCGAGGTCACCAACAAGCCCGCGCCGGCCGTCGCGCTCTTTGGATTGGGCGACGACGAGCTGCGCGACGCGACCCACCACACGTTCGAGCTGTACGGCGTGCCCTTCATGTACCCCGACGTGCGGCAGGGCCCCGTCATCGCGAAGCTCTCGCTCGCCCGCGCCATCGCGCGCGAGGCGGAGGTCGCGATCATCGAGGCGTTCCCCGCGACGTCGGGCGGACCGACGGCGCCGCCCGGGCGCGCCGATCTCGCGCACGCGCTCAACCGCCTGTCGTCGGCGCTCTACCTCTGCGCGTGCAAGTACGTCGCGGGCCGCTACGAAGGCAGCCGGCGCCTGCTCGGGCCCGTGCGCGGCTGGCGGCCCCCGACAGCGACAGCGTCGGCGACGGCGAAGGCGACGGCGACGGCGACGGCGACAGCGACGGCGCCGGCCAAGCCCAACGGTGGGACCTCGTGACGCCTCCCGACGACGCCGCTCCCCCTCCGCTCCCCACCGAAACCGCCGCGCGCGCTGCCGAGAAACAGGAGCGCCTCGCGCGCGCCTACGACGCCGAGGTGTGGCCCGTCTTCGGACAGCGCTTCGCGGCGCTCGCGCTCGAGGCCGTCGGCGCGGCGCCCGCGGCCCGCGTCGTCGAGATCGGCTGCGCGACGGGCGGGCTGACGCTCGAGCTCGCGCGGAGAGGAAACGCCCCGGCACATGTGACGGCGTTCGACGAAGCCCCCGCGTTCATCGCGCGCGCGCAGGCCCGGGTCGACGCCGCCGTCGCCGCGGGCACGCTCACCGCGAGTCACGTCTCCCTGCGCGCGAGCCCCGCCGCGCCGCTGCCCGTTCCCAACGCCTCGGCCGAGCTCGTCGTCTCGAACCTCGTGGCCGCGGCCTTCCCCGACGCGGCCCGCGCGGCGCGCGAGCTCACGCGCGTCCTCGTGCCGGGCGGCCGCGCCGTCGTCACGATGCCCCTGCGCGGCTCCTGGGCCGAGTTCCTCGACATCTTTCGCGACGTGCTCCTCGACAACGGAACCCCCGCGGGCGTCGAGGCGCTCGAGCACTACGTCTCGTCGCTGCCCGACGTCGCCGCGGCTGGCGCGTGGCTCTCGGCGGCCGGCTTCGTCGACGTCGCCGTCTCGATGTCGCGCTGGGAGATCCTGTTCAAGACGGCGCGCGAGTTTTTCTTCGCGCCGCTCGTCGAATTGGGTCCGTTGTCGCGCTGGAAACGGATCGCCGGCCGCGGCGAGGAGATGCAGGATCTCTTCTTCTTCACGAAGGAAGCGATCGACACCTACTTCCGCGGCACGGCCTTCCCCGTGACGATCGTCGGAGCGGTCGTCACGGGACGCAAGCCCTCGTCGGGCTGAGGGGGATCAGCCGCCGACGGAGACGTCAGCGGAGACGTCAGCGGAGACGTCGGTCGAAGCGTCGCCGGTGACGTCGGTGCTGACGTCCGTAGACGCGTCGCCGGTCGCGCCCGCCGCGCCGTCGCTGCCCGCCGCGCCGTCGGACGTCGTGCCGCCGTCGCTGCCTGCCGCGCCGTCGGACGTCGTGCCGCCGTCGCTGCCCGCCGCGCCGGTCGTGCCCGCGCCGCCGTCGGAGCCCGCCGTGCTGCCAGCCGCCCCGCCCGTGCCCGCGCTGCCGTCCTTGGGCGCGCTGACATCGCTGCTGCAACCGCCGATGAAGCCGGTCGTGGCGAGACCGCCGGTCAAAATCATCGCTCCCAAAAGCCTTCTAAAGCGCGTCGACATGCTCATGTTCCTTTTTCAAAAAGAGAGGTCAGTGGGGGCCGCTTTGTGACGCGAACGTAACACGACGAAACTCGTGTCGCGCACACAAAAACCGCGGAAATCCGCATGTTTCGGGGCGATTTCGACTTCGCCAAGATTCTAGCGAGGCGTCCCTAGAGAATCATTTCGTCGGTGATGTCGTGGGCGATCGCTTCGATGATCGTCCCGGCGCGGCGCGGCCCGAGGCGCGAGTCGCGCGGCGCGAGCGCGGCGGCGCGATCGTAGAGCGCCTGCCCGCCGCCGTGGTCGCCGAGCTTGTGCGTGCGGATGTCGCCCGCCGCCATCAAGTAGCCGGCCGCGTCCGACGGGGGAACGCTGGCGTCCTCGCCGAGCTTCAGCAGCAGCGTGAGCGCGTCGTCCCAACGCTCTTCCGTGACGGCGAGCGCGCCGAGGACTTCGCGCGCGCGGCGCGCTTCGTCGAGCGCCGCCGGCGCCGCGGCGAGGGCGAGCGCGAGCGCCTCGGTCGCGCGCGCGACGATGCGATCGCGGCGCACGCGCTCCATGCTCGCGAGCAGGCGCGGCTCGGCACGCATCGCCGACCAGCTCTCGGCGACGTCACGAATGCCCACCTCGGGCGAGA
>JBBQJG010000316.1:0-6687 GCA_038325725.1 Polyangia bacterium | reverse complement strand
GAAGGCCGCTCATGAGCGACGCGCCCGCGACGCCGGTGACGTTGCCCGACGACGGCGCCGCGGCGCCCGACCTCGGGCCACCGGTCGGCGACGACCGCTATGTCTTGGAGAAGCAGATCGGCGAGGGCGGCATGGGACGAGTTTTCGCGGCGCGCGACCTGCGCCTGCGCCGCCCCGTCGCCGTCAAGATGCTGCGCGTGCGCGACGCCGCGCTCGTGACGCGCTTCGAGCGCGAGGTCGAGCTCGCGGCGCGCCTGCAACATCCCGGCATCGTCCCCATCTACGACGCCGGCTTTTGGCCCAGCGGCGAGCCGTTTCTGGTCATGAAGCTCGTGCTCGGCCGCTCGCTCGAGCGCGCCGTGCGCGACGCCGACACGGCCGCCGACCGCCTCGCGCTCCTGCCGAACGTCATCGCCGTCGCCGAGGCCGTCGCCTTCGCGCATGACCAGGACATCGTCCACCGCGACCTCAAGCCCATCAACGTCCTCGTGGGCGCGTTCGGCGAGACGATCGTGCTCGACTGGGGCCTCGCCAAGGATCTGCGCGCGGGCATCAGCGAGGACGGCGCCGTCGGCTCCCCGTCCCCGACGACGGCGCCTGGCGCGACGGCCGCCGGCGCCGTGATGGGCACGCCGTCGTACATGGCGCCCGAACAAGCGGCCGGCAAGAGCGTCGACGCGCGCGCCGATGTCTACGCGCTCGGCGCGATCCTCCACCACGTGCTGAGCGGGTCGCCGCCCGGGGCCACGCCGCTCGCAGTGCTCGAGCCGCGTCTACCGCCCGACCTGCGCGCGATCGTCGACAAGGCCATGGCGAAGGAAGCGCCCGACCGCTATCCGTCGGCCTTCGAGCTCTCCGAGGATCTCAAGCGCTTCGCCGCCGGCCAGCTCGTCGCGGCGCGCAGCTACTCGCCGGCCGCGCGGCTCGCGCGCCTCGTGACGCGCCATCCGCTGCTGACCCTCGCGGCGCTCGTCGCGCTCGGACTCGCCCTCCTCGCGCGCGCGCCGCGCTGACGGGGGCAAGTCGCACGACCGACAGGGAGCAGCTTGCACGATCGACAGGGAGCAACTTGCTCCCTGCGGGGAGCAGCTCGTCCGACCGCCGCGCGCGTTGACCGTGGACCGGCGCGAGGCGCCGCGCGGCCCGGTCCGTGCACCAGCGGTCGGCATGGACTCATCGACCGCATCTCCTCGGCGTCACCTCCGCATCGCGCTCGTGGCCGGCAAGCGCATCGTCGAAGAACGCGTCCTGCGCGACGCGAAGGCCGTCACCCTCGGCGCGTCGGCGCGCAGCACGTTCATCCTGCCGCCCGACGCGCTCGCGCGTCCGTGGCGGCTGTTCGAGGAGCGCCGCGGACGCCTCGTGCTGCGCCTGTCGCCGACGATGACGGCGCGCATCGCCGGCGACGCCGGGGTCACGTCGCTCGGCGCCGCGGACGAGACGGAACCGGTGCGGACGATCGAGCTGCCCGCGAACGCGCGCGGCAAAGCGTCGCTCGGCGACACGACGATCCTGTTCCAGCGCGTGCGGCCCCCCGCGCCCCACGCGCGGCCACAGCTGCCTTCTTCGATCCGGCGGCACGTCGTCGCCGACCTCGACGGGGCCTTCACGGGGTTCGTGACGGCGTCGTTCCTGCTGCACCTCACGATGGTGATCTATCTGAAACAGGTCGACTGGCCGCGCCGGCCCGCGATCGACGAGGTGCCCGATCGCTTCATCCACGAGATCCAGCGTCGACCGCACCCGGTGCCGACGCCGCCGGCGACACGCCCCGAAGCGACCCAAGCGACGCGCGCGCCCGAGCCCAAGCCCACGCACGCCAAACCGGACGTCCACCAAGCGCGCGCGGAGAAGCCCGCGCCGACGGCCGCCGAGCGCCACGCCGCCCTCGAAAGGCAGGTTCAGAAGGTGGGCTTCATCGCGTACATCGGCGCGCGCGGCGACGGACCGTCTCCCATCACCGACCTCCTGAGCAGCGGCAACGCCGACCAGCCCGTCGAAGACGCGCTCAAAGGCGTCTCGGGCCTCGCCGTCGCGCAGAGCGACCAACTGCGCAACCTGCCGCGCCTCGGCGCTGGCGGCGGGAAGGTCGCGACGCCAGCCGGCCTGCGCATCGCGGGCAACATCGCCGTCGCGGGCGATGTCGGCCCGGCGCTCGAGCGCGGGGTGAAGACGAACATCCGGGTCGACGAGCCGACCATCGAGGATGGGCACGCCGACGCCGCCGCGATCGCGCGCGAGATCCGCGCGCGCCGCAAGGCCATATCGGCGTGTTACGAGCGCGCGCTCAAGCAGCAGCCGACGCTGGCGGGCAAGCTCGTGGTGCGCTTCTCGCTGAGCGCCGCCGGCACGGTCACCGCCGTCGACATCGACGAGGACACGCTGGGGGCCCCCGACGTCGCCGCGTGCGTTCGCGCGACGGCGCTCCGCTGGCGCTTCCCCGCGCTCGCCGAGGGACCGGCGGCGCTCAGCTTTCCGTTCGTGTTTCAACCCGGCGCCTGACGGGCGATGCATAATCGCGCGCGATGCGCCTGCCGGCCGCGCTCTTGGTTTGCGTCGCGGGCGCCGCGTCGGCGTGCCGCGCGCCGCGCCCGCCGTCCTCGACGGGAGGCGCGCGCGCCGACGCGCACCGCGTCTCGAGCAACATCGTGCGCGCCGACTACGCGGGCTCGCAGGCGTGCGCGTCGTGCCACCCGCAACTCTTCGAGACGTGGAAGCGCTCGCCCATGCACCTCATGACGCGCGAGCCGGCGACCGCGACGATCCGCGCGCCCTTCGACGGCCGCACGTTCACGTTCATGGGCGACACGGCGCGCCTCGACGAACATGACGGCGCGCGCTTCATGTCGCTGACCTCAGCGGCCTTCGGCGACCACACCTACCAGATAACGCGCGTCATCGGTGGCCACCACCGCGAGGACTTCGCGGGCGTCGAGGTGGGCCAGCGCGGAACCACCGGCGACGAGCTGCTGCTGCCCGTGTCGTACGTCTTCGAGTCGTCGTCGCTGCGCCTCAAGGGCTACTCGGTCATGGTCGGCGAGCGCAGCGGGCTGCGCGCGGGCGGCGTGTGGTCGCAGACGTGCGTGTTCTGTCACAACACGGTGCCGCTGTTCGACGCGACCTGGGGCGCGCTGTACGGACCCGGGGCGCCCGGGTATCAGGGCGAAGTCGTCGATCGACTGCTGCCGCCGGAGCGCCGCTTTCGCTTCGAGGTCACGGACGCCGCGCGCTTGAGCGAGGCGGTCGCCGACGAGACGCGCTTCGTCGACGGCTCCGCGGGCGGCGCCGCCGAAGGAGACGCGCGCGAACAACTCGGCCACGGCATGCACGAGCTGCGCGGGCGCTTCGGCGCGAAACACTTCGTCGAGCTCGGCATCGGCTGCGAGTCGTGCCACGGCGGCAGCCGCGCTCACGTCGAAGACCCGCGCACCCTCCCCGACTTCGCGCCGCGCAGCCCGTTCCTCGCGGCGCGCGCGCCCGCCGGGTGGGGCGACGTCACGCGCGCGCAGTGGATCAACCGCGCCTGCGCGCGCTGCCACCAGGTCTTGTTCTCGCGCTATCCGTACACGTGGGAGGGCGGCCAGCGCCGCGGCGCCGACGCCGGCGGCAGCTCGATCACCTCGGGCGAGGCGCGCGATTTTCTCCTGGGCGGCTGCGCGAAGGAGATGTCGTGCGCGACCTGCCACGATCCCCACGGCGAAGATCGGCCGGAGACCTTGGCCGCCCTCGCGGGCGCCGCGGGCAACGCCCTGTGCACGCGCTGCCACACCGAGCTCGGCACGCCCACGGCGCTGCGCGCGCACGCCCATCACGATCCCGCGGGCGCGGGCGGCGGCTGCGTCGCGTGCCACATGCCGCGGAAGAACCTGGGCCTCGGGTACCAGCTCACGCGGTACCACCGCATCGGCTCGCCCACGGACCCGGCGCGTGTCGAGCGCGATCGGCCGCTCGAATGCGCGCTGTGCCACGTCGACAAGTCGGTGGGCACGCTCGTGGGGCAGATGGAGACGTGGTGGGGCAAGCGCTACGATCGCGCCGCGCTCCGCGCGCTGTACGGCGATCTCGCGGCGCTCCCGCTCGAAGCGACGCTCGCGCGCGGCAAGCCGCACGAGCAAGGCACCGCCGTCGCCGTCCTGGGCGAGCACGGCGTGCGCGCCGACGCCGCGGCGCTCGCGCGCCAGCTCGCGAATCCCATCCCGCTCGTGCGGCACTGGGCGGAGCGCGCCCTTGCGAACGTGCGCGGCGCCCCGTGCGCCGTCGACCTAAACCGACCGACGCCGGAGATCCGCGCGGCCGCCGAGCGCTGCGTCCCGGGCGCGTTCCCCGGCGCGACGGCGGCCGGTGGCACCACCGCGGGACCGCGAACCTCGAACGCTCCGGACGAAGACTAGAGGCGTCCCCGCAAGCCCGATCGGTCCGGAGGCCCGCACCTCACCCGGGCTCGCCGACTCCGTGTTGGCTCACGCTCGCGCCGTCCGTCGCCGTCAGCTCTCGAAACACGATCGCCGATGCCACCGTCTCCACGCCCAGCCGCGCCCCGCGACGCGCGCGCGGGGTTACGCTGGGCGCATGCCCCCCCTCGCCCGTTGGATGTTGCTCCTCACGATGGTCGTCGCGAGCGCCTCGTGCGACCGCGACGTGCGCACGGCGGCCGAGGTGAGGGACGCGTGTCGCAAGGACCCGACGTCGAAGTGCTGCGCGCCCGCCGACTGCGCCAACGGCGAGATCTGCGATTTCAGCATCGTGTGCGGGTAGGGCTCTGATCTCCAGGTCAGCTGCGACCCGGGAACGGGCGATCGGCAATGTCACGCCCCGTGCGCCGAGGCCACGCCCTGCCCCACGGGTCAGACTTGCACGCAAAAGAGCGTCTTTAACGCCTCCGACGCGGGCAGGTCGGTCTCGATCTGCGTCGCGCCCTGAGCGCGCTCACTCGCGGACGGCGGCCAAGATCTCGGCGGCGTGCCCCACGGGCGTCACCTTCTCCCAGACGTGCTTGATGTGGCCGTCCTTGCCGATGAGGTACGTCACCCGGTGCGCGAGGCCCAGCGTGAGCGGCACGTGGTACTTGCCGGCCAGCTCGCGCTTGTCATCGGGCAGCAGCGCGAACGGCAGGTGGTACTTCTCCGCGAACGCGGCGTGCGAGGCGTTGCCCTGCGTCGACACGCCGAACACGGCGACGCCCGCGTCCTGCAGCCGCGCCCACGAGTCGCGAAAATCGCACGCCTCCTTCGTGCAGCCCGACGTGTTGTCCATGGGATAAAAATAAAGGACGACATCGCGGCCCCGCAGCGCCGAGAGCTTCACCCGCGTGCCGTCGTGGGCGGTCGTGTCGAAGTCTGGCGCCGGCGAGCCCACGGGCAGCAGCTCGTCGGCGCCGGGCACGCGCCCCTCGGCGCCGGGCCGCGGGCACCCCGCGAGGCCGAGCATGGACATCAACGCGAAGCCGGCGCGGGACGGGAGCGAGGGAGGCATGCGACGGATCTAGCAGGAGCCGACCTCACAAGCTGGCTACAATCACGGCGATGAAGCGCGAGGAGCTCCAGATCCGCACCCCGGACGGCGTCATGGACTGCCACCTCGCGCGGCCCGACGGCGCTGCGCGGTTGCCGGCCGTCATCCTCTACATGGACGGCTTCGGGCGCCGGCCCCCTCTCGACGAGATGGCGGCGCGGCTCGCCGGCGAGGGCTACGTCGTGCTGGTGCCCAACCTGCTTTACCGCGCAGGCAAGTTCGCGCCTTTCGACACGGCGACGGCGTGGACGAACGAGGCCGAGCGCGATCGCCTCGTGACGCTCATCCGCTCGGTGACGACGACGACGGCGATGCGCGACACGGCCGCCGTGCTCGATCTGCTCGCCGCGAGCGACGACGTCGCCGCCGCGCGCGTCGGCTGCGTCGGCTACTGCATGGGCGGAGGCCTCGCGCTCGCGGCCGCGGCCGCCTTCCCCGAGCGCATCGCCGCCGCGGCGTCATTCCACGGCGCGCGCCTCGCGACGGATGCCGCCGACAGCCCGCACCGCGACGCCGCCAAGATCCGCGGCCGCGTCTACGTCGGCGTCGCCGAAACGGACCGCAATTTCGGCCCCGAGCAGCGCGAGCGCCTGCGCGGCGCGCTCGAGGCCGGTGGCGTCCGCTTCGACATCGAGCTGTATCCAGGCGCCGCCCACGGCTTCGCCGTCACCGACACGCCTGCGTACGACAAAGCGTCGGCTGAGCGGCACCACGAACGCCTCGTCGCCCTGCTGCGCGCCGAGCTGCCGCGCGCGTGAGTCAGGTCTTCCACTCGGGCGGGGGCGTCGCCTCGGGATCGGACAACGGAAGCGACGCGGGGCCGAACCGGCGCTCGCTCTCCTCGATGAACCGCTCGACGCTCGCGCGGGCGCTCGGCTCCTTCGCGAACATCTCGGGCCGCGCCAAGATCGCTCGGATCAGCGCGATCAACTTCTGCCGGTGCTGCTCGACCTCGCCGACGGTCAGGTCGATCGCCTCCTGAATGATCTGGGCGAGATCGCCCAAGGTCGCGCCCGGGGCCGACGGCAAGCTCGCGATGCGAACCGCCGCGTTGGCCGCCGTCCCCGGCGCCATCGCGATGGGCGCCGTGTTGTCCTCGATCGATTTCATACGCCCCGAGTGTGGCACCTCGCGCCGAGATCACCAGGATTCAGACTCGCGGGCGGGCGAAGGAGC
>JBBQJG010000315.1:0-6708 GCA_038325725.1 Polyangia bacterium | reverse complement strand
AGTACTGTCGCCTGTTCCGATCGTAGACCCCAGGAGGAAGACCGTGGACACACCGATCATGCTGCGCACGCTCACGAACCAACCCCTCCGCCTGGGCGTCGCCGGGCCCGTGGGCTCGGGCAAGACCGCGCTCGTCGACGCGCTCTGCAAGCGCCTGCGCGACCAGTTCCAGATCGCCGTCGTGACGAACGACATCTACACGAAGGAGGACGCGCAGTTCCTCACGCGCTCGGGCGCGCTGGCCCCTGATCGCATCGTCGGCGTCGAGACGGGCGGCTGTCCGCACACGGCGATCCGCGAGGACGCGTCGATCAACCTCGCGGCCGTCGACGCGCTCGCCGCGCGCTTCGGCAACCTCGACCTGATCGTCATCGAGAGCGGTGGCGACAACCTCGCCGCGACCTTCAGCCCCGAGCTGGCCGACCTCACGATCTACGTCATCGACGTCGCCGCGGGCGACAAGATCCCGCGCAAGGGCGGCCCCGGGATCACGAAGTCGGACCTGCTCGTCATCAACAAGACCGATCTCGCGCCCCACGTCGGCGCGTCCCTCGAGGTCATGGATCGCGACGCCCGCCTCATGCGCGGCGAGCGCCCCTTCGTCTTCACGAACCTCAAGACGCAGGAAGGCATCGAGCCCATCGCGGACTTCGTCATCCGGCAGGGCCTCCTCCACGTCTGACGCTACGTCTGACGCTACGTCTCGCGCTACGTCTGACGCTACGTGAGCCGCGGCAGCGCCCCCGTCATCGCGACGGGCATGCCCTTCAAATAGCCCGTGCCCGTCGCCGCGGCGAGGCCGATCGAATCGCGGTTCACGCCGAACGCCTGCATGATCGAGACGAGCAATCGACTGTGCGCGGGCCCGAGTCCGAACTTGCTCGAGCCGTAGTTGCCCTGCGGCGTGTCGCCGTACGGCGACGTCTTGAGCAGGTTGTACGGGTTCGGGCCCGTCTCGGCGTACTTGAGGTAGCGCCCCGGCCGGAAGCCGAGGTTCTTGCCGCCCGCGACGACGTACATCATCCGGTACAGATCGTGCCCGCCATTCGCGAGCTCGTTCATCCAGATGAGGACCGTGTTGTCGAGCATCGTCCCCGAGCCCTCCGGCACCGACTTGAACGCCGTCACCATGTCGGAGAACTGCTGCGCGTGGATCTTGTGGTAGTTGACCATCCAACCCGCCGCCTGGCTGTTGAGGTCCCCCGCCGCGTGCGCGATGTCCTGGTGAACGTCGAGCCCGCTCGGCGCGCCCAGCGCGTCCGCCGGCAGCTGCGTGTGGTGCTGAAGCCCGACGCGCGTGAGGTCGCACGCCATCGCGACCGGGAACAGCTTGGTCATGACGATCTCGGCGATCTGCATCGCCGTCTCGTTTCCCTTGGGCGGGTACGTCGGCTTGCTGCACATGAGCTGCGAGACGGACTGCACGCGCAACGCGAGGTCCTCGAGCATGTCGCGGTGGAGCGACAGCTTGGCGCGGTCCTCGGCGCCGAGCTTCGCGAACACCTTTTGATACTGGCCGCGCACGAACTCGACGGAGGCCTGCCGCCGTGATCGCGACAGGTCGAGCCCCGTGGGCTTGCCGGGCATGGTCGTCGAAGGCGCCACACCGTCGAACACGCGCGCGAACTGGTTGCCGAGGAAGCCGTAGTAGTTATCGGTGCGCGACAGCGTCACGGCGTTCCCCGCCGTGTCGTAGAAGCCCGCGCCGTTGACGTCGCCCGCGTTGGGCGTGAAGCCGAGCGTCTTGAAGCGGCCCGGCACGGCGATCTGATCCGCGACGTATTGATCGAAAGAAACGTGCTTCGAGCCGTCCATCGCGCCCGTGAAGTGATGCGCGCCCGCGACGCCGTGGTTGTTGCCCTGCTTGTCGGCGATCGCCGACGTCAACGCGAGCCCCTCGAGCACGAGCAGGTCGTTGCGGTTCGCGTACAGCGGGCGCAGCGTCTCCGAGAAGTCCGTGCTCGCGAGCGCGCCCAGCGGCAGCTCCCACTCGGCCTCGGGCGTCGCAGGCATGCCCGTCGGGCGAAACTCCCACTTGCCCGTGACGGGCCCGTGCTCCGTGTAGAAAACCACGAGACGCTTCGGCATCGTCTGCGCGTAGGCGGCCCGATCTCCGATGAGCGACGGGAGGAACAACGTCCCCGCGCCGAGGCCAGCCGCCTGCAGGAATCTTCGTCGTCCGTGTCGTGAAAGGCTCATGGGGTCACCGGGGCAATGACAGGTGGACGAAAGACAAATTCGGGGCTCTTGACCAGCGCGACGAGCAGCTCGCGAACGTCGCCGCCCGCGTCGGCGAGCGCGGCGTTCAGCTTCGCGAGCCGGCACGTGTCCGCCGTCGCGACGTCGCGTCCGAGCGCGTACTCGAACCAGTTCTGCGCGACGCAGCTCGCGACCGTCTTGCTCTGCGCGAGCCGCTTGGACAGCTCGACGCCGCCCGTGAACGGACCGTCGACGTCGCCCGTGCCGTTGATCGCGCCCGTCGCGTCGACGGTCAAGCCGTTGTCCGTCGTCCGGAAGGCGCCGACGGCGTCGTAGCTCTCGAGGCCATAGCCCATCGGGTTGATGATCGTGTGGCAGCCCTTGCACGTCGCGGGCGCGATGCGCGCCTCGAAGAGCTGGCGGTTCGTCTGCGCCGCCATTCCGGCGGCCGCCTTCGGCTCCGACAAGTTCGCGTCGGCGGGGGGCATGAGCGGCGGCAAGCACAGCAAGCGATCGCGGATGAAGACGGACCGCAGCGGCGGCGAGCCCTCGAGCTGATGCGCGCGGCTCGCGAGGAAATTCGCGCGCGTGAGAAACCCGGCGCGCTCCGCGGGATTCAGCGAGACATCGCCCCACGACGTCGTCGGTCCGGCGGGCGCCGCGACGCCGTAGAGCGCCGCGAGTGGTCCGTTGACCTGCGTATCGGTGCTCGTGAGGAACGCCGCGATCGTGCCAGGGCCTTGCCACATCACCTTTTGTACGAAGCGGTCCGTCTCTTCGCGGATCGCGCCCTGGAGGACGGCGTCGTATTTCGGGTACGACGTCGCGTCCTTCGGCTCGCGCGCCAAGCGGTCGAGATCGAGCCACTGGCGGTGGAACTCGACCATCATCGCGCCCGCGCGCGGATCCTTGAGCAAGCGCCGCGCCTGCGTCTCGCGCGCCGCCGCGTCGGCGAGCCCGCCCGCGGCGGCCGCCGTGAACAGCGTCTGATCCGGCATGCTCCCCAACAAGAGGTACGAGAGGCGCGACGCGATCTCGTACTGAGTGAGGCCAATCCGATCGGCGGCCGCCGTCGTCGGGTCGCCGACCTCGACGCGGTAGAGGAACTGCGGCGATTGGAGGATGACCTCCGTCGTGAGCTGCACGGCGCCCTTGAAGTCGGCGTTGGCGCGCTCGCCCTCGAAGAAGGCCGAGTAGTCGGCGAGCTCGGCGGCCGTGAGCGGACGCCGAAACGCCTTGCCGCCGAACTGCGCGAGCCACGTCGCGCCGCACGCCTTCTCGTCGGCGGCCGTCTTGGGCGTGCACGGCAACGTCGTCGGCATCGCGCCCGACACCTTCAAGCCGGCATCGATCGCCGCGTCGCCGTACTCCTCGACGAGCGTCGGCGAAGGGTTCAGCAGCGCCGCCTGGTTCTCGAAGCCGTGCGCCACCGGATCGCGCAGCAACAACGTTTCCGAGGTCTTGAGCACGCCGAGGAGATCCTTCGTCGTCGCTTGATACTCCGAGTAGCTGAGGCGCCGCACGGGCGACGGCGCGATCGACGGCACGCAGGTCTTCGCGACGTCGGGGCTCGTCGGATCGACGGGCATCGGCATCATCCCGGGCGGCGCGATCATCGTGTCGGGCGGCAGCGACGAGCCGCCTGTGCCGGAGGCACCTGTCGCGCCCGCGCCGCCGGGAGCGTTGCCCCCCGCGCGTCCGCCGTCGATCGTGCCCGTGCACGCCGGCGCGACCATCGCGCCCAGCAGCAGACCGACCAGACCGCGACGACTCATCGGCCCTCTAGTGGCGATGACCTCCGCTTTCGGATCACCCGCTGACGCGGTGCTCTCAGCTTCTATTTCGAGCCGGTCACTCGATACAGATGCACGCCGTAGCCCGCGAAATCGTCGGAGAAAGTGCCCCCGACCATCGGAACCGTGCGCCCCTCCCCCAGCACGTCGACGGCGGCTGAGCCCGAGATCGCCCGCAGCGTGAATGTCGCCGTCGTCAGGCCCGCGCGCATCTCAACGGCGAAGACGTAGGTCGCGCCGCCCTGACGCTTGAGCATGACGTCGACGGGGATGTCGGCTGTCGACGACGCGACGATGACGCCGTTCGCGACCGACGGCGTGTTGAGCACGGGCGCGAGCGCGCGGATGCGCCCGTTGACGTCGGCGAGCACGCTCGCCGTCGGTGCGTCGTCGAGGCAATCGGTCTCGCTGAACGTTGGCATGAACCGGTGACAGAAGTACTGGATGCCGGCCGCGCCGTGCACGAGCGCCATCCAAACCTCGGCGCGAATCTCCGCGGGCGTGGGCCGCGCGCCGCCGTCGATGTCCGAAGCCTCGATCGTCGCCGTGATGGGCTTGCGATCGTTCGCCCACATCCGCAGGTTGTCGACGCCCTTCGCGACGACCTCGATCGGCAGCGCGGAGTTTCGCGGGTAAACGTGAAACGCGAGTAGGTCCCCTGCCTTCGCGTATTCGGGATACGTCTCGACGTGCCCCGTGCAGACGCCGCGCCCATTCCAATCCGTCTCGGCGACGCCGCGCCCGAGCCCGAGATAAATCGGTCGCGTCGGATCCTTGGCGACCAGCGCGGCGTAGCTCGTCGCGACGTCGCTGGGCGGAACGCACGGATCGTAGCCCGTGCCGTCCGCGCGCTCCTGCGCGTTGTCCGGTCCGTCGGGCTGCATCCACCCCGCGATCGCGGGATCGTCCAGATGCGCCGCGCCCACGGCGTTCTGATCGCAGAACGTCGAGGCGCGCGCGAGGCGCAGCTTGCTCAACTGGTCGTCCGTGGGCCCCATCCAAAGGCCCGCGAACGAATCGATCCCGACCGCGCCGTAACGAGCGGCGTTGTCCGGATTCTGAAGCCACACCGAGAGCGGAAACGTCGCCGGATCGGGCGACGGCCCGTGCTCCCACTTGCGGTAGTAGTCGGGGCCGCCCGCCCACGGAACGAAGGTGTCACCCGGCAAGCTGCTCGCGTTGGGCCCCGGGTCGAGCGTCCAGCCGAGCCGCTGCGCGCCGCTGTCGCACGCAGAGAGCGTCAGCGCGAGCGGCACGACACGAATCCAGGAAGTCGCTCTCATGGAAACGCGAGCCCCACGGCGGCGGACGGGCGCAAGGACCAGGGGCGCAGGATGACCTGCTCGCCGCCCGCGCGCGCATACACATAGCGCTGACCCGAAAGATCGATGTCAGCCGCGAGGATCGCGACGAGCGACGTGCGCGGCGCGAGCCGCACGTCGAGACCGAGCGCGACGCGCCCAACGGCGAAGGCGAGCGTGCGCGGTGGCTCGACGAGCACGCGGTCGGGTGTTCCCGACGCGGGCGTCACGCGCGCGAGGTCGACGCCCCCGCCCAGGCCCGCGCGCCACGTCGCGCGGGGCGAGAGCGGCCGCTCGATCGCGCCCAGCGCCCGCAGCGCGCCGGACTGCAGGGTAAGGCCAGCGCCGCCGTCCGCCGCGTGAACCGGCAGCCGCAACTGCGCGGTCGACCACAGGCCCCAGCGCGTCGCGCGCCGACCGAGGCGCAGGAACAACGACAGCGCGGGCCCGTGAGTCAGCGTCTCCTCCGGCGCGAGAAGCGCGACCTCGTACAGCACCGCGGCCTCGAGGCGCGCGGCGACCTCGTCGGTTGGCGGCGGCGACGCGACGACGACGGGCGCTGGGGGCGGCGCCGGTATGAGGAGCGACACGGCCCCCGCACGCGGCACGCCGACCTCGCTGCCCGCGAGCAGCCCTTCGCACGCGGTCTCGAGGATGTGCCCGAGCTCCTCGCGTGCGAGCTCGTCGCCGCCGACCGGACGCTCGACCTGCCGGACCAAAAGACGGTCGCGTCGCGCGTCGAGCAGGTACAGCGTCGCGCGCCCCGCCGTCTGCCAGTCGATCCAAACGTGCGCGAGCGGCGGCTCGACGCCGACGCGCGCCGCGGGCGCCGCCGCGATCGCCGCGACGTCGACGCGCCCGATCTGAACGGCGCGCACCTCGATCGCGAGCCGTCCGAGCAGCTCGCGCGCGACCTGCGACAGCGCCTCGCTGTCGCGCGCATCGCCCGCCGCGATCTCGAGCGCGACCTCCGGGTGCGCCAGCGCAGCCGCGGGCTCTGGCGCCTGCCCCCACGCCCGCGGCGCGCCCGCTGACAGCGCCACGCAAAGCGCGACGCAGAGCGCACCGACGAAGCGGGCGATGCTACTGAAGGACCGCAAGCCGGCCGCGCGCTCGCTCTGCGTAAACCGATCCGGGGAACGCGGCCAGGAACGCCGACCACGCGCCGCGCTCTTCAGTCTCACGGCCGAGGCGACCGAGGGCCAACGCGCGTCCGATGAGCGCCTCCTCGCGGAGCGCCGTGTGAACGGGGTTCGCGAGGTAGCTGTCGAAGCGGCGCAGCGCGCCCGCCGGATCGTCGAGGCGATCGAGCAGCCAGCGCCCGAGCGTCACGCGCGACACGAGCTCTTCGGACGAGCCGGGAAATTCGCGCTCGAGCTCGCGGTACAGGCGCGCGGCTTCACGCGTCGCGCCCC
>JBBQJG010000314.1:0-6715 GCA_038325725.1 Polyangia bacterium | reverse complement strand
GCCGCGACGTTGGGGGCGATGGCTTGCTCGAACCACGACGGCGGCTCGAGCCCCGAGGACGCCGTGCAATCGCTCATCGCGGCGGCGCGCGCGGGCGATCGGCTCGCCGTCTACGAGCGCTTCGGTCCTCGAACGCGCGCGCGCATCGACGAGATGCTGTCGTCGGCGCGGCGGACGGGTGCGACGCGCGTGTTGCGCCCCGAGGATCTCGTGACGGTCGGTTGGGTTCCGCCCGCGTGGGAGGCGGCCGGCACGCGCGTGCTTCACCGCGACGGCGACGAGGCCGAGGTCGAGGTGTACTCGGGCGGCGGTGATCGCCAGAGCGTGCGCGTCGTGCGCGAGGCGCGGAGCTGGAAGGTCGAGCTGCCGCTACGCTGACGCGCGCTGAGCCTCGTCGCCTGCGCGCCGTGCCGCGCTGACGCGCTCAGCGTCGTCGCTTGCGCGCCGTGAAGAGGAGTAGCCCGAGCCCGACGAGTGCGAGGGCCGTCCCTCGGGCCGTCACGGGCGCGACCGCGCAGCCGGCATAGCCGCTGCACTTCATCGTCGTGTCGTTGCACGCGTAGCCGCACTCGTCGCTGCCCGTGCAATCGACGCCGCCGGCCTTCTGGCTCTTACAGACGCCATCGCAGTAGTCGCCGTCGGCGCAGGTGTCTTCGATCGCGCAGGTCGCGCCGTGAGCGATCTTCGCTTTGCAGACGCCGTCGATGGGGGGCGTCTTCGAGGTGTCGGCTCCATCGCACGCGCCGTCGACGCACTCGGCGTCTTGCTGACAAGCGCCGCCCACGGCGACCTTGGGCACGAAGGCGCCCTCGCAGCCAACCGGCTCGGCGAGGCCAGACACCCAGTCTGTGCAGCTCAGCGCTCCGAGGCCCGCGATGCAGGTCCCCATCTTCGCCGCGTCATACGAGAACCGTCCCTTCTGCTGGCTCGCGCGGAGCTGCGGCAAGATGAAAGTGAGGGTCGAGCTGTTCATGTCGATGCAGTCCTGCTTTGTGCGCCCCGCGATGTCGTCCGTCGACGCGCACTTGAAGTTCTGATCGCACAGCACCTTGGTGTACGCCGCGGGGAACTGATCGAGAGCCACGGGACCGCCGGTGCTGCCCGAGCTACCTCCTCCGCACCCGACCGTGGCCACGAGCGATGCCGTCACGACGAAAGTAGCCACTGCCTTCATGGAGTCTCCTCTTCCCTGTTCCGACGGAGGTGTCGTTCGAGTGCGTCGGCCGCCGACGCATAGTAGGTCAATTCGGCGTGATCAGCGGAGCGTCCGTCGGGCGGCGCGCCCGCGCCATCGATCGTTCGTGCGCGCGTCGGAGGACCACGAGTCCCAGCACCCCGCCCACGAGGCCGAGGAACATGTCCCACTGCGTGTCCCACGGGTCGCCTTGCGAGCCGAGGAAGGCTTGCCCGATGTCGGGCGCGACGAGGTAGGTCGACCACCACTCGATGAGCTCGTAAAAAGCTGCGATCGCGAGGATCACGCTCAGGACGAGGAAGGTGAGCCATTCGCCGCGCCGGAGCGGCGTCGCGCGCAGGAGGGTCTCCTTGATGATGCTCGCTGGGAAGAATCCGAGCGCGAGGTGGCCGACGCGATCGTAGTGATTGCGCGCGAGGTGGAATGCCTCTTTTGCCCAGTTGCCGAGCGGCGTCTCGGCGTAGGAGTAGGTGCCGCCGTAGACGAGGACGAGCGTGTGGAGGAAGACGCAGACGTAACAGAAGCCCGAGAGGCGAAAGCGCTTGTAGGTGAGGGCGAGGGCGACGAACCCGAGCAACGCGGGCGCGACCTCGAGAGCCCACGTGAGGCGCCCGGCGCGACAGAAGATCAGCGTCACGAGGAGGACGGGCGTCACGAGTGTCAGCAGCCCCAGGGGGAGCCGCGCGTCGCGCGTCGGTGTGGCGGGAGTCTCCGTCATGGCGTCTCCGTCACGGCCACCGTCATGGCGTCGCGTCGCTTCTTGGAGCCGCCGGTCACGCGGTCGCCGACTTGGCGTCGCGTCATGGCTTCGCGGGCTCGGAGGTCGCGTCCGTGAGCCAGGCGAGATAGGCGGGGCTCCCGTCGGCGACGTTGAAGGCGAGGATTTCGGGGACGTCGTAGGGGTGCAGCTCGAAGATGCGCTGGCAGACGCGCTCGAACAGCGCGGCGCGCGTCTTTGCGATGCACAAGACCTCGGGCTCGTCCCAGATCTTGTCGTCGTAGCGGTAGATCGATCGCACCTCCGGCACGATGGTCACGCATGCGCAGAGGCGCTCCTCGACGAGCGCGCGCGCCATGACCGCGGCCTGGTCGGCCGTGGGCGCCGTGATGTGGAGCTCGAGGGCGTCCGCCACGCCGCCACTCTACATCGCAACCCGAACGAAACCCCGCAACCCGAACGAAACCCCGCAACCCGAACGAACCCCCGCAACCCGAACGAAACATCGCGACCCGAACGAACATGGCAATCCGAACGTAGCGCGGCTTCGCCGCGCGGAGTGAGCGCCGGAGGGCACGGGAACCCTTTTAGGGTTCCCGCCTTGACCTCGACGGGGGCTCTGAAGGAAAGTCCCCGCGCCTTGTTGATCGTACAGAAATACGGGGGAACGTCCGTCGGCACCGTCGACCGTATTCGCAACGTCGCGCGGCGGTGCCTCGCGTCCCAACGCCAGGGACACGACGTCGTCGTGATCGTCTCGGCGATGTCGGGTGAGACGAACCGCCTGCTCGGCCTCGCCAAGCAGCTGAGCGACCTGCCCGACGAGCGCGAGCTCGACGTCATCGCGTCGACGGGCGAGCAGGTCACGGTCGGTCTGCTCGCGCTCGCGATCCAGGCCGAGGGCGGCCGCGCGATCTCGCTGCTCGGCCATCAGGTCCGCATCCTCACCGATAGCGCCTTCGCGCGCGCGCGCATCCAGGACATCGACGCGCGCGCCGTCACGAATGCGCTCAAGGAAGGCAAGATCGCCGTCGTCGCCGGGTTCCAGGGCGTCGACAAGGACGGCAACATCACGACGCTCGGGCGCGGCGGCTCGGACACCTCGGCGGTCGCGGTCGCGGCGGCGCTCAAGGCCGACGCGTGCGAGATCTACACCGACGTCGACGGCGTTTACACGGCCGACCCGAACGTCGTCAGCACGGCACGCAAGGTCGACCGCATCAGCTACGAAGAGATGCTCGAGCTCGCTTCGCTAGGCGCGAAGGTGCTGCAGATTCGGTCGGTCGAGTTCGCGATGAAGTACGGGGTACGCATTCACGTTCGCTCGAGCTTCAACGACAACGAAGGGACGTGGGTCGTTCCCGAGGAGAAAGACATGGAAGCCGTTGTGGTCGCCGGTGTCACCGCGACGAAGGATGAGGCGACGATCACGCTGCACGGAATCTCGGACAAGCCGGGGATCCAGGCGAAGGTGTTCAAGCCGCTCGCTGACGCGGGCATCGTGGTCGACGTGATTGTGCAGGCCTACGTCGAGGACGGGCGCACGAATCTCACATTCACGCTCGCCGCGGAGGATCTGCCGCGCGCCAAGGACGTGCTCGTCAAACAATGCGGCGACGTGTGCACGGCCGACCAGATCAAGAGCGAGGCGGCGCTGTCGAAGGTCTCGGTCGTCGGGGTCGGCATGCGCTCGCACGCGGGCGTCGCGCTGAAGATGTTCGAGGTCCTCGCCAAGGAGAACATCCACGTGCACCTGATCTCGACCTCCGAGATCAAGATCTCGTGCGTCATCGACGCGAAGTACGCCGAGCTGGCCGTCCGCGCGCTGCACGACGGCTTCGAGCTCGGCAAGGCGTAGCCGACTCGGTCCCGACAGGGGACTGCCTCGCGGCCGCGCGACTTCGGCGGCGATCGACTCGCCTTCCGAGAAGGGCCGACTACTTCTTCGGGGCGGTCGCGGCGGCGGCTTGCGCCTTGGCGGCGGTCGCGGCGGCCGGGGCGGTCGCGGCGGCGGCCTTCGCGGGCGCGGGAGGCGTCGTCGCCGCGGCCGGGGGCGTCGTCGTGGCGGGGGCGGTCGCCGCGCCGGCCGGAGCCGCCGCGGGCGCCGGGCCTCCCTGCTCGGGCGCGGGGGCAGACTCGTCACCCTCGGGCGCGCGGTCCCACTTGTCGACCTTGCCGGCTCCCGTGGTGTCGTAGCCGATGCGGTCGAGCTTGCCGCCCTCGAAGTACTGCCACTCGTCGACCTTGCCGTCGTTGTTCGTGTCGCGCTCGATGCGCACCAGCTTCTCTTCCTCGTAGAACTTGTAGAGGTCGGGCTTCTGGTCGTAGTTCGTGTCGAGCTCCTCGCGCACCTTCTTGCCCTGCGCGTAGTAGACCGTCAGGTCGAACTTGCCGTCGAAGTCGAGGTCGAACTCTTCGAGCGTCGTCTGCACGCCTTTGTCGTCGTAGTAGTAGACGATGTCGAGCTTGCCGTCGTGATTGATGTCGACCTGCTTGCAGGTCAGGATCAGCGTCTTCTGTCCGCCAGAGCCCGTCGCCGAGAAGAACTTCCAGACGTCCGGCTTCTTGTCGAGGTTCGTGTCGGCCGTGACGATCTCTTTGCCCTTGTCGCTGCACTTCGAGCGGTCGATCTGGGGCGCCGTCGGGACGTTCGAGTCGTTGCTCGCCGCCATTTCACCCGGATGCTGGGTGCTGCCGCACGCCGTCAGCGTGCCCGCCATCGAAAAAGCAAACAGGGCGACGAAACGAGCCGACGCCGAAACGCGGTCACTGGGACGCATGGGGCCTTACGGTAGGGCGAAAGTCCCATCGCATCAAGTATGTTCGCCCGGGATCGTCTGGCGGCGTCAGGGCCTTGGCGCCGCGGCCGACGCGGGAATCATTGACCGCCCACGTATCGTCATGCATCGTCACGCCCCATGGCGAGGAAGAAGGTCTCGACGACCATCTACATCACGCCCGAACAGAGCGAGCAGCTGAAGCTCTTGCACGACAAGACGAAGGTGCCGGTCGCGGAGTACATCCGCCAGGGCATCGACCTCGTGCTCGAGAAACAGAAGGACAACCTTCCCGGCCAGCTCACGCTGAGCGTCGCCCCCGCGGGCAAGTAACGCAACCCAACGCAACGACGCCCTCCGGTTTCACCCCCGACTTTCCTCGATGTCCACGCCGACGCACCTGATCCGCAACTTCTCGATCATCGCCCACATCGATCACGGCAAGTCGACGCTCGCCGATCGCCTGCTCGACGCGACGGAGGCGCTGACCTCTCGCGAGCGCCGCGCGCAGTTCATGGACAGCATGGACCTCGAGCGCGAGCGCGGCATCACGATCAAGGCCGCGACGGTGCGGCTCGCTTACGCCGCCGACGATGGCAAGACGTACGAGCTCAACCTCATCGACACGCCGGGGCACGTGGACTTCCACTACGAAGTCTCGCGCTCGCTCGCCGCGTGCGAGGGCGCCGTGCTCGTCGTCGACGCGTCCCAGGGCGTCGAGGCGCAGACGCTCGCGAACGTTTACCTCGCGGTCAACCTCAACCTGACGATCGTACCAGTCATCAACAAGATCGACCTGCCGGCGGCCGATCCCGAGAACGCGCGCAAGGAGATCGAGGAGGTCGTCGGCATCGATGCCTCCGAGGCCGTGCTCGCTTCTGCAAAAGAAGGCATCGGCATCCACGAGATCTTGGAGCAGATCGTCCTGAAGGTGCCGCCGCCCGTCGGTGACGCCGAGGCGCCGCTCAAAGTGCTGCTGCTCGACAGCTGGTACGACACCTACCGCGGCGTCGTCATCCTCGTGCGCGTCATCGACGGCGTCATGAAGCCCAAGCAGAAGGTGCTTTTCATGAGCGTGCGCCGCGAATACGAGCTGCAGACCGTCGGCGCGTTCGCGCCGTTCGCGCGTGAAGTGCCCGAGCTCGGCCCTGGGGAGGTCGGCTTCTTCACGGCGGCCATCAAGGACGTCGGCGACGCGCGCGTCGGCGACACGATCACGGAGATGGCGCGGCCGTGCGCCGAGGCGCTCGCGGGCTTCAAGCCGGCCAAGCCCATGGTCTTCGCTGGCATCTTCCCGACGGACACGGCGCGCTATGAAGATCTGCGCGACGCGCTGGACAAATTACGACTCAACGACTCGTCGTTCACGCGCGAGCCCGAGACATCCGCGGCGTTGGGCTTCGGCTTCCGCTGCGGTTTTCTGGGTTTGCTTCACATGGAGATTGTCCAGGAGCGGCTCGAGCGCGAGTACAACCTCGATCTCATCACGACGGCGCCCACGGTGCGCTTTCGCTGCATCCTTCAGAACAACGACATCATCGAGCTCGACAACCCGGCGAAGTTCCCCGCCGACGGTGGGCTCGAGCGCATCGAGGAGCCGATCATCGCGGCGACGATCCACACGCCACCGGAATATGTCGGGGCCATCCTCAAGTTGTGTGAGGACAAGCGAGGCACGCAGACGGGCTTGACCTATGCCGGCGAAAAACGCGTCATCATCCGCTACGACCTGCCGCTCACCGAGATGGTGTTTGGCTTTTACGACCGCCTCAAATCGGCGTCGCGCGGCTACGCGTCTCTCGACTACGAGCCGAAGGACTACAAGCCGGCTGACCTCGTCCGCATGGACCTGCTCGTGAACGGCGACAAGGTCGATTCGCTGTCGCTCATCGTTCACCGCGAGACCTCGTACAACAAGGGCCGGGACCTCTGCGCCAAGATGAAGGAGCTCATCCCGCAGCAGCAGTTCGAGGTGGCGATCCAGGCCTCGATCGGCTCGCGCGTCATCGCGCGCACGACCGTCAA
>JBBQJG010000313.1:0-6761 GCA_038325725.1 Polyangia bacterium | reverse complement strand
ATGATGAAGTCGACGCGGCGGTTCTTGGCGCGGTTCTTCGCGGTGTCGTTGGGCGCGATCGGCTTCGTGTCGCCGAAGCCCTCGGCGTCCAATCGACTGGCGTCGACGCCGTCCTTCAGGAGCCAGTCGCGAACGGCGGCGGCCCGCTTCTTCGAAAGCTCCAGGTTCTTCGCGGGGATGCCTTTGTTGTCCGTGTGGCCCTCGACGCGCACCTTCTTGATGCCCGGCGTGCCTTTGATGGCGTCGCTGACCGCCTTCAACAGCGAATAGCTCTTCGGGAGCACGGCGTCCTTGTCCGTGGCGAAGAACACCTCTTGGTTGATGCGAATCATTCCGGCGTCGATGCGGACGAGGCCCGGGCAGCCGTTCTTCTTCGGATCGGAGCTGGGGGCGCCGGCCTTGTCGGGGCACGCGTCCGTCGCGTCGGGGACCGAGTCGCCGTCCTTGTCGGGCGCCGGGCAGCCCGCGCGCGCCGGATCGACTTGGTAGCCGGTCGCCTGCGTGGGGCACTGATCCTGATGATTCGGGACGCCGTCCTTGTCGTCGTCCTTGTCGGGGCAGCCCGCGTGCTCGGGATCGGCGGCCGCGCCCTGCGGAACGTCGGGGCACTGATCGACGTCGTCCGTGATGCCGTCGTTGTCGCTGTCGATCGCGGGGCAGCCCTTGCGATTCGCGCGCGTGTCGCCGTGAGCGCCCATGGCGTCCATCGGGCAGACGTCGCTGGCGTCGGGAATGCCGTCGCCGTCGGTGTCCTTGGGCGGCGCCGGCGGCGCGGGCGGCGGGGCCGCGGGCGCCAGCGGCGCGGCGGCCGCGACAGGCGCCGAGCGCCACGTGACCGACACGGCGACCGCGAAGAACTTCGCGTCCGCCGTCGAGTCCTCGGCCTCGTCGCGCATGACCTGGCCGTAGCGGAGCATCGGGCCGATGCCGAGCTGCTCGCTGAGCTTGAACTCGTAGCCAAGCCCCGCGTCGAACATGAAGCGCTCGAGGCCGCCGGTGAGGCCCGCGCCCGCGTGCGCGTCGATGACGAGGCGGCCGCTGCCCACCTCCGGATCGAGGCGAAGGCCGAACCCGAGGAGCGTCGCGCGGCCCGTGCCGTCGTTCTTTGTCGGGAACCACCACGAACCGATCGCGAGCTGCAACGTCAGCGGATCGGTGATGACGATGCCCGGGTGAAGCGCAACTTCGTAGTCGAGCCCGTAGTGAAGGAGCGTGCGCTGATCATGCGAGAGCATGGCGCCAACGCCGCCCTCTGCGTTGAGGGACAAATCGCCGGCTGCGGCGAGAGCGGACCGGCCCACGAGGGAGCCGGAGCCGAGGATCAAGAGGGCAGCCGTCAATCGGCCGAGGCGCGTCTTTGGCATGGGGCTCCAGTTTGTCGTGAGGCGGGCGAGTTTGCCTGGCCGCACAATTGCCCACGGCAGGCTCCGACGGCAGCACGATAGCGACGTCGTGGATCGAGGTCAAGCAACGCGCGGTGCACGTAGACTGCGCGCATGGAGCGCGGGCCCGTGAGAGCGTGCAACGTCCACGACTTTCAGTTCGACATGGCCGAGGGGGCGACCTCGATCGCGATCTTCGCGATCACGGCGCTCACCCAAAGAGAAAGCTCATCTTCGTGGCCCTGACCTGCGCGCTCGTCGGCATAATCCTCGGCACGGCCGGGTTCCTCGGGCTGGGGCTGCACCCCAACGCCTTCGCACGGCTGCTCGGTTGAACGTGCACGTCCTCCTCTATTCACGCCCCTCGAACGGCGCGAGCCTCGCGATGTTCGCGTTCGCGCGCCTCGCGCGCGAGTACTTGGATCTCTACGAGCAAATCCTGCGCGAGCGCGCCTGAACCCAGGCCCTTTGCGCCAAATTGTTGCTAGATGACGGGTTTCGACCAGCCGCGCCAAAGCCGGGCCCGTGTGCGTCGAGCCCGGCCCCGATGCGCAGCGAAGCCGGGCCGCACGGCTGATACAATAGGCGCCCTTCCGAGGAGACACCCATGAAAGACCTTCGGACCATCGGACTCGTGCTGTCGATCTCATTGCTGGCCAGCTGTGCCACCAACACCGGCAAGGGCGCCGCCATCGGCGCGGGCGGCGGCGCGCTCGCGGGCGCGGGCATCGGCGCGCTCGCGGGCGGCGGCAAGGGCGCGCTCATCGGCGGCGCGATCGGCGCGGGCGTCGGCGCTGGCACGGGCGCCGTCATCGGCCACTACATGGACAAGCAGGAGAAGGCCCTCAAGGACGTCAAGGGCGCGAAGGTCGAGCGCCAGGGCGATCAGCTCCTCGTGAAGTTCAACTCTGCGATCCTCTTCGACACGGGCAAGTCGGCGCTCAAGCCGCAGTCGAAGAAGGACCTCACAGAGTTCGCGAAGGTGCTCAAGGAGTACAAGGACACGGACCTCGTCATCGAGGGACACACCGACAACACGGGCAAGAAGGACTTCAACGAGAAGCTCTCGAAGGAGCGCGCCCAGTCCGTCGTCGCGTTGCTCGAGGCGCAGGGCGTGCAGTCCGCGCGCCTCACGGGCCGCGGGCTCGGTGACTCGGTGCCCGTCGCCGACAACACGACGGATTCAGGACGCCAGCAGAACCGGCGCGTCCAGGTTCAGATCGCCGCCAACCAGGAGCTGCGCGAGCGAGACGCGAAGGCGCAGCAACAACCGTCCGCGCCAGCACAACACTGAGGAGCTGATGAACGAACAGGGACTGTCACGCGACTCTCTTAAGACCTCCCCTTTTACCGTCTTCGTCCGGATCGCCTTGGTGGCGACCGCGCTCTCGCTGAGCTTCGGGCTCGCCGGGAGCTGCACACCGGCGACCGACGGTCCCGGCGATGCCGGCGGCGCGGGAATGGGCGTGGCCGGCATCTCGATGACGGGCGGCTCGACCGGAACGGCGGGCGCTACGGGAATGGCCGGCAGTACCGGAACGTGCCAGTCGCCACCGACGGTGCACCTCTTGTGGTCGGTCGCCATCTACCAGACGCCGACGATGTTGACCTGTCAGCAGGCCGGCGCGACGGCCGTCGAGGTCGTCATCTCCTCGAACGCCGCCGCCGGAAATCCGGCCCCCGTCGTCGTTCAGTTTCCGTGCACCGACGGAGCCGGCTCGACGACGAAGATCGCCGCGGGCAGCTGGGTCGCGCAATTCATCCTCACGAAGGACAACGGCGGCACGGTCCTGTCCCAGGGCACCGTCCCCAATTTGACCGTGCCGGCCTGCGGGACGCTCGATCTCGGCAAGGTGACGTTCAACGTCGCGGCGCCCTCGACCGGCTCGGCCGGCAGCGGCGGTTCTGGCGGAAGCGGCGGCAAGGGCGGAACGACGGGCGCGGGCGGAGCGGCGGCCGGAAACACGGGCGCCGCCGGCGGCACGGGTCCCTGCGACGCGAAACCCATCCTAGCGATGCACAGCTGCACCGTGCCGATGGCCTGTCACGACGCAACGGGCGTGGGCGCGGGCTTCGATATGGTGACGGCGGGCTGGGAAACGAGGATGGTTGGCAAGCTGCCCAACAAGAACGTCGGCCCCGTCGTGGGTCTTCGATCGCAATGCGATCCGATCGGCGGCGCCTATCTCGTGAAGGGAAGCGTGCCCGCAAAGGGACTCTTCCTCGACAAGCTGAGGAACACGAACCAGGCGTGCGGCATGCAAATGCCGCTCATCTCGGAGTATTTCAGCGTCGGCGAGATGGACTGCGTTCAGCGTTGGGCGAACGCGCTCACGAAGCCCTGAGGGCGTTGTCGGGATCCGGCCGCATCGTTGAACGATCGTTGCACGATCGTTGAACGATCGTTGAGCTCCCCGCAGCTCCGATCGCGCGACGGCAACCGCGCGCTGCGAACGACGTCGGGCCGCGGCTCAGAGCGCGCGCAGATAGGTCAGCAGCGCCGCGCGATCGGCGTCTGACAGCTCGAGCCCGAAGGCGTGCCCCGGGACGGGCCCGGGGCCGCGCGCGCCGCCCGCGTAGCTCGGCGAGACGCGCGCTGGGTCGAGGAGCGCCGCGAGATCGACGAGCGCTCCGTCGTGAAAGAGCGTCGGCCGGGCCGCGACGCCGCGCAGGGAGGGCACGCGATAAAACCCCGTGCCGCGATCGGGGGACAAGCCGAGCGCGGCGTCGGTGCCGACGTCGGCGAGCGCGCGCGGAGGGCCCGTGAAGCCCTCGCCCGCGTGGCACCCGGCGCAGCGCGCCGCGAACACGCGCGCGCCGTCCGACGTGGATGACGGCGGCGGCGGGAGCTCGAGGCCGAGGTCCCACAGATAGCGCGCGAGCGCGAGCGCGACGAGGCGCGGAGGCCGCACGGCCTGCGCGTGCGCCGTGATGATGAGCGTCTCGATGCGGATCGCGAGCGCGACGACGTCGGCTTGGCGAACGGTCGCGTCGTATTGCAGGTGAGAGACCCAGCGCAACGAGCGCAGATCCGAGATGCGTTCAGGCAGCGAGCCCTCGCTCGTCGTGACGTCGACGCGCCCCGAGCCCCACGCCGCGAGGTTCGCGGCGACCGGATCGGCGGCGCCGCTCGCGTCGAGAGCCATGCGACCGAAGTCGAGGTGCGCGCTCGGCACGCCCACGACGAGGCGGCCGTCGATGACGTCCGCGTGGCAGGTCGCGCACGAGACGGCGAGCATCGAGCCGCCTCCCGCGACCTCGACGCGCACGAAACCGCCCACGCCGCGCGCCGGGTCGATCCACAGACCGTAGCGCGCGACCGCGTCGCGCGTGAACGCGAGAGCCGGCGCGGGCGCGAGCTGCGCCGGGTAGCGGAAGAACGCCTCCTCGCCAAGCGCGTGCAACGTCGCCGACGACAACGTCGCCGCGGCGGAAGCGTCGAAGCCGAGCGCCGCCGCCGCGGCGGGCAACGGCGCCCCGGTCGTGAACGGCGGCCCATCGAGCTCGGCCGCGGCGACCGGGAGCGCGCGCGGATTCCACTCGGGCAGCGCCTCCCAATCGGCGGCGTCGCCCGTGGCGTAGTGCTGCAACCGCAGCGTCGAGTAGGCGTTCGCCGGATTGACGAGCGACGCGACGAGCGCCGCGCGGCGACTCGCGGCGTCGTCGAGGTAACTCGCCTCCGCCGGCGCGAGCGCGACGACGCTCGACGACGTGCATGCAGAGAGCGCGAGCGTGACGACGAAGCAGGCGCGCGCGGCGACGCCGCCCGCGCGCGGGCTCACCCCGCGCATTGCGAGTTTTGACAAGTCCACGCGCCCACCGTCGGCTCGTAGCGGCAATCACCGGTGCCCTGCGCTGCACAGTCGGCGTCGTCCGTGCACTTGTCCTTGGACGAGTGGCAGTAGTAGCCGACGACGCCGCTGTAGTTGCCGCAGCTCCCGAGCGACGGCGAGCAGAAACCACCCGCGCCACAATCAGGGTCGACGCGACAATTGCCGAGCTTGCAGACGTTCGCCGTCGACGAGCCCGCCATGACGTCGGAGCTCACACGACATTCGCACGGTCCCGACATCGCCGGACAATCCGCGTCCGCGAAGCACGCATCGTAGGAGCAGCTGCACCCGAGAATGCGCGCCATGGGCAGGCAGCGGCCGTTCTCGCCGCCCTGACAGTCCGCATCCACTTTGCATTGAAGGGTCGCGCCCGGCATCGTCGCCGCCCCGCACAAGCCCACGGGACGCGTCTTGGCACACGCTGGCGCGGCCGCGCGGTGCTTCACCGGAACGCGCCCGGTCGAGCCGCCCGTCCCCGTCATGCCGCCCATCCCGGTGACGCCCGCCGTCCCCGTCGCGCCCGCGTGTCCCGTCATCCCCGCACTCCCCGTGACGCCTGCGCTCCCCGTCGTCCCTGCGCTCCCCGTCATCCCCGCGCTCCCCGTCGTCCCTGCGCTCCCCGTCGTCCCCGCGCTCCCCGTCGTTCCAGCGCTCCCCGTCGTCCCAGCCGTGCCCGTACCGATGGGCGTGACGGATCCGCAGTTCGCGAGCACGAACAACGACATGACGACGAACGACCCGACGAGGAAAGGAGGAAGCAAACGAGGATTTCTCATCTCTTTAGAATCTCCCAACAGCCCGCCCGGCACCAGTCGCTCGGCCGCGCAGGTGGTCAAAGCCGCGACCCGCGCGTAGAGCATGTCACCGCACGCGCGCGACGAAACAGACGAGCCCCGCGACCGCGATCGCCGCCGACCCGAGGCGGAGTCCTCGCCGCTCGAACGACACCGGATCGCGGCGCGCAAAGAAGAGCACGACCGGCAACACGAGCCCGACGACGGCGGTGAACAATGAGACCAACGCGCGGGCGCGGTCCCCGCGTGCCGTACTCGAAGCCGACACCGATCAGTTCACGGCGGAGGGACGCGCGCGGCCGCCCCAGATCGCGTCCCAGCCGCGGCGATACTCGTTGCTCGCGACCTGCGGCGGTCCTGCAGTCCCCGCCCCCGGCGCCGACAGCTCGCGATCCGTCTCGCAGTCGAACAGCAGCGGCGACTCCTCGCGCGGCGCGAGGTTGACGACCTCGCCGGTGATGGCCTGCCCGTTGCGCAGCGGTCGCACGAGGCCGGTCTCGACGAGCCCCGTGGCCGCGCGCCGCCGGAGGACGTGCAGCGCCTCGCCGTCCTCGGAGCGCCCGACGACGAAGGCGAGATCCTTCTCGCCCGCCGCGGCGCCCCGCTTGGCCGGCTTGCGCTTGCTCCCGCGCGTGAGGCGTCGTTCGGCCATCGGAGACGTCAGGTTAGCAGACGGCCAATGCGACCGTAACTTCCGCACAAAATGGCCGTAGTATCGCCAACCGAAAGGAACCCCTCGTGAGCCAGCTCCT
>JBBQJG010000312.1:0-6767 GCA_038325725.1 Polyangia bacterium | reverse complement strand
ATCGGGTCGGTGATCACTCAAAAAGCTCCCGCCCAACCCCAGGTCGGGACGAAGGCGCCGTTCGCGGTCACCGCGAGGCCCATCGAGAGGGCAGGTTGTTTCGCCGCCGCGCGCACCGCCTCAGCTTGCGATGCGGAGGTGTACGCGTCGAGCGAGAAACCGATCGTCGACAGCGTTCCCAGCAAGCCCGCGCCCACGACGTACCGGTTGTCGATGACCGCGATCCGCGACCGGGACAAGAGGTACGCCGAATCGCCGAGCGCGAGCGCATACGATACCCAGCTCGCGATCCGCAGGCGCGGCCGCCCCACGACGGCTGGATTCGTCCGCGCCGATGCCCCGCCGAGCGCCGTCAGAGGCACGGTCACGCCGAACACGGCGATCGCCCACGACCCGATCGTTCGCGACCGGCCGGGCTGATGAGGGTTCGTCGCGATGATGGCCGTCGTGAGCCCGACGTCGACCGCCGCCGACACGAAGCCGAAGTAGGCGGCGCCCCGCGCCCAGCCCGGATCGGCCGTCGGCGTTGGCGCCGCGCCCGACGCGGGCGCGAAGCCCGGCGCGTCGCTCTCGGCGGGAGCCGGCGCCACGAACACGGGCGACCGACACTCGCCCGCCGCCGTGCAGGTTTCGTTCGCGCCGCACGCCGGGTTGCAGGCCGACACACACTGTCCCTCGTGGCACAGGTACCCGGTGCGACACGAGGGGAAGCAGTCAGCGGTCTGCGCGCGGGCCGCCGAGGCGCCCGCGAGCAGCGTGAGCGCACCCGCGAAGAGGGCGACTCGTGAGCGCGCGCGGCGCGCCGCGCGGAATCGGAACCGAGGGATCAAGGCCGCCCGATACTAGCCGTTCGCGAAGCGTTTTCATCCGGGCTGACGCGCCCGGAGCATTCTCCTGCAAGATGCCCGACGGAGGAGGCAGAGCTACTTTTCGTCGGAGTCCGCGGCCCGGTTGCGCACGCGCCTCACGATGATCTTCGCCACGTCCTCGCCGACGCCGACGGCGACGAGCGCCGCCTCGAGCGCCTCGAGCACCTCCGCCGAGCCGCGCTGCCGGCCCTCGTCGAAGCCGGTCATCCAATCGACCGACGCGTGGGGCGTCGTCTTGCGCCCCGCCGAGGGCGCGTTCGGGTCGGACGGTTCGGGATCGATCTCGATGAACGGGATCGAGTCTTCCTCGTCGTCGTCTTTACTCACGGGGCTTACCCACCGCCGCCCTCGGCGTTCTTGCGCACCGAAATCGCGAGGCGCGCGACGCTCTTGAGGACGTGCGGCACGCGCTTCGTGAGGTTGATCGACGGCGGACGCTTCTCGCGCACGGTGAAGGGAATCTCGATGACCTTGCGGCCCTCGCGGTGCGCGCGGATGACGAACTCGCTCGCGAAGACGTCGCGGTCCAGCACGCAGCGCCGAGCCGTCTCGAGCAGCGCCGAGCGCCGGAACGCCTTGAGCCCGTGCGTGTCCGTGCCGTCGAAGCGGCAGGTCACGCGCAAAAGGCCGTTGAACACGCGCGTCGCCGCGCGGCGGAACAGCGGCCGCTGGTCATTCGAGCCGACCATCGCCTTCGAGCCGACGACCATCTCCGTGTCGCTGCGCTCGAGCAGCGCCATGGCGCGCGCGTAGAACTCGGTGTCGAGCAAGTCGATCTCGTCGCAGATGACGTACTCGCCGCGCGCCTCGAGGATGCCCATCCGCATGGCGAGGCCGTAGTTCGGCTGCCCCACGTGCAGCAGGCGCACCTCGGGGTGCTCGATCTCGAGCTCTTTGCCGATCTCGACCGTTCGGTCGCGCGAGCCGTTCTCGCAGAGCAGCAGCTCGTACGTCCAGCCGAAGCGGCGCAGCTTCTCTTGCAGCTCGAGTACGGAGCCGCGCAGGATCCCCTCTTCGTTGTAGATGGGGATGACGATCGTGAGGTGCGGGGCGGCGGCGGTCATGACGACACCCGCGTCTGAGTCTGCGTTTGCGAATCGATGAGGGCGGCGACTTCACGTCCGGCGAGCACACAGTCTTCCATGGCGTTGTAGGTCCAAGCTCCGTAGCGGCCGCGCGAGTAGATCCCGTTTTCCTCGAGGAAACCAAAGATCGCGCGCGTGGCCGCGTAGTAATGGTCGTCGAAGACGACGTAGGCGTACTGGATCTCTTTGCGTTCGGAGAATACGACGTCCTCGGGCGAGCGCAGCGCGCCAGCCACCGTGAGCGCCGCGAGCGAGTCGCGGATGGCGTCGTCGCCGATGGGGCCGCGGTCCGCCATCTCGACGCAGATCGAGGCGCCGCCCGCGGGGGCCATCGTCGGCATCGCCGACGAGAAGACGTTCACGCGGTAGAACGGATACTTCCGTTCGGGCACGTAGATCCAGTGCCAGTCGGCGGTCGGCGTCGTTCGCGTGGCAATGTTGAGATAGCGCAGCGTCGTACACCGCAGGCGCGTCGCGGCCGCCTCGATCTCAGGCGGCAACCCGGACATGCGCTTGAGCAGCTCGGGCAGGGGAATCGACGTCACGAGCGCGCGATACGGCACGCGCTCGCCGCCGACGACGACGGCGTGGCCGCGCCAGTCGATCTCGTCGGGCGACGTCTTCGTGTGGACGCGTCCCGTGTCTGTCCGCATGCGCGTCTGCAGCGCGCGCGTGAAGGTCTCGATGCCGCCCGCCTTCGGGTACAGGAAGCTGACGTTGTAGCCCATCTCGGGCGGCCCGGCGCCGACGGCGCCCGCGACGATCTGCTCGAGGTTCGGCAGCGGCACGAAGCGCGAGCACCACGCCGCCGTGATCTCGCGCGGCGGCACGCCCCAAAGCTTTTCGTTGTAAGGGATCATGAAGTGCTTCGAGATGCCGGCGCCGAAGTGGCGCAGGCAGTACTCCTCGAAGTTCTTCGGCTCGTCCGCCACGCCACCCTCCGCCATCGCTCGCGCCGCGGCGACCTTCGCCTCGACGACGCCCATCAAGCACTCCTTGACGACCTCGGGGGGCAGGCCGTGCAGGTTCGCTTGGTACGGGAACCGCGTGAGGCCGCCGTGCGAGAAGATGCGCGCGCGCCGCGCGATGGGCGTCATCTGCCCCGGGAGGATCTCCTCGACGAGCTGCTTGACCCCGGCGTCGCGCAGGTGGAGCCAGTGTCCCGTCTTGTCGAACTTGTAGCCCTCGCGCTCGTCGGTGCGCGCGTGGCCGCCGAGGCGCTCGTCGCGCTCGAACAGGACCCACGGCGCGCGCAGGTGCACCGCCGTCGAGATCCCCGTGAGCCCGCCACCCAAAATGACAACGGGGGCTGCGGGAGAGCTCGTTCCCGCGCCGCTGTTTTGCGCGTCTTTTGCCGTCACGATCGGAGGACCTGACTTACCATGGAACGGCACCGCCATGCACAAAGCCCCCGAGCCGGGCGCGATCGAACGCGGCAAAGAGCTCGACCGCGCCAACCGCCGGTCGCTGCGCGGCGGGCTGTCGCTCGCGCTGACGCTGCGTTACCTCGCGACGGCCGCCGAGCGGCTGCGCGCGGGCACGGCGCTCGTTGCGTCGCTCCCCGTGGCCCGCCCCCCCGAGGGCACGGTTTCGGTGACCTTCGTGGGCCACGCCACCGTCATGATCACGACGGCGCGCACACGCCTGTTCACCGACCCGGTCTTCGAGCGGTCGTTCTACGGCCTGCGCCGGGCCAAGGAGGCGGGCGTCCATGACGCCGACGTCGACGACGCCGATCTCGTCGTGCTGTCGCACGCCCACCGCGACCACCTCTCGCCGCCCAGCCTGCGCCGCCTCGACAAGGACATCCCCATCGTCGTGCCGCCACGCTGCGGCCCGCTCGTCGCGCGGCTCGGCTTCCTCAAGATCGACGAGCTCGCGCCCGGCAAGGCCGTGCACCACGGCGACATCGAGGTCATCGCCGTGCCCGTGCGCCACTCGGGCGCCAGTACACTGGGCGGCAGCGGCCGCGGCGCCTGCGGCTACATCATCAACGCGCCCGGCGCGTGCATCTACTTCGCGGGCGACACGGGCTACTTCTCCGGCTTCGGCGAAATTGGCCGGCGCTTTCGCCCCGACGTCGCGCTGCTGCCCATCGGCGGCTACGAGCCGGCCGCCTTTCGCGACGAGCACCTGTCACCGCTCGACGCCCTCGCCGCCTTCGAGGATCTGGGCGCGCGTGTCCTCGTGCCCATCGCCCACGGCTCGTTCCCGCTCAGCTATGAGCCGCTCGACGAGCCGCTCGCCTGGCTGCGCCGCGAGGCCCGCGCGCGCCACATCGCGCTCGCGGGCGAGGGCCGCGCGCTCGACGCGAAGACGCGCACCGTGGCGATCCTCGACCACGGCGAAACCATTCACTTCCGGCACAAACGCTGACGGGTCCGCGGGGTTCAAATCCCCCGCGCTGAGCGACCGCGGCTGATGAGCCGCAGGAGCAGCAGCAACACGATCGCGCCGACGAAGGCGACGAAGATCGTGCCGGGATATCCGCTGAAGGGCGCGCTGATGTTCAGCTGGCGGAAGAGGAAGCCACCGAGGAAGGCCCCCACGATGCCGACGACGATGTCGCCGACGACGCCATAGCCTCCGCCCACGACCGCCGATGCGAGCCAGCCCGCCACGAGCCCAATCGCACACCAGATGAGAATCGATTCAATCGTCATGGTCCCCCTAATAAGGACGAAACGACGTTGGGGAAGGGCGGCAGGCGTTCGGCGTGTTCGCAAATCGTCGCGGCGGCCCCTTCCGTCATCGGCGGATCGTGCTTACGAAGCTCCACATCGGTTTCGGGATTCGCTGTCTCGCCGATGCAAACCGCCAAAGGAGCTCTGATGAACACGACCCAGACCCCGAAGAAACGAATGACGTCGACGCTCCTGTTGCTGGCCCTGTTGGGGTCGGGCCTGTCGGCCGGAGGCTGCGCCTACGGGGGCATCGCGACGACGCCGGACGGGTCGGTCATCGTCGCGCGGAACTCGATGTTGGGGGCCAACCGCAAGATCTTCGTCTGCAAGCTCAACGGCACGGCCATGACCTGCGTCGAGACCACCAACGCGCCGTAGCCGTGCGACCCGCCGGCCCAGGCTCCTTCAAGGAGGTTGCCTGGCCGGCACCGACACGGCATCGTTGTGAAGGTTGATCGCGTCGACGGTGTTGCTGACGCCCGCGCCCATGAGGCCGAGGCCGGTGACGCCAGAGGCGCCCCCCGCGGCGAGCACGATCCACCCGACGGGCGTCAAGCCGAGCGCGAGGCCGACGACGACGCCCGCGACACCGCCGACGTACAGCGGGACGCCGGCCATCAGTTGGTGGTGGGCACGCGAGGCAGGCGCCGTCGCCGCCGGCACGTCCGCGACGAGCGGCAGCAGCGTGCCGCCGAACGCCGACACCGGCACGGCTTTGCCGTCCTTGACGTACCAAGCGCCGCCGCGCTGAAGCACGAGGCCCACGCGCGCGCTCGGCAGCGGCTGATAGGCCGTTCCGCAGGCGGTGGCGGCCAGCGAGAGCCCCACCGCGAGCGCGACGATTGCGGAGCGCTCGACGATCAGGGAGCGCTCCAGAAGACGATCAACGGGCAACGACCAACGTGAGCCGATTGGCCCCTCCCCACTCGACGGCGAACGCGTCCCACGTGTCCTGCCGCAGGCCTCGGCCCGGGTCGAGCATGAGCACCTCGTGGGTGCGCGTGTTGATCCCCGTCACGACTTCGTAGTGCGCGTACGCGCGCGTCGAGTAGCGCTGCACGACGCCGACGAGAACGGGATGATCCAGGCCGATCTCGTGCTCGAGATCCGCTTGCTCACCTTGGATCAAAAACGCGCGCAAGCCTTGCTGACGGGCCAGATCGCGCAGCGCCCCAGCTTCGACGCCGTCGTCGCCCGGAGCGCCCTTCGTCGACAGCTTCGTCGACAGCTTCGTCGACAGCTCGTCAGCCGCGGACGCCGCGATGCCCCAACGCTGAAAGATCATGGCCAACGCCGCCACGCCGCAGTCGTGCTCCTGGGCCTGATGGATGAAAGGCACGTCGTGCGCGAGCGCCCACCCCGGCTCGTTCGTCAGATCGGCGGGCGACACGCTGTGGGCTGATCCGCGATAGCACCCGCCGAGTGCCAGCGCGCCCGCGAGGCTGAGGACCCGACCTGTCAAAGGACGAGGATCAGCACGACGAGCAAAATGATGATCAGAGCCGTGCTGCCGATCACGACGACGTCGCCGCCCTTGAACGTCTCCAACGACTTCGCCTTCGCCTCGCGCGCCGCGTAGCTATCGTCATCGACGGACGGGGCCGCCGAAGGTGCGGACGAACGAGCCAAAGTCCTCGTCGGAGAGACCACGCGCCCCGTCTCCGCGACCGCGGGTTTCGCGACCTGGTTCGCCCAAGACGGCGCCGTTCCTAGGATCATGAGCGCCCCGACGAAGGCCATGAAGGAGGCCATGAAGGAGCCGAGGAAGGCTTGGCGCCGCGTCCGGAAAGAGCGAGTCAGGTGTCTTCGCATCATATCGTCAACGTGGGGATGCTCTGGACATCCGCAAGGGGCGATCGCGCGATGACCTGCGGATTGGCGCGTCAGGGAATCGCGCAGCCGTTGACGCCGACATTCAGGCGCATGTGCACGCCGACGCAGCTGACGTCGGCGCGCGCGGCGTCGTTGAGACCGTTGATGGTCGCGCCGCACGGGAACGCGCCCGTTCCGGGATCCCACAGCTTCGTCGTCGTGAGCTGGCCGTTCTCCGTGCGGTCGACGATGCTGGCGCCGAGGCGCCCGCCGCCCGTTCCGGCCTTTGCCATCGGGCTGCCGGGCGGGATCGTGAC
>JBBQJG010000311.1:0-6780 GCA_038325725.1 Polyangia bacterium | reverse complement strand
CGCCGGCTACGATCCGACAAAGCCGTACCCCATCCTGTTCGGCGGCGCGGGCTGTGGCGGAGCGGACAACACGAACGCCAGCTCCGGCGGCTTCGGCGTGCTGCCGACGAACAACATGCAGGCGATCCAGGTCGGCCTCGGGTACATAGGCGGCTGCTTCAGCCAGGGCGGCGCCGACAACCCGGAGATGCCGTTCTTCGACGCGGTCCTCAAAGAGGTCGAGGCGGGCTACTGCGTCGACAAGGGCAGGGTATTCGTGGGCGGCTACAGCAGCGGCGGCTGGCTCTCGTACATGCTCGCCTTCGCGCGCGGCGGTGTCGTTCGCGGCATCTCGCCCGCGGCGGGCGGGATCTCGAGCGAGGCGGGCCGTCCGCCGGACACGAAGGTTCCCGTCGCGGGCCTGCTGCTCACGGGCGCGATCGACACGGCGAACCCGGCGACGGGCGCGACCGGCTCGGACGTCGCGCGCGACCTCATGCTCAAGTACAACGGCTGCACGGGCACCGACACGGTGCCGTGGGAGACGCCCTGCCCCAGCTGCGCCTGCGTCAGGTACACGGGCTGCCCGGCGGCGTACCCCGTCGTCCGCTGCCGTCCGCCCGGCCAGGGTCACACCGACGGCGGCGGCGACTTCAAGACGGCGATCTGGAAGACCTGGATGACGCTGCCCACGCCGTAACGACGGCGCGAGACCACGTCGCGCGCGGCGAGACGTCTTTCACTGCCGGCGAGATCTTCTGAGCCGGCGCCACCGATGCTATCGTCCCTCGCCATGGGCAAGCCCCCAGGCGAGATCCTTGAGATCGAGGATTTCCTGCCGACGTCCTTCGCGAACATTCTCGAGGACCTGATCTGCAAGAGCGGCGCGTTCCTCTGGCAGTACAACGCCGCGACGAACGACCCGAACGCGCCTGAGATCCTGAGCAAGAGCGCTCAGTCGTACGAGTCGGACCAGTTCGTTCACGCGTTCTTCGAGGAGGGCGCGCGGTGCTCGTCCTTCTTCGACATCGTCTTCCCGATGTTCTACTTCCTCGAGGCGAAGACCGGCTTGCTGCTCGGGACCGTCGAGCGCATGAAGGCGAACCTCCTCGGGCAGAAGCCGATCGAGCCCGATACCTACAACACGCCACATGTCGACATTCCCACGCCGCCCATGAAGAGCCTCCTTTACTACGTCAAGGACAGCGACGGCGACACGTTCATCTTCAACGAGACCCACGCCGACAAGAAGCCGCTCACGATCCGCAAGCGGGTGTCGCCGAAGAAGGGCAAGGCCGTCCTCTTCGACTCGAACACCTGGCACGCCAGCAGCAACCCGCGCGAGGACCGCACCCGCGTGGTCACGAACTTCATCTTCACCGTGAAGTAGGCCCCTCCGAGCGCGCCCCTCGGGGCTACGCGCCAGAAGCGTTGCATCCATTGGGGCGGGGCTGCATCGCGGCACCCGTTCATTGTTGATAGCGTTCTTTTCTTGCGAAGCCGTGCGAGCCACGCTCGTGCGTTGATTTGGGCCTCACTGGCAGCCGGGCCTTGCGAAGACCGGCCCCCCCCAAACGTGTAAGGAGTTCGCCGATGAACGAGAAGAACTGGACCCGACGTCAGATGCTCAAGGGCGCCTCGGGCGTGGCGATCTCACTGCCGTTCCTAGAGACGCTGGCACCTCGGAAGGCGCACGCCGCGGGGACGGTCAAGCGCTACATCGACGTCTACTTCCCGAACGGCACCGCGCCCTTCTGGAAGCCGGGGGGAGGCGGCACGAACTGGACGCTGTCGCCGATCCTCGAACCGCTGGCGCCCATGAAATCGAAGCTCATGGTCATCAGCAACATCGGTAACTACTCGCCGTTCGGCGGACACATCGAGCCCTCGCACGGCCACAACTGCGCGGCGGCGTTCACGGGCGTCAAGGCCAACGGCCCGATGAACAACAACAGCTCGATCTCTGTCGACCAGGTCATCGCCAACCAGATGGCGACGGCTAACGGTGGTACGCCGCCCACGCCTTTGCACTCGCTCCAGCTCGGCCTGTCGACGAAGCTCGCTTCGTTCGACGGCTTGCCCGGCGCCCACTCGCGCAGCATCTCGTGGAAGTCGGACTCCGAGCCGCTCTACAACATCGTCAGCCCGCAGGGAGTCTTCGATCGCATCACGGGCGCGGGAGCGGGCGTGCCGAGCGCGGCGGGCAACGGGATGGTCGATCCGGCCGCCGAGCGGCGACGCCTCCTTCGCAAGAGCTCGCTCGACTACATCATCGACAGCTCGACGGCGCTGAGCGCCCGCCTGTCAACCAGCGACAAGGGACGCCTGGACAAGTTCCTCACGTCGGTAAAGACGCTCGAGGTCCGCGCGTCGGCCCCGACGATGCCAGGGGGCGGCGGGCTCGCGGGCCCCGTGGGCGGCATGTGCAAATCATTGCCGCGCCCGACCTACGCGGCGTCCGTGGACGCCATCCCCGCCGGCTACGACCGCGGCGCCCACGCGTCGCTCATGATCGACCTCATGGTCATGGCGATCCAGTGTGACACCACGCGCGTCGTCAGCTTCATGCTGGACGATGCCCGCAGCGAATGGGCCTACGGCTTCGTCCCGAAGCGGACCTTCACCGCCACCAGCTCGGCGCTGGGCACCGGCGTCGCGGGCAACTATCACGGCGCCCAGCACGGCGACGCTCAAGAGTTCGCTTCGATCATCCACTGGAACTCCCAGAAGGTGAACGAGATGGCGACCAAGCTCGACGCGCTCAAGGAAGGCTCCGGCTCGGTGCTCGACAACACCGTCCTCATGATGATGAGCGGGATGAACGGCGGCAACCACGACGGCCTCGATCTGCCCATCGCGTTCGTCGGGAGCGGCGCCGGCGTCCTGCGACAGAATCAGTACATCAACGGCAACGGGAAGAACCTGGCCGATCTGCACCTCACGGTCATCAACAAGGTCTTCGGCGGAACGATGCCGGCCTTCGGGAAGCCGATGGGGGCTTACACCCACGGCACGATGATCACCGACATCCTCGCGTAGCACGTCGGTCCTTTCGCAACACACGAAATAGAAGTGGGCGGCGCACCAACGCCGCCCACTTTTTTTTGCGTTCTACCGCTCGGAGCCCAGGGCCGACGCGGAGTGAGGCCGAAACTCGTGCGTCAGGCCGAGAGCTTCGACGCCAGCAGATCGACCTGCTCGATCTTCGGCGCCTCCGCCAGCAGCTCGCTGGCCTTGGCCATGAGCGCCGCGGCGATGGGACCACCCAGGTGGGCCTTGCGACCGGCGTCGCCCGGGAACGCGTCGAAGATGCCAAACTCGCTCTTCGAGAGGCGCAGCGCGAACCACACGATCGTCTCGGCCTCCGCCTGCGCGAGCGGCAGCGCGCTCGCGAGGAATCCGGCGACCTCTTCTTCCTTGCCCGGCTTGGCGACCAGACGAACCAACAACCCGACTTTGACCATGAGGGAGCTCCTTGCTCGAGGGCTTCCGAGGCCCTCGAAGCCCGAAGCCTAGGCTCACCAGGCGCCCCCGGCGAGTGGCGAAAACGACAACATTGGGTTTGAATTCGCCATCGCAGAAAAGCCGACCGATGCTAGCGTGAAGCCCATGCGCGTCTCGGTGCTCGTCCTCGACGGCGTCTTCGATACGGGGCTCTCCGTCATCCTCGACACGCTCGGGACCGCCAACGATCTCGCGCGCGCCGGCAAGGGCTCGGCGCCTTTCGAGGTCAGCGTGGTCGGCGTGCGCGCCAAGGCAGCGACCAGCCACGGCTTGCGCGTGCCGCTCACCCGCGTCGGAAACAAGACGCCGCGGCCCGACATGGTGATCGTGCCCGCGCTGGGCGTCAAGACGCGCGAGACTGTCCTTGCCGCGCTGACCCGCGCCGACGTCGCGGACGCGGGCGCGCTCCTCAGGACGTGGGCGCGCGCGGGCACGCGCGTCGCGAGCGCGTGCTCTTCGACCTTCGTGCCCGCCGCGTCGGGCCTCCTCGACGGCAAGACGGCGACGACGACGTGGTGGCTCGCGCCCGTGTTCCGCGAGCGCTTCCCAGGCGTCACGCTGGACGAGTCGCGCATGATCGTAGAGTCGGCGCGCGTGGTCACGGCGGGCGCGGCGCTCGCGCACATCGACCTCGCGCTCTGGCTGGTCCGGCGGCGGAGCCCGTCGCTCGCCGATGCGACGGCCAGGTACCTGCTGTTCGACGCGCGGCCGTCGCAGGTCGTCTATGCCATGCCCGATCACCTCGCCCACACCGATCCCCTGGTCGAGCGCTTCGAGCGGTGGGCGCGGCTCCACCTCACCGACTTCACGCTGGCCGACGCCGCGCGCTCGGTGGGCGCGAGCGAGCGCACGCTCGAGCGGCGGCTGCGCGCCGTGCTGGGCAAGACGCCCATCTCCTACGTGCAAGACCTGCGTGTCGAGATGGCGGTCCATCGCTTGCGCACGACCAAGGAGTCGATCGAACAGATCGCGTCGACGGTGGGCTACGGCGACGGCGTGACGCTGCGAACGCTGCTGCGCCGCAAGACAGGACGCGGCCTCCGGCAGCTCCGCACTGCGTTCGGCTGAGCGATCGCCGCCGTCCCTACAAGCATCGAGAAGGTTATCCGAATTTTCCCGGTCTTGGCTGTCGACGAACCCGTCGTCACGCGCGACCTGAGGAGCTTCCCTCGGGTTCCCGGACTCAATGGGACGACGTGGTAGAGCCGAGCGCGGCGCTCCGCGCGTTGCCAACCTGTTGCGCACGACCGACTTCCACGCCTCTCACCGGAACCAGCCAGTCGGTGCCGCGCCGCCGGGAACTGCCAGCCGCGGCGGGACAGTGAGCTCGCCTCGGCGACCCCGAGGCCGGTTTTGCCGGTCGAAGCCGCCGAGCTGTCTGGGACCCTACGAGCCCGATGCTGCCGTATTCGGCACTCCATAGCGAGCCTCGGACAGCTCCCTTTCGAGCATTCGGTCGACACCCTCCGGGGCCGTACCGTCGCCCGCTTTCATCGCGGCCAGGGTGGTTTTGCGCCAGCGCTTCCGCGCGATTCGTGCAAGCCGGTTCTTGGCCTCTGAGTTCCTCTGCGGACGGGTGATCTTGGACATGGCGGGCAGTGTGCCACACGGTTTCCGCGCCGGTCGAGATCCCATCGAGCGGCGAGCACCAAGAATGGATCTCCTTTTCCAGTGGAGCGTTCGGTCCCGGGGCGACGTCACACGCGCGGCAGGCCCATCCATACGAGTGTTTCCGTGATCGCTGACCCTGCGCTCCGTCCATCACGTCGAGCAACACCACCGTCCGATCCCGGACCATCCTCCAACGAAATCGATCACTTAAACAGTAGGCGGGACGCCCTACTCGAATTATCAAAACGGCGACGTCTGGGTCCTCGTGGAGGCGGTGGTGTGAGGACCGGCGTGTTCGCCGCCCCGGAGCGTTAGAACGCCAGCGCGGAGACTCCGAACGTCACGTGATGACCGTTCGCCGCCCCCGTCCACTCTTGCGAGGCGGCGACGAAGAGCTCCGCGCCCGCAGCGGACGTCGGGCTCCTGGGCGCGACACCCACGACATCGGTCCGGGAGCGTAGCCACTGGAGCGCAAAGCGGAGCCCCCCCGACGAGGCGTCGCGCGAATAGATCGTCCCGTCTGGTTTGTAGCTCTTGAGGCCGGCGAAGAGCGCCTCGTAGGCGAGGCTCCAGCCCACGACCGACTTGCGGCTCAGTCGCCAGCCGATTCCGTTCGCCTCGAGGGAGACGCCCGCCAGGTTCACGCCGTCGCACCCGGGGCCCATCGCCGCGAAGCAATAGAGCGTGCCCGCGCGCCCGCTCCGGCTAGGGTCGTCCGTTCCGCCGATGACGCCTTCGAGGCTGAGGCGAACCGGGCCGAGCCAACGGCCGAACGAGAGCCCGAGGTTGAGCGTGCTGCTCGGTGTGAACGCGAGCGCGCGGCGAAAGGACACGCGGACGCCAAGCGACCAGCGCTTGTCGGACCAGTAGCTCACGCCCGCGCCGGTGATGGGCACGCGCACGCAGGTAGGCGTCGTGGCGCCCGCGTCGCGTCGGATGACCTCGAGATCGACGACCGAGTCGTGTTCGAGGAGCTCGGGATCCTCGTCGAAGCGCGCCGAGATCACGCGCGGGCCACGCACGACGACGGGCCGCTCCCAGTGGATCTGGCGGTCGGGGGCGAGGGCATTGTTGGGCGGGGCGGCGAGATCGAGCAGGATGCCGAGCGCAGGATGACCGGCCTGGCAGCGCGGCGCCGTCGGCGGACTCCACATCATGGAGATGACGTCCGTGCCGGTGCCTCCCTCGAGGTGCACGTCCCACTGCACGCCGCCCTCGAACTCGGGGACGCCGCCCTCGACCTCGAAGCCTCCTCGCGTGACCCTCGCCATGAGGTCCCTCGAGCCTTTGCCATCGGCGACGTACCAGCCGGGCGTCTTCCACGACTTGCCGATCATGACGCCGTCGGTGTGCGCGGCGGGCCAAATGGGATCGCCCAGCGGTGCCTGGCGAGCGCGATAGGAGCCGGCGCATGCGGACGTCGACGCCAAGAGCGCGAACGCGATCGCGAGGGAGAGCGGCCGGAGGTGCGCGCTCACAGGCCCACCGCGGGCTTCCCGCTGGCGTCGGTGAGGCGCGTGCGCAGGCAGCGCGCGCGCCCCGCGACGTCGAGCTCGAGGTCGACAAAGGTGGCGAGCCAGTAGCCCGAGTGAGCGAACCACGCGTTGAGGGGGAAGCCGAGGACGACTCCATGGCCGCCCTCGACGTCGACGGGCCCCGAGCGATACAGGCGCTGGTCGACCCTCA
>JBBQJG010000310.1:0-6791 GCA_038325725.1 Polyangia bacterium | reverse complement strand
CGAAGCTCGCGATGTCGTAGGCGCCGCCGCGGAGCTCGTAGGGGCCCGTCGCCGAGAGCGCCGCGGCGCCCGAGATCACCCACTCCTTGACGTTGCCGCTCATGTCGAAGAACTCGTCGCCCGTCACCGTCGTCGACGCATCCGAGATGCACATGGTCGCCGAGCCGGTCGGGACAGTCGCCGCGACCGCGGGGGCCGTGAAGTCGAAGCCGTTGCACTTCGTGCCGTCGTAGGTGTCGCCGTACGGGAAGGCCGTGCCGTTGGTGCTCGGGCCGTCGCAGACGTCTTGCCACTCGTCCTTCGTGCACAGACGCCAGCCCGTGCCCGTCTTCTCGCAGGCGGCCTCGGCCTCTTCCTTCGTGACGTTCGTCCAGGGTTGCTTGCCGGGGACAGAGCAGGGACGGCGCGTGGAATCGAAGCCGTGGTCGGTCGCCGTCGCGTCGTAGCGCGTCGCCTCGAACACGAACATCGTGACGTCCCGGCCGTGCGTGTTGAAGTAGACGATCTTGTCGTCGGTCGTCGCGTCCGAGACCTTCTCGAGCTCGTCGACCTTGCCGTCGCAGTCGTCGTCCTTGCCGTTGCAGACCTCGACGCCCGGGGCCTTCATCGAGCCGACGCACTTGTGCTTGCCGGTCATCGTGTTGTCGCACGCCCAGACGCCCGTGCCGGCGCAGGGGCCGGTTCCGACGACGCAGGCCTTGCCGATGTCGAAGGGCTCGTCCGTGAGCCCGTCGCAGTCGTTGTCGAGACCATCGCACCCGAGCGTCAGGTTCTCAAGCTCCTGATACGTCGTCGGGTACTTGCAGACCCAACCGCTCTGGCCCATGCAGATGCTCGTCGAGCCGGCGCAGACGCCCTTCGTCTTGCACACGATCGTCGACGCCGTGGGGTTGTCGTCGATCGTGCCGTTGCAATCGTTGTCGAGGCCGTCGCAGATCTCGACGCCGCCGTTGGTCTTCTGGCAGGCGGTCTCGCAGCCGGGTACGGTCGAGTCGCGGTCGTAGTATCCGGGGAGGCACGCGCCCTGTTTGCAGACGCCCGTGTCACAGCTGGCCACGGCGAACGGATAGAAGCAGCGCTTGTTGCAGCCGCCGCAGTTGTTGACGTCGCCCTGGAAGTCGAAGCCTTCGTCGACGGTGCCGTCGCAGTTGTTGTCGAGCCCGTCGCAGACCTCGGTCTCGGACGACTTCACGCATTCGCAGCCGTTCGCTGGCTTCTTGTCGGCGTCGATGAAGCCACCCTGGCACGTGTAGACGCACTTGCCGCCCACGCACTGCGAGTCCGAGTTCGGAGCGACGCAGAGATTGAAGCACTTGCCGCAGTTCGCGAGGTCAGTCATGCGCTCGGGCGAGTTGTCGTCGCACTGCTGGATCGAGCCGCCCGCGCCGCTGGCGCCGCCGCCGCCCGAGCCGCCACCGCCCGAGCCGCCGCCCGCGGCGCCGCCGCCGCCCGAGCCGCCGACAGCGTCGGGGTGCGCGTCGGCGGGTGTTCCACCCGTGCCGGCCGTGCCGACGCTTGCGTCGATCGGCTTCAGCGTGCCGCCGAAGTCGTAGACGCGGTCATGGCAACCGGCCCCGAGGCCGACGCCGAGAAGAAGAAGAGAGAGGACCGAAGCGAAGCGAGTGGGCGCGAACATGAGTGTGTTCGCGTCCACTATAGACCAGTTTCAACGGGCCATAAATATGCCCGTCAATTTGGAGTCGGTCCCCCCGTGGTCAGATGCTGGCAGAGGTGTAGGTGTCCCTCAGCCGAGCTCGGAGCCGGTGAAGAAGAAGCCGAGCTCGATCTTGGCGTTGTCGGCGCTGTCGCTGCCGTGGACCGCGTTCTTCTCGATGTCGGTGCCGTACTTCGCGCGGATCGTGCCCGCGGCAGCCTTCTTCGAGTCGGTGGCGCCCATGGCCTCGCGGTACTTCGCGACGGCGTTCTCGCCCTCGAGGGCCATGACGACGCAGGGGCCGGACGTCATGAAGCGAACGAGGTCGCCGAAGAACGGGCGCGCCTTGTGAACGGCGTAGAAGCCCTGGGCCTGGTCCTGCGACATCTTGAGGTAGCGAAGGCCGACGACCTTGAGCTGGCTCTTCTCGATGAGGTCGATGACCCCCCCGATGGCTCCGGCGGCGACGGCGTCAGGCTTCACGATTCCGAAAGTTCTCTCGAGTGACATTTCCAGCTATCTCCTTGTTGCGTGAACGGGATCGCCCGGGCGAAGGCGAGCTTTGCTCGCCGAAGCCCGTGCGGAGGGCTCGGGAACCCTTTGAGGGTTCCCGAATTTACGAGATCAGGGGCGCGATGGTCTTGCCGAGGTCGGCGGGGGTCGCGGCGATGGCGATGCCGGCGTCGCGCATGGCGGCCATCTTTTCGGCGGCCGTGCCCTTGCCGCCGCTGATGATGGCGCCGGCGTGGCCCATGCGCTTGCCGGGGGGCGCCGTCTGACCGGCGATGAAGCCGGCGACCGGCTTCTTCATGTGGGCTTTGACGAAGGCGGCGGCCTCTTCTTCGGACGTGCCGCCGATCTCGCCGATCATCAAGACGCCCTTCGTCTGCGGGTCGGCTTCGAACAGCGCGAGGCAGTCGATGAAGTCCATGCCCTTGACCGGATCGCCGCCGATGCCGATCGCCGTCGACTGGCCGAGGCCGAGCGTCGTCAGCTGATGGGCCGCTTCGTACGTCAGCGTGCCCGAGCGCGAGACGACGCCGACCTTGCCGGCCTTGTGGATGTAGCCGGGCATGATCCCGATCTTGCACTCGCCCGGCGTGATGATGCCGGGGCAGTTCGGGCCGATGAGCGTGACGCCTTTCCTGCCTTCGAGCGCGCGCTTCACCTTCACCATGTCGAGCGTCGGGATGCCCTCGGTGATGCACACGACGACGGCGACGCCCGCGTCGGCCGCTTCGAGGATCGCGTCGGCCGCGCCGGGCGGCGGCACGTAGATGACGGTCGCGTTGGCGCCCGTGTGCTTCACGGCATCTGCGACGGTGTCGAATACGGGGAAGCCTTCGTGCGTCGTGCCGCCCTTGCCGGGGGTCACGCCCCCGACGACGTTCGTGCCGTACTCGCGCATCTGCTTCGCGTGGAAGGTTCCCGCCGAGCCCGTGAGGCCCTGGACGATGAGCTTCGTGTTCTTTCCAACGAGGACGGACATCTACTTGGCCCCTTCCGACTTTTGGACGAGCGCGACGATCTTCTGAGCGCCATCGGCCATGTCGTTGGCCGTCGTCAACGCGAGGCCCGACTCCGACAGCATCTTCTTGCCGAGCTCGACGTTCGTGCCCTCGAGGCGCACGACGAGCGGCACCTTGAGGCCGACCTGCTTGACGGCCGTGATGACGCCCTCGGCGATCGTGTCGCACTTCATGATGCCGCCAAAGATGTTGACGAAGATGCCCTTCACCTTGGGGTCGGACGTGATGATCTTGAACGCCGCCGTGACCTTCTCGGCCGTGGCGCCGCCGCCGACATCGAGGAAGTTCGCCGGCTGACCGCCGAAGTGCTTGATCGTGTCCATCGTCGCCATGGCGAGGCCGGCGCCGTTGACCATGCAGCCGACGTTGCCGTCGAGCGTGATGAACGAGAGGTCGTAGCGCTTCGCCTCGATCTCGGCCGGGTCTTCCTCGTCGAGGTCGCGCAGCGACTCGAGGTCCTTGTGGCGGTACAGGGCGTTGTCGTCGAACGTCACCTTGGCGTCGAGCGCGAAGACGCGGTTGTCCTTGAGCACGACCAGCGGGTTGATCTCGAACAGCGAAGCGTCGAGCTCGATGAAGGCTTTGTAGACGAGCTGGAGCAAGGAGACAGCGTTCTTGGCGGCTTCGCCCTGCAGCCCGAGGCCGTAGGCGAGGTTGCGCGCCTGGTAGGCGGCGAGCCCGACCGTCGGGTCGACGATCTGCTTCAGGATCTTCTCGGGCGTCTTGGCGGCGACCTCTTCGATGTCCATGCCGCCCTCCTGCGACGCCATGACGACGACGCGGCCCGCGCCGCGGTCGACGACGACGCCGAGGTAGAGCTCGCGCGCGATGTCGGCGCCCTGCTCGACGAGGAGGCGCTTGACCTTCTGGCCCGCGGGCCCCGTCTGGTGGGTCACGAGCTGCATGCCCAGGATCTTCTGCGCCGCCTCGCGCGCCGCGGCCGCGCCCTTGACGACCTTGACGCCGCCGCCCTTGCCCCGGCCGCCCGCGTGGATTTGCGCCTTGACGACGACGACCTCGCTGCCGGTCTCGGCGATGATCGCCTTGGCGGCCGCCTCGGCCTCGTCGACGCTGAACGCCGCCGTGCCCTTGGGGACGGGGACGCCGTACTTCCGCAGCAGCTCTTTGCCCTGGTACTCGTGGATCTTCATTAGAGCTTCTTCGACGCCTCGATGAGCTCTTTGACCGCGGCGGCCGACTTCTCGAGCATGGCCTTCTCGTCGCCCGTGAGCGCGATCGTGACGACCTTCTCGACGCCGCCCGCGCCGATGACGACGGGGACGCCCATGTAGAGGTCCTTGTAGCCGTACTCGCCATCGAGATAAGCGGCGCAGGCAACGAGGCGCTTGAGGTCCTTGAGGTAAGCCTCGGCCATGAGCACGGCGGCCGACGCGGGCGCGTAGAAGGCGCTCGTGCCCATGAGCTTGACGATCTCGCCGCCGCCGTTGCGCGTGCGGTCGACGATCGCCGCGAGCTTGTCGGCGGCGACGAGCTGCGTGACGGGGATGCCGTTGACGGTGCAGTTGCTCGTCACGGGGACCATCGTGTCGCCGTGGCCGCCGAGCACCATGGGGCGCACGTCCTTGACGGACACGCCCATCTCTTCGGCGAGGAAGAGCTGGAAGCGCGCCGAGTCGAGCACGCCGGCCATGCCGACGACCTTCTTGCCCGGAAAGCCCGTGACGCGCTTGAGCTCGTACACCATGGCGTCGAGCGGGTTCGACACGACGATGACGAACGCGTCGGGGGCCGCCTTCTTGAGGTTCTCGCCGACGCTGCGGATGATCTTGAGGTTGATGCCCAACAGATCGTCGCGCGACATGCCGGCCTTGCGCGGCACGCCGGCCGTGATGATGACGACGTCCGAACCGGCGACGTCGGCCCAGTTCGACGTGCCGAGGATCTTCGCGTCGTAGCCGAGCACGGCGCCGTTCTGCGACAGGTCGAGCGCCTTGCCCTTGGCGACGCCCTCCTTCTCGGGGATGTCGAAGAGCACGACGTCGCCGAGCTCCTTGCGCGCGATGAGGGCGGCGAGCTCGCCGCCGATGTTGCCGGCACCGATGAGAGAGATCTTCTTGCGAGACATGTCAGAGGCTCCTTCTTGAGTCGACGGACGAAAGGGGATTGGGCGGCGTGAGCGCGGAGGCTCAGCCAGCCTTGATGTTAGCGATGACCGCGTCGGCGAAGGCCGAGCAGCTCACTTCCTTCGCGCCCTCCATGAGGCGGGCGAAGTCGTAGGTGACGATCTTCTGCGCGATGGTCTTCTCGATGGCGGCGATCGTGCGCGTCGCCGCGCCCGTCCAGCCGAGGTGCTCGAGCAGCATGACGCCCGACAGGATCACCGAGCCGGGGTTCACCTTGTCGAGGTTGGCGTACTTCGGCGCCGTGCCGTGCGTCGCCTCGAAGACGGCGTGGCCCGTCAGGTAGTTGATGTTGCCGCCCGGCGCGATGCCGATGCCGCCCACCTGCGCCGCGAGCGCGTCGCTGAGGTAATCGCCGTTGAGGTTGAGCGTCGCGATGACGTCGAACTCTTCGGCGCGCGTGAGCACTTGCTGCAGCGTGATGTCGGCGATGGCGTCCTTGACGAGGACCTGGCCGGCCGGCGGCTTGCCGCCGCAGTCGTCCCAGCCGATCGCCTTGCCGGCGTACTCGCGCTTGACGAGGGCGTAGCCCCAGTCGCGGAAGCCACCCTCGGTGTACTTCATGATGTTGCCCTTGTGCACGAGCGTGACGCTCTTGCGCTTGTGCAGGATCGCGTAGTCGAGCGCGGCACGAATGAGGCGCTCGCTGCCCTCGCGCGAGACCGGCTTGATGCCGATGCCCGACGTGTTCGGGAAGCGGATGTTCTTGACGCCCATCTCGTTCTGCAAAAAGGCGATGACCTTCTTGGCCTCGGGCGACTCGGCGGCCCACTCGATGCCGGCGTAGATGTCCTCGGTGTTCTCGCGGAAGATCACCATGTTGACCTTCTCGGGCGCCTTGACGGGCGAGGGCACGCCCTTGAAGTACTGCACAGGGCGCAGACAGACGTACAGGTCGAGGATCTGGCGGATCGCGACGTTCAGCGAGCGGATGCCGCCGCCGACCGGCGTCGTGAGCGGGCCCTTGATGCCCACGAGGTATTTCTTGAAAGCCTCGATCGTCTCGTCGGGCAGCCAGGTGTCGAAGAGGTTCTTCGCCTTCTCGCCGGCGTAGACCTCGGTCCAGGCTATTTTCTTCTTCCCGCCGAACTCTTTTTCGACGGCGGCGTCGAGGACGCGGACGCTCGCGCGCCAGATGTCGGGGCCAGTCCCGTCGCCTTCAATGAAGGGGATGATCGGGTGGTCAGGCACCTGGAGGCGCCCGTCGGCGAGGACGGAAATGGATTCGGCACCGCTGGGAATCTCTGGCTTTGCGCTGGGCATGGCGGAGGCCGATTAGCCCCGACCGGGGGGGCTCTGCGCAAGGGAAAAGTTTGTGGAATCACCGGTCTGGGACGTTGAGCCCCTGTCCCGGCGGCAGGGGCGCCTCAGTGACAGGTCGGCGCGAGGCTGACGTACTCCTGGCCAAGCGGCGTCAGCTGGCCCGAGCCCGCGGCGAGCAGCGCCTCGCGTCCCGCCGAGCCGTCG
>JBBQJG010000309.1:0-6841 GCA_038325725.1 Polyangia bacterium | reverse complement strand
GCCTCGTCGGCGGGCGGTTTCACGCCGATCGCCCAGCCTCAGCGCCTGCCGCTTCTGCCCTTCGGCCCGGGCGCGGGCCCCGGCAAAGAGGTCGGCCGCTTCGTGTCGGGCGCGCCGAAGCGCCCGCCCGACAGCGCCGGCGACGTCAGCGTCATAACGCCGATGCGTCTGTTCTGCGATCTCGCCGTCGCGGGCGAAACGGGCCTGCTGCGCTTCGAGCTCGCGGGGACCGTCAAGGAGATCTTCCTCGTCGGCGGCGCGCCCGAGTCCGTGAACTCGAGCCTGCCGTCGGAGCGCTTTGGCGAATACCTCGTCGCCAAGGGCGTGCTCGGCCAGGGCGATCTCGATCTGACGCTCAGCATGCTGCCGCACTACAACGGCAAGCTCGGCGACACGCTCGTCGCGCTCGGGTTGCTGCGGCCGCTCGACGTGTTTCGCCTGCTGTCGCAGCAGGTCCGCGATCGCGTCATCGAGGTGTTCGGCTGGACCGAGGGCACGTTCTCGTTCTTCCGCGGCGTCACGAACCCCAAGGCCAGCTTCCCGCTCGGGCTCGACACGTTCGAGATCCTCGGCGCGGGCGTCGTGAGCCTCCCGGCCGAGCTGCTCGAACAGAAATTCGCGCCGCTCCTCGACTACTCGCCGATGGCGACGCAGCAGGTGCGCGTGCAGCCCGAGGCGTTCCGCATCGGCCCGACGCCGCGCGAGGTCGTCGAGCTGCTCGATGGCCAGCGCACCTTGCGCACCTGGGTCGATCACTTCTCGGAGCCGGACGAGCGCCTGACGTTCCTGCGCTCGCTGTACCTGCTCGTCGAGACTGATCTCGCGCAGCTCGACTGAAGTCAGCGTCCCGCGCCTCGAGACCGAAACGCGCGCGGCTGGAATCAGCGCAGCCAGGCCGCGAGCGCGAGCAGCGCCGCGAGTAACACGACCACCGCGGCGACGAGAGGACCGCGAGAAGACCGCCGCGGCACGAGGGGCGCGGCCGGTGGCGCGACCGCGAGGACCGTGGCCGCGGGGACCTCGCCTGCGGGGGCTTCGGCCGCGCGGGCCTCGGCCGCGGGGACCTCGGCCGAATCACTCACCGCCGTGAACGTCGACGTGAAGCGGCCGGCGGACAAGCCCATATCGCCGTCGCCGAAGAGCTCGCCCAGCAGCGTCGCGACGCGCGCGCGGGTCGCGGCGTCCGCGGCCGCGGGCACCGCGGCGACGATGGCGTCGGCGAAGGCGCGCGCCGTCGGGAAGCGCGCGTCGCGATCGCGCGCGAGGGCGCGCGCGACGACGGCGTCGAGGGCCGCGGGAACCTCGGGGCGCTTCGACGACGGCGGCGCCGCGGGCAGCGTCAGCACGTTGCGCAGCGTCTGGAACTCGTTCTCGCCGGCCATGAGCCGCTGGCCCACGAGCATCTCCCACAGCACGACGCCGAGTGAGAAGACGTCGGAGCGCCCGTCGAGCTCGGCGTTGCGCACCTGTTCGGGCGACAGATAGGCCAGCTTGCCGCGCACGCGGCTCTTTCGCTCGCCTGCCGGCGCCGCGGGCCGCGACGCCGCGGCCTTGGCGATGCCGAAGTCGAGGACCTTCACGTCGCCCCCGCGCACGAGCATGATGTTCGACGGCGTGACGTCGCGGTGGACGATCTCCGCTGGGCGCCCGTCGGGGAGCCGCGCTGCGTGCGCGTGCTCGAGGCCGCGCGCCACCTCGTGCGCGACGTAGGCCGCGACGACGGGTGGCACCGCCGCGAGCTTCGCGCGAAGCGCCCGCAAGACGGCCGCGAGATCGCGCCCGCGCAGGTACTCCATCGCCATGAAGTACGCGCCGCTGATCTGACCGAAGTCGTAGACCTCGACGATGTTCGGGTGCGACAGCAGCGCGCAGATGCGCGCTTCGTTGACGAACAGGTCGACGAGCTCGGGCACGTCCGACTTCTCGGGGCGGATGCGCTTGATGACGAACGTGCTCTGGAACGTCTCGCTGCCTTCGACGTAGGCGCGGAACACCTCGGCCATGCCGCCCTTGCCGACGCGCTGGATGAGCCGATAGCGCCCGAAGTGCTCGGGCTCGGACGGGATCTCATCGTCGATCATGCGGGCCGCGCATCCTATCTCGACGGCCCGCGCGTGACATCTCGGCGCGCCGCCGTGGTCCTGGAGTAACGTGCGCCCATGCCGCTGCGCCGCCTCACCCTCGACGAGGTCACGATCGACGACGAGATCTCGTTTCGTTCGGTGGGGCTCTATCAGCGGCTCAAGGACGAGCTTCGCCGCGGCAAGCACACGTTCAAGGTCGCCCCAGAGGGCCAAAATTCCAGCTGGGACCGCGTGCTGTTCTTGAACCTCACGTACTGGTCGAGCACGGAGGAGTCGAGCGTGTTGCCCGACGCGCACGTCGCACCCGACGTCGTCGCGCACACGGCGCTCCACCACGTCGTGTCGCGCGAGCTCGCGCGCCTCGCGCCCGACGCGGTCAGCTCGCCCGCTGCGCTCCTCTTTGGAGAGGCGATCGCGAGCGCGTTCGACGTTTACCTCGTGGGCCGGCTCGTCGAGACGGCGCCCGACTGCGACTTCATCGCGTCACAGGTTCCCATCATGGCCGAGGCGGCCGAGCAGACCGGGCTCGACGAGGCCGCGTTCGCGCGCCTGATTGACAGCGTGCGCGCCGCCCCCGAGCGCGCGTTCGACGAGCTGCGCGCGCTGCTCGTCGATGTGGGGACGGCGCTGCTCGCCTGCCCCGACGCCGACGCCGCGCAGACCGTGCTCGAAGGCTTCGCGGGCGCGCGCTTCGCGCCGCTGCTTCACCACTTCCAGCTCTCGAACTGGATCCTCTACTCTCGGGCCTACGCCCGATTGCCCCCTGGCGGGGACGACGCGATCGGCGCCCTCGACAGAACGTTGCGCGAAAGCGGCGACGGCCTCGCGTGGATCGAAGCGAACTGGCTCGCGCGCTGAAGACGGACGCGCGCTACGGCGTGCCGCCCACGGGCTGCTGCTGCGTCATGCAGTGGAGCGTGCCGAGGCCCCACACGAGGTCGACGGCGTGGATGCCGACGACCTCGCGCGTGGGGAACAGCGTCGCGAGCGTCGCGAGCGCCTCGCGATCGCGCGCGTCGTTGAAGGTCGGCACGAGCACGACGGCGTTCGCGACGTAGAAGTTCGCGTAGCTCGCCGGCAGGCGCACGCCGTCGAGCGTGACGGGCGCGGGCATGGGCAGCGTCACGACGCGCAGGCGGTCGCCGTCGGCGTTCGTCATCTTTTCGAGGCGCACGCGGTTCTCGCGCAGCGGCGCGTGGTTCGCGTCGTGGGCGTCGGGCTCGTCGGCGATGACGACCGTGCGCGCGTCGACGAAGCGCGCGAGATCGTCGACGTGGCCGTGCGTGTCGTCGCCCGCGATGCCGTTGCCGAGCCACAGCACCTTGCGCGCACCCAGGTGCTCACAAAGTACGCGTTCTATCTCGTCGCGGGACATCCCCGGGTTTCGCGCCTGCACGGGCGACAGCAGGCACTCTTCCGTCGTGAGGATCGTGCCGCGCCCGTCGACGTCGACGCTGCCGCCCTCGAGGACGACGCGCCACGGTTTGCCGGCGACGGTCACCGTCGGCTTCCACTGCGACATCTTCAACCGCTTCGCGAGCCTGTCGTTGATGGCGTCGTCCTTCTTGTGGTTGGGGTACTTCGCCCAGCCATTGAAGCGCCAGTTCGTGATGGCGACGCGACCGACCTCATCGGTGACGAACAGCGGGCACGTGTCGCGCGTCCAGCTGCGGTCGGTGGGGACGCGGAAAAATTCGACGCGCGCCGCGTTCACGCCCACGCGCGCGAGCAGCGCGCGCGCCTTCTTCTCGATAGCGGCGTCGGGCACGAGGATCCGCACCTGCTCACCGCGCGCGAGGTGGCGCACGACCTCGCCGTAGACCCACGGGATGGGCGCGATCTTGCCGGGCCAGTCGGCGGGCTCGTGCGGCCACGCGAGCCACGTCGCCTCGTGCGGCTCCCACTCCGCGGGCATGCGGAAGCCGAGCCCCGCGGGCGTCGCGCTCATTCGTCGATGAACCGGCGCGTGATGTCGCCGTAGGCGTCGATGCGCCGATCGCGCAGGAACGGCCAGTGCTGGCGCACCTGCTCTTGGTGCTTGCGATCGACGGTGACGATGACCGTCTCTTCTTCGGTGCGCGACGCTTCTTTCAAAACGACGCCGAACGGATCGGCGGCGAACGTACCGCCCCAAAACTCGATGCCCGCGCCGTCGCCCATTTTTGGTTTCTCGAGCCCGACGCGATTCACGGCCGCGACGTAGACGCCGTTCGCGATCGCGTGCGCGCGCTGGATGGTATGCCAGGCCGACGCTTGCGCCGCGCCGAACTCGGCCTTCTCGGCCGGGTGCCAGCCGATCGCCGTAGGATAAAAAAGGATGTCCGCGCCCGCGAGCGCCGTGAGCCGCGCGCCTTCCGGGTACCACTGGTCCCAGCACACGAGCGTGCCGATGCGCCCGGCGGCCGTGTTGAACGCGCGAAAGCCGAGGTCACCGGGCGTGAAGTAGAACTTCTCGTAGTAGGCCGGATCGTCGGGGATGTGCATCTTGCGATACAGGCCCAGCGTGCTGCCGTCGGCGTCGAACACGACGGCCGTGTTGTGGTACAGGCCGGCGGCGCGCCGCTCGAACAGCGAGCCGATGACGACGACGCGCGCCTCCTTGGCGATGCGCCCGAGCGCCTCGGTGCTCGGCCCGGGGATCGACTCGGCGAGATCGAAGTTGGCATGGTCTTCGGTCTGACAGAAGTACTGCGAACGAAAGAGCTCGGGGAGGCAGATGAGCTGCGCGCCCGCCTTCGCCGCCTCGCGCACGCGCACGATCGCGCGGTCGAGGTTTTCTGCCGGGTCCTTCGTGCAGCTCATCTGCACGAGCCCGAGGATCACGTTCTGCGGAGCGGCCATGCGGCTAACTATTCCCGCGACGCGCTCAATTGCAAGCGACGGTTAGCCGCCGGTTAGCCGTCGAGCATCTGGCCGATGATGTTCCCGAGCAGACGGTTCCACACGACGCGCGCCTCGGCGAAATAGAGCGCCGTGTCGGCGAGGATGCGCGCGCAGCCGTCGTCGCCGTTGACCTCGCGTACGTAGTCAGCGTCTTCGCGCACCCACGTCTCGACCGACTCGGCCGAAAGCTCGCAGTGAAATTGCAGCCCGAACTGTTGCCAGCCGAGGCGAATCGCCTGGTTCGCGCACACGGGCGTCGACGCGAGGCGCGCCGCGCCGCGCGGCAGATCGAAGGTGTCGCCGTGCCAGTGCAAGACCTGCTCGCGCGCGCGCATCCCGGCCAGGGCCGGCTCGCGCGGGACGTTGAGAAAATCGACGGGCCCCCACCCGACCTCGCGCGCGGGTACGAGCGCGCCGTCGACGGCGCGGCGCGTGTTCGGGTAGACACGCGCGCCCGCCGCGGCCGCCAGCAGCTGCGCGCCGAGGCAGATCCCGAGCACGGGCCGCGCGCGCGCGAGCGCTTCGCGAATGAATAGGATCTCCGGCCTCAAGTACGGACAGCGCGGATCATCGATGTCACCCACACCCATGGGCCCGCCCATCGCGATGACGAGATCGTTGGTTTCGACGTGCGCGGGCAGCGCGTCGCCGAGGTAGACGTGGCGGACATCGACGGCGACGCCGCGCGCCGCGAGCAGCTCGGCGACGCGCTCGGGCCCCTCGGTGGGCGTGTGTTGCAGAACGATCGCGCGCTTCACGCGCCGAGTATCGCCCAGCCGGGCGGCGGCGCTTCGATCAAAAGCGGCTCGGCCGTGAGCGGGTGGCGCAGCGCGATCGCGCTGGCGTGCAGGTGCAGCCGCGCACCCGGCGCTGCGCTGCCATAGACGTCGTCGCCGACGATTGGAAACCCGGCCGCCGCGAGGTGCGCGCGGACCTGATGCGCACGCCCCGCGTGCAGGCGCGCGCGCACGAGCGCCGTCGTCGCGCGCCGCTCGACGACGGCCCACTCGGTGCGCGCGGCCAGCGGATGTCGGCCCGCGCCGACGCGCACGTGGCCGCCGCGCCGGCCCGCGCGGCCGATGGGCGCGGTCTCCACGCCCGCGTCGGGCGGTGCGCCGAACACCTCGGCGAGGTACGTCTTGCTGCACGTCGGCGCCCGCAGCGCCGCGCGCAGGGCGTCCCACGCCGCGCGGCTCCGCGCCGCGAGCAGGACGCCGCTCGTCCCGTTGTCGAGGCGATGTCCGAGCCCGCCCTCGCGCGGGTCCGCCGACGCCGTCGCGCACTCGGGAAAGCGGGCCACGATCGCGCCCGCGGCCGTGCCGCGCTCGCCCGCTTGCAACGGATGGGAAGGCACGCCCGCCGGCTTGTCGATCGCGACGAGCGCGTCGTCGACGTAGAGCCACGCCACCACGAGCGTCGCGTCGGCCGTGACGACGAACGGGGGACCCGGCGCCGGCCCGCGCGCCGAGGGGCCGCCGCTCGAAGTCTCCGCGGCGGGCGCGTCGTCGATCTCGATCGTCTGGCCCACGACGACATGGTGGCCTTTGGGCGCGCGGCGGCCGTCGATCTTCACGGCACCCGCGGCGATGAGCCGCCGCGCCCCGGCGGTCCCGAGGCCCGGCACGGCGAGGCCAACGACGTGGTCGAGCCGACCGCCGGCCTGCGGCTCACCGACGAGCACGCGCGCCACGACGCTACTTCTTCTTCGCCGCGACGGGCGCAGGCGCGCGGCCTGGCGTCGGGCGTAGCCCCGGGCGCGGCGCGGTCACGGCCGTCGCGCGCGGCGCCGACGTCGTGCTCGTCACGGCCGCCTCGCTGCCCGACCCCGCCGGGGTGCGGGTGGTACGGGTGACCAGCGCCGCGGACCTGCGCGC
>JBBQJG010000308.1:0-6843 GCA_038325725.1 Polyangia bacterium | reverse complement strand
GACCTCGTCGTCGTCGCGCCCGGCGCGCTCACGTTGCACACGCGCGTCTTCACCGACAGGGACGACAAGCTCGCGCTGCGCCTCGTCGCCGAGAGCGCCGCGCCGACGCTGCTGGGCTACCGCGACGAGCCCCTGGCCCCCGCCGAGGGCCCCGCCAAGGCGCCCGAAAAGGGGGCCGGGTCCCTCGATACCGCGCGGCGAAAACAGGGCCCGCTCCATCGCTGATCGGCTCTCCCCTCGGGTTTTTCCGTCTTTTTTCCTTCCAACTCCGATTCGTTTCCCACAGAATGCCGGCAAATTTGAGTAACCGGCAACTGCGCCGGAAAGAGGAGATCCGATGGCCAAGGTACTGTCCAAGTCCGAGCTCATCCAGAAGCTGGCTGACGAGAACGCCGACAAGCTGACGAAGAAGGACGTGAAGAGCGTTCTCGAGTCTCTGTGCAACGTCGGGTACAAGGAGCTCAAGAAGAACGGCATCTTCTTGCTGCCGGGCTTCGCGAAGCTGGTCGTCATCAAGAAGCCGGCCACGAAGGCGCGCAAGGGCATCAACCCCTTCACGAAGGAGCCGACGGTCTTCAAGGCGAAGCCCGCCCGCAAGGTCGTGAGAGCCCGCCCCGTGAAGGCGGCCAAGGACGCCGTCGCCTAGACAGCGTCTCGCTCGTGATTCATCACGGCGATCGGGCCTCGGCCCGGTCGCCGTTTTTTTTGCGACGCGCCGGCGGAGCCCGCCCACCTCAAGGCGTTGTGTTTACATGTGAAATCTAGGCGCCCGCGGCGCCGCCCGCTGGGCGCGCGCGCGCCCGGCGCCGTCCCCTCAGGCAAAGACGTATCCCGTCGATACTAGGCGGGTATTTGGAGGATGGGCCGTCGCGAAAGGCGCATCCGTCGCATACAATGTTGCGCGGCCAGCTCGGGGACCGAGGACGGAAAGACATGATCGACGTGAACATGAACGGAGGAGGTGCCGCCAGCGACGACGCGAGCGCGGGGGCTTCTCATTCCAATGGCCCGGCGGGCGCGAACGGCACGGCGGGCGCGAACGGACACGGCGACGCGGGCAAAGGCTTCGCCCTCGCCAACCTGGCCTTCGCCGAAGAGCTCTACTTCGAGTTCTTGCGCGACCCTGCCTCCGTCGATCCCGCCTGGCGCGCGTATTTCCAGGGGCTGCCGGGCGCGAGCGGCGCGGCCCGTGAGCGCGGCGCCGCGGCGCTCATCCCGCCCGCGGCCTTCTCGCGCAGCATCTTCGCGCCCGCGGCGGCGCCGAAGATCGCCGAGGGCAACACGACGGCGAGCCGCACCTCGGTCCGCTTGCTCTCCGAGCGCGTGCAGCGCCTCGTCGAGGCCTACCGCGAGCTCGGCCACCTGTCGGCGAACCTCGACCCGCTCGGCCTCGTCAAGCGCGCGGGGGCGCCGCTGCGCCTCGAGGATCACGGCCTCGCCGAGGAGGATCTCGACCTCGTGTTCTCGAGCGAGAACGTCGCGGGCCCAGATCGCACGACGCTGCGCGATCTCGTCGGCCTCCTGCGCGAGACGTACACGCGCCAGATCGGCGTAGAGCTCGCCCACCTGCACGACGTCGAGCTGCGCAGCTGGCTCCAGAACCGCATGGAGCGGACGCGCAACCGCATGGCGCTGGGACGCGCCGATCGCATGCGCCTGCTCGATCAAGTGATCGGCGCCGAGGTCTTCGAGCAGTTTCTCCAGAACAAGTTCCTCGGTGCGAAGCGCTTCTCGATGGAGGGCGCCGAGAGCCTCATCCCCCTGCTCGAGCGCCTCATCGAGCGCGCCGCGCGGTCGAACGTCGTCGAGATCGTCATCGGCATGGCCCACCGCGGCCGCCTCAACGTCCTCGCGAACGTGCTCAAGAAGCCGCCGTCGCAGATCTTCGCCGAGTTCCTCGACAAGCAGGATCCGACGGCCGACGAGAGCTCGGGCGGCGACGTGAAGTACCACCTCGGCTACTCGATCGACCGCACCTTCCCCGGGACGAACGGACAGTCGGACGCTCACAGGGTCCACCTGTCGCTGACCTTCAATCCGAGCCACCTCGAGTGGGTCAACACCGTCGTGCAGGGCCGCGTGCGCGCCAAGCAGGATCGCATCAACGACGGCGGGCGCACGCGTTGCCTGCCGCTGCTGCTCCACGGTGACGCCGCCTTCGCGGGCCAGGGCATCATCGCCGAGGCCTTCAACATGTCCGAGCTCGACGGCTACCGCGTGGGCGGCACCGTGCACATCGTCGTCAACAACCAGGTCGGCTTCACGACGTCGCCCGAGAACAGCAAGTCGACGACGTACGCGACGGACGTCGCGCGCATGCTGCAGATCCCGATCTTCCACGTCAACGGCGAGGATCCCGAGGCCGTCTGCCAGGTCGTCGATCTCGCCATCGATTTTCGCCAACGGTTTCATCGCGACGCGCTCATCGAGCTGTGGTGCTACCGCAAGCACGGGCACAACGAGGGCGACGAGCCTTCGTACACGCAGCCGATCATGTACCGCACGATTGCGAGCAAACCTTCGATTCGCGCGTCGTACCTCGACCACAGCGCCAAGAACCCACTGCCCGAGGGCGAGGCCCCGATCACCGTCGAGGAGGCCGACACGCTCGCGGCGCGCAAGCGGCACGAGCTCGAGTCCGAGCTCGAGGTCGCGACGCGCTTCGAGACGCCGCCGCGGCCGAGCACGTTCGCGGCGCACTGGGAGAACCTCAAGGGCGGCGCCGAGCGGAACGCGCCGCTCGTGCCGACGGCCGTGACGCGCGCCGCGATCGAGCAGGTGGGCGCCGCGCTCACGACCGTTCCCGACGGCTTCAACCTCCACCCCAAGCTCAAGAAGCTCATTGTCGAAGCGCGCGCGGCCATGGCCGCGGGCGAAAAGCCGTGCGACTGGGGCATGGGCGAGGCGCTCGGCTTCGGGACGCTGCTCGCGCAGGGCATCCGCGTGCGCTTGTCGGGGCAGGACTCACGGCGCGGCACGTTCAGCCACCGCCACTCGACGTTCTTCGACTACACGACCGAAGCGGAGTACGTGCCGCTCGCGCACATCCGCGACAAGCAGGGGGTGTTCGACGTGCGCGACAGCCCCCTGTCCGAGGCGGGCGTGCTCGGCTTCGAGTACGGCTACAGCCTCGACATGCCCGAGGGCCTCACGATCTGGGAGGCGCAGTTCGGCGACTTCGTGAACGCGGCTCAGGTCATCATCGATCAGTTTCTCGCGTCTTCCGAAGCGAAGTGGAACCGCGTCTCCGGCCTCGTCATGTTGTTGCCGCACGGCATGGAGGGACAGGGGCCCGAGCACTCGAGCGCGCGCCTCGAACGCTTCCTCAATTTGTCGGTGCACGACAACTGGCAGGTGGTGGACCTCACGACGCCCGCGCAGTACTTCCACGCGCTCCGGCGCCAGGTGCTGCGGCCCTACCGCAAGCCGCTCATCGTCATGTCGCCGAAGAGCTTGCTGCGCCATCCGCTGGCGACCTCACCGCTCGCCGACTTCACCGACGGTGAGTTCCAGTACGTCATCCCCGATACGACGATCAAGGATCCGAAGGCGCTCCGCCGCGTGCTGCTGTGCACCGGCAAGGTCTACTACGATCTCGTCGCGGCGAGGGAAGAGCGCGGCGCGAACGACGTCGCCATCATCCGCGTCGAGCAGCTGTTCCCGCTGCGCAAGGACGAGGTCATGAAGGCCCTCGCCGATGTCCCTCCGGGCACGCTCGTGACGTGGGTACAAGAAGAGCCGAAGAACATGGGCCCTTGGCCCTACATGAGCCGCGAGCTGCCGAAGACGCTGGGCCAAGCTTTCCCTTGGTCGGTCGTGTGCCGTCCGCTATCGTCCAGCCCGGCGACGGGCTCTGCGACTCGTCACAAGCGCGAGCAGGCGCACCTCATGGACCAGGCGTTCGCCAAGGATCCGGGAAAGGACACGTACTAGATGCTCTCGTTGAAAGTCCCCCCGTTGGGCGAATCGGTCCGCGAGGCGACGCTCGGGACGTGGAAGCACGCCGAAGGCGATCACGTCGAGGCCGACGAGCCGCTCGTCGAGGTCGAGAGCGAGAAGGCCACGCTCGAGGTGCCGTCACCCGGCGCGGGCGTGCTTCGGAGGATCCTGCGCAAGGCGGGCGAAACGGTCGCCGTCGGCGAGGTCATCGCGGAGATTGATCAAGTCGGCGCTGGTGCGGGCGTGACGAAGGTGGTCGCGGAAGGCAACGGCCGCCCCGAGGCGCCGAGCGAGCTGCGCGCGGGTCCGGCGGCGCGCCGCGCGATGGCGGAAGGTGGCCTCTCGTCCGCCGACGTCAAAGGCACGGGCCGCGGCGGGCGCATTTTGAACGAGGACGTCGCGCGCGCGGCGCGCCGCGAGCCCGCGCTCGAGGTCGTCGTCAAAGAGGCGGTGCCCGAAATCATCGACACGCCCGCCGAGAAATCGACCTCGATCGACGTGTCTCGCGAGCGCGTCGTGCCGATGTCGCCCCTGCGCCGCACGGTCGCGCGTCGTCTCGTCGAGGCCCAGCACACGGCCGCGATCCTCACGACGTTCAACGAGATCGACATGACGGCCGTGCTCGCCCTGCGCGAGCGCTATCAAGACCGCTTCGTCAAGCAGCACGGCTTGAAGCTCGGGTTCATGTCCTTCTTCGTCAAGGCGGCCATCGACGCGCTCCGAGCGTTCCCCGCCGTCAACGCCGAGATCCGCGGCACGGACATTCTCTACAAGGACCACTACGACATCGGCGTCGCCGTCGGTGGCGGCAAGGGCCTCGTCGTCCCTGTCGTGCGCGACGCCGACCGGCTGTCTTTCGCCGAGGTGGAAAAGACCATCGGCGAGCTGGCGATCCGCGCCAAGGATAACAAGCTCGCCATGAAGGATCTCGAAGGCGGCACGTTCACGATCTCGAACGGCGGGGTCTACGGCTCGCTGCTCTCGACGCCGATCTTGAACCCGCCCCAAAGCGGCATTCTGGGCCTCCACTCGATCCAGAAGCGGCCGATCGTCGTCGATAACCAGATCGCGATCCGCTCGATGATGTACGTCGCGCTCTCGTACGATCACCGCCTCATCGACGGCCGCGAGGCCGTGCAGTTCCTCGTGCGCGTCAAAGAGTGCGTCGAGAACCCCGAGCGCCTCCTCCTCGAGGTCTGATCCGCCTCCCGCGCCCGTCCGCGGGAGAGGGCCGGGGAGGGGTCAGGCTCGTCGCTTCGCCAAGGGAATGACGAACTTCTCCGCCGTGTGAGTCGCTGAGAACGCGGCGACCTTGACGTCGACGAGGCCGGCGTCGAGACCGGCGCGGCGCGTGTCGGTCTCCGTGACGGCCGTGTCCTTGCCCTTCGGGCGCACGATCCACAGCGCGCCCGCGGGATCGAGTCGCTTGCCGAGCGTCGGGACGCGCTCGAGGTCGGCGCGCTTCGTCGGCGCAAAGAAAAGCAGATCGACGGGACCCTTCGTCGTCAGGATGGCGCCGCCCTTCGCGAGCTCGCGCTCGAACGTGGCGTCGAAGGCGAAGTCGCCCAAGAGGGTGACGCGCGCGCCCGGCTTGACGCCGAGCTTGTGCGACCGGCTCGGCGGGTTGCGGATCTTGTCGGCCCACTTCGCGGCCGCGGTCGCGCCGAGCTCGAGAGCGAGGGTCCCGCCCGGCCACGTGAGGCTCAACGTGTCGCCCGAGACCATCACCGCCTTGACGGCGGCGAGCGGGACCCGCGCTCGGACGTCGCCGCGCACGAGCAGCTCCGTCGTCTCGAGCAGGGCCTTGCCGCGCGTGACCTTTCCGTTGACGGTCGCGCGGCAAACGAGCTCGTTGCCCATCAGCGCGTGCCGGTGAGATGCGATTGCGCGCTACGCGATCGGCAGGTGCGAGCGTGTGCGGGCGGCGCGGAACGCGCGCGTCGTCGACGCCTTCTCGCGCGCGGGCTTCTCGCTGGCGGCGCCGTTCGCCCTCGCGCCGATCTCGGCGCGGCGGGGCACCGTCGCCTCGCGCGCGACGCGCTGCCGACGCTTGTCCTCGTACATCTCGTCGTCGGCGTGCGCGATCAGATCGGCGCAGCTCGTGCCGACGTCCGGCCACGTCGCCGTGCCGACGCTGAGGCCCACGGGGATGTCGCGCGTCGTGTTGGCGCGCGCGAGCTGATCGCGCAGGCGCGTCACCAAACGCGAGGCGTCCTCGAGCGACACGTCGGGCAGGAGCACGGCGAACTCGTCGCCGCCCGAGCGGCAGGGCACGTCGTGCGTGCGCAGGTGGGTCACGAGGAACGAGCCGGCCCACTTGAGGACCTCGTCGCCCACGGGGTGGCCGTGCTCGTCGTTGATCGTCTTGAAGTCGTTGATGTCGACGACGAGCACCGAGAAGCGTCGCTCCGACCCCGCGCGCTGTGAACGGCTGAACTCCTCCGAGAGGCGCTCTTCGAAATAGCGCCGGTTCCAAAGACCCGTCAGCGGATCTCGGTACGCCATCGAGCGGTATATCTGGAGCCGCGTGACCTCTTTGCGAAGCACGGCGTTTTGCCGAGACAGACGCAGGACCTGCGTATTCAGATCCTCAGTAGGCCTTTGTCTCACCACGCTCTTCCGCTGCATCACCACTCGCATCCCCTGTGAGCAAAGCAACGTTGATGCCTTGCTCTGTACCGCGTCAGAACCGCGAAAACTCTAGCACTGGCCTTAGTTGCGACGACAATAAAATGTCGCTGCGTCGTTCGTTTGACGCTCTCCGTGTCACTCGCCAGGGGGATGGGGCCACGTCTCGCCAGGACCATGGGGCCAGGTGACGGGCATCGAAGACCTGGCGATCTGATGCCACAGATCGAGGGTCCAAGTCGAGCCCGGAGGCCCGGGTAGGGGCCGACGTTCACG
>JBBQJG010000307.1:0-6848 GCA_038325725.1 Polyangia bacterium | reverse complement strand
TCGCCCGACGGCGCGGCGCCCGACGGCGCGGCGCCCGGCACGCCGGCGGCCGGGTGCTCCTGCCAGATGTGCACGGTGACGTCGTCGGGCACGGTGTTGATGACGAACGTGCTCGGGCGCTTGTCGATGCTCTCGATGCGGTCCTTGGCGAGCTCGACAAACTCGCCCGTCGGGTTCTCCGTCGCGTAGCGCTCGTAGTGCACGCGCGCCTCCTTGAGGCGCCCGAGCAAGTACTCGCACTGGCCCATCATGAAGAGCGCCGCGGGGCGCGGCTTGAGCTCGTTCGCTCGCTGGAATTCGATGAACGCCTGCTCGTGCTCGCGCGCGTCGAAGAGGTGCAGTCCGACTTCGTAGTGCGAGCGCGCGTCGGACGTCGCGTCGTCGGCGCGCGCACGCGGTGACACCGTCGTCAGAGCCACGACGAGGGCGACAACCGACCAAGCGACGGAGGGGGCGCGCACGTTAGGGGCCCCAGGATACAAGAAGAACGCCGAGATGGCGGCCGCCGCTTACTGATCGGGGTATGCCTCGCGCGAGCCCGATGGCAGGACGCCCCGCTTCACTGAGTCGGTCGCGGCGCCCTCCGCCTTCGTGGCCGCGGCCGTGTCGCCGCGGCGCTCGGCACGCAGGCGCAGGCGCGTCGCCGAGCCCTTGGCGACGTGAGCGGGCGACGTCGTCGCGGGTGGCGCGACCTCGACCGGCGCGGGCGGCGGCGCGACAGGTCTGGCGACCGGCGCGCTCTGGACGACGGGCGCGGCGGGCGGTGGCGACCGAACGCCCGTGGGCCGCGAGAGCGCGAGCGCGACCCCGACGGCGAGCGCGGCGCCGGCGACGAGCCCGAGGTGCCATCGGCGCGGCGGGGCGGTCACGGCGGCCGTCGCGCCGTCGACGAGCGGCAACCCGACGTTCTGGTCGCCCGCGAGCAGCCGCTCGAGATCGCGCTCGAGATCGGCCATCGCGGCGTAGCGGCGCGTGCGATCCTTCTCCATCGCGCGCATGACGACGGCCTCGACCGCCTCGGGGATGCCGAGCTCGGGGCGTAGCTGCGACGGCGACTGCGCGACGTGCGTCAGCACCTGCGAAATGATGCCGAGGTAGTTGTTCGCGCGGAACGGCACTTCACCCGTGAGGCACTCGTACATCATCACGCCGAGCGCCCAGATGTCGACGCGGTGGTCGACGTCCTCGTCGCCGCGCGCCTGCTCGGGCGACATGTAAAGAGGCGTCCCCAGCAGGAGCCCCGTGTGCGTGAGGCGATAGGTCTCCGGACCTTCCTCTTGGCCGCCCTGTTTGACGGCCTTCGAGATGCCGAAGTCGACGACCTTGACGAAATCGGTGTCGGCGCGCTGCACGAGGTAGACGTTCTCGGGTTTGACGTCGCGGTGAAAGATGCCCTTCGCGTGCGCCGCGCCCAGCGCCGACGCGACCTGACGCGCGATGCGCAGGCTGCGCTCGATGGGCAGCGGCGCTTCACGCATGATGAGCTGGGAGAGCGCCTCGCCGTCGAGGAACTCCATGACGACGAACGAGCGGCCGTCGTCGGTCGTGCCGAAGTCGGTGACGTCGACGATGTTCTCGTGACCGATCGAGCTCGCGAGCCGCGCCTCCTGCAGCAAGCGCGCGACGAAGTCGCTCTTCGTCAAAAACTTCTCGAGCAGCACCTTGACGGCGACGCGCTTGCCGATGACGACGTGCTTGGCCTCGTAGACGGCGCCCATGCCGCCCTCGCCGATGCGACGAATGATCTGGTAGCGCGCCGCGAGCGTCGCCCCCACGAGGGGGTCGAACGCGGTCGGCGCGGGCGCGTCCACGAGTGCCGCCGCGGCCGCCGCGGCGGGCGTCGCCCCCGACGCCGACGCCGACGTCGCCCCCGACGCCGAGGAGGGTCCCGGAATCTCGGGCATCGTCGCCGCGAGGACGAGCTCGGCGTCGCTCCGACGGCGCGCCTCATCGAGCGGCGTGCCGTCGCGCGGACAGACGACGGCGTCGTCCGGAAGCTGCGTCTGGCACTTCGGGCAGGCGATCACGGCGTCGCCAGTCTACCAGCCCGCGCGCGGTCGCGGCCGCCACCGATCTGACGTCCGTTGACAGGCCGGCCGCGCGTCTCCAGAGTCACCCGCCGTGAACGACTCGACGCGCGCGCCCGATCGCGGGTTCATCTTCGACCTCGATGGCACCCTCGCAGACACGATGGCCACGCACTTCGGCGTGTGGCAGATCGTCGCCCAGCGCCACGGCTTGACGTTCCCCGAACCGCTGTTCTACGAGCTCGCCGGCATGCCGTCGCCCCGGATCGCGGCCCTGCTCGTCGAGCGCGCGGGGCTCGCGCTCGACGCCGTCGCGATCGCTCACGAGAAAGAGCAAGCGTACGTCGACGGCCTTCTCGGGGGCGCGCTCACGGTGACGCCGATCGAGCCCATCATCGCGATCGCGCGCGCCTGTCGCGCCGAGGGCGCGCTTGCGATCGCCTCGGGCGGGTCGCGCCGGGTCGTGACGAAGGTGCTCACCGCGCTCGGCATCGCCGATTGGTTCGCCGCCGTCGTCGCCTCGGAAGACACGGCCCGGCACAAGCCCGAGCCCGACGTCTTCCTGGAGGCCGCGCGGCGACTCGGCGTCGCCCCCGCCGCCTGCACCGTCTACGAGGACGCCGACCTCGGCCTCGAGGCCGCGCGACGTGCCGGAATGAAAAGCATCGACGTGCGCGTCCTCCTTCGCGTCACGGCCGGCACATCGGCGCGCTGATCAGCTCTTGCGCGCGCCGCCGATGCCGAAGAACGCGGCGATCTTCGAGCGCAGCTGGTTCTTCTGGACCGTCTGGCTCGCAAGCGCCGCCTCGGCCGAAGCGCCGTCGAGCACGATCTGCCGCCGCGAAAGAATGTCGCTGATCGTCCCGGCGAGCTCGGGCCGCTCGACGAGGATCTCCTGGAAGGCCTCCTTGTCGACGATGTAGCACTCGCAGTCGGTCTTCGCGACGACGGTCGCTGCGCGCGACTCGCCCGTCATGAGCGACATCTCGCCGAAGAACTGCCCAGAGGCGAGCGTCGCGACTTCTCGCCGCGCCTCGGCGGCGCCGATCTGCACGGCGACGCTGCCGGCGCGCACCACGTAGAGCGAATCGCCGGGATCACCTTGGCGCAACACGATCTCGCCCGGCCCGTAAATAATGAGGCGCATGCGCCGCGCCAGCCGATCGATCTTCTCGGCGTCGAGCGCGCGGAAGACATCGACCCGAGAGAGCGCGTCGACCCGGCGCGCGTACTCCTCGTCATGCTTCCGCTCCTCGCGGTCTTCATTCATCTCGGTGACGTTGATGTTCATCGAGGGGAAGGGGATCTCCATTCCCGCGCGATGGAGTGCGTACCAGATCGCGCTGCGCACGGCGCTGTCCATCGAGTCGTCGCGCTGAAAGTCGTCCATCCAGTAACGAACCGCGTACGTACACGCATCGTCCTTGAACTCCCAGAGGATGCAGTCGGGCGGCGGCTCGGCGCGCACGAACCCCTGCGCGCGTACGGCCTCGACGACGATGTCGCGCACCTTGCCTGGCGGGTACCGAAAGTGGACGCGCACCATGACCCACTGCCGGTGCGCCGGTGTGGGGCGGCTGAAGTTCGTGATGAGCGAGCGCGCGATGACGCCGTTCGGGATCATGACGAGGTCACCGTTCTTCGTGACGACCGTCGTCGCCCGCCAACGCACCTCGCGGATGCGGCCCGTGACCTTGTCGTCGATGCGCACCCAGTCGCCGGCCTCGAGGTCGGGCTCGAGCTGCAGCGCGAGGCCCGCCATGATGTTGCCGAGCGTCTCTTGCAGCGCGAGGCCGATGACGGCCGTCGTGAGCACGGACGCCGTGAAGACCTTCGTGACGTCGACCTCCGAGCGCGTGAGGACGACGGCGCCGGTGATGAGGTACGCGATCGCGTGCACGAGATCGCGCAGGATGCGTGGGTACGCGCGCCGCGCGAGCACGACGTCGAACAGCAACAACCCCGCCGTGAGGACGACGCTGAACGAGAACAGAAGGATCGTGAGGACGCGTGGCCAGTTGTGCGGTCCAGGCGCGATGGGCGCCAAAAGCCCCGACGCCGACAGCGCGACGAGATACGTCCCCGCGAAGAAGATGCCCGCCGTGACGCGGCCGCGCTCGTTGGGCCCGACGACGAACCTGAGCGCGAAAAGGATCCCGAGCAGCGCGACGGCGACGACGGGCAGCGGCCATTGCGAAGACCACTCCTGAGCGAGATGAGAATTCATGCCGAGGCGCGACTTGAGATTTTATCACGGCGCGACGGATCGCCGCGCGACGTGATCGTGAATTCACCGCGGGTGGCTTGCCGTGAATTCACCGTGGGTGGCATCGGAACGAGAGCCACCCCGGCGGCCCCCGTCACGCCGGGCGTTTGGTCACTTTCGTGTCGGCCGAGAGCCGCTGGGCGCCGTCCCCTTGCTCCGTGAGCGCCGTGCCCGCGATCGAGACGACATCGCCACGCTCGAGACGATCGAAGTCGGCGTTCGCCAAAGTCGCCGCGCGGTCGAGCCGCACCAGCGCCTGGCGCCCGGCCGGACCGCACATGAAGATCTTGAGGCGACCCTTCTCGACGAGCCGATCGCTGACGACGCGATAGGTGTCCACCGTGGGGACGGCCAGCGGCTCCGTCCTCAACACGAGGTAGCTGAAGTCCACTCGCGGGCCGCTCGGCACCTTGGCGGCGTCGTGGCACCAATCGCGCTCGCGACCAAGCGCCGGACAGGGGCCGGTCAAAAAGCAGGGCGCGACGACGTGCAGCCCCGACGCGAGCAACCGATCGCGCACGGAGAGCAGCGCGCGGGACGTCTCGCGCAGCGCCGGCTCGAGCAGAATCGTCGTGCCTCCCGCGGCGAGCAACGAACGACACCACGCGAGCACGCGCGCCGCGCGCTCGGCGATCTGCACCTCGGCAGCCCGCCCCGCATACAGCTCGTTGAGCACATGCGCCGCGACGATCAAGTCGAAGCGCCCCAAGTCTGCACGCCCGTCGACCGGCAGCCCCCGCTCGAGATCCGCGACGACGATCCCCGGCGCCGCGACTCGATCGACCGAGACGATCTCGAGAGTCCCACCGAAGCGCGCGCGCAACGCCGCGCCCGCGGCGCCCGTGCCCGCGCCGAGATCGAGCGCGCGCGCCGGTGGCGTCGCGTCGGGCCCAAAGACCTCGTCGAGGATCTTGCCGAGCGCAGCGGTCGTGCGCGGCGCGATCTCGGCCACGTACTCGCGCCGCAACGCCGGATCGGCGAGGTAGCGCGTGCCGATGAGCTCGCGCGCCCCCGTGAGCCCGCGGTGAATCCGCGAAGGGCGCCTTGCCAGCGGCCTAGCCCTTGCCGAAGAGGTGTCGGATGTCCTTGAAGCTCACGAAGAACAGGACACCGAGCAACAACATGAACCCCGCCGTGTGCACGGCGGCCTCGATGCGCGGAGGAACAGCGCGGCGGCGGATCCACTCGAGGACGAGGAACGTCGCGCGGCCCCCGTCGAGGGCCGGCAAAGGCAGCAGATTGAAGACGCCCAAGTACACCGACAGCAAAATCACCATCTCGAAGAACGACGACGCGCCTCGTTCGGCGGCCTTGGCGATCTGTTGGGTGATGCCAATCGGTCCCGAGAGATCCGCGTGGAGGCGTCCCCGAATCATGTCGACGAGGTTGCCGACGATCCCGATCGACGCGTAATAGGGATAGACGAAGGCCTCTTTGGTGGCCGCGCCCAGCGAGACCGGCGTTCTTTCATCGACGGGGCCGATCTGGATGCCCACCTGAAGCGCGCCCGACGGCTGCTTCTCGGGCTTCACGACGAAGCTAAGCGGATGACCATCGCGTCTGACGTCGATCGTGACGGGCGCGCCCTGGCCCGCGCGAATCACGTCGCTGATCGGACTGTCGGCTGAAACTGCCTGGCCGTTCGCGGAGACGAGCACGTCGCCCGCCTTGAGTCCCGCGACCGCGGCCGGCTTGCCAGCGACGGGCTCGATGATCTTCTGCGTCTTCGACGGCATGCCGAAGGCGAGGAGCACAGCGAACATGAGCACGATCGCCGTGACGTAGTTGGCGGCCGGACCCGCGAGGATCACCGCGAGGCGCATCCAGCGCGGCCGGTTCGGATAGACGAACGGATCGTTCTTGTCGAACTCTTCGTTCGGGTTGAGGCCCGTGATCTGGACGAAGCCGCCCAAAGGGATCGGCGCGATCTGGAACAGCGTCTCGCCACGCTTGAACCCGAGCAGCGTTGGACCGAACCCTATCGAAAACCGCTCGACCCGCATCCCGCAGAGCCGCGCCACCAGAAAGTGTCCGCCCTCGTGCAACACGATGAGCAGGCCGAGGCCGAAAATGGCCTCTAAAATCGAAAGCATCCGGTTAGCCTACCATCACGAGGTCAAGGCGGCGAGCCAGCGGGTCAAACGTGCCACGAGGATTCGCGGGCGGCGCTCAGGCAACCAATCGGCAGCCGATCAAGCAGCCGATCAAGCAGCCAAGAAGCGGAGCACCGGGCGAAGCAACAGCGGCGTCGGGCTCTTGGGCCGCGAGCCGACGACGTCGATGCCCAAGTCCTGCGCGCGGCGTTCGAACAGCGACTCGAAGAACAGCCCGGGGCCGCTCGCGCGCACGATCACGGGCAGCGCCATGAGGCGGCGCGCGACGATGTAACGCCCGCGGAGGATGACGGCCTCCCGTCCAGCGGCGATTCGCGACAGCGCCCACCCGAGCGGCGCCAACGGGACGGCCCGGCCAGCCGAGAGCAACACGACGACGGCGCCTCGCGCTTCCGAGGTGCCACGCAAAAAGGCGCGCCCGGCGACATTGCGCGCGAAGAC
>JBBQJG010000306.1:0-6865 GCA_038325725.1 Polyangia bacterium | reverse complement strand
ACAACTCGGTGGCGGGGCAGATCACGCACCTATCGCCGTGGACGATCATCTCGTCCGACCAGGTCGTGCCCCCCGAGCCCCCCGCGGGCGGGACGGGCGGCGGCAACGACGATGGCGCCGCGGGCGCCGCGGGCGGCGAGGGCGCGGACGCGGCGGCCGCAGGCAGCGACGGCGCCGGGGGCGCGACGGCCGGAACGGACGGCGGCGCGGGGACGGGCGTCGGCGGGAAAGATGGGGGCGCGGGTGGCGCGGGTGGGAAGGCAGGCTCGGGCGGCGGCGCGGGCTCGACGGGTAACGCGGGCGCGACGGGCGCCGCGGGCTCGACGGGGAGCGCGGGCGCGACGGGCACTGCGGGCGCGACGGGCGCCGCGGGCGCGACGGGCGCCGCGGGCTCGACGGGCGCCGCGGGCTCGACGGGCGCTGCGGGCGGTAACGGCGGCGCCGGCTTGACGGGCAGCGCGGGCGCGGGTGGTGACGACGCGGGCGCGGGCGGCGATCCCGGCGGCGACGACGCGGCCGTGGACGCGGCCAACGACGCCCCCGTGGACGACGCCGCCGCGCCGGACGCGTAGCGGACCTTTCGCGAGCGCGCGCTTGACGTCGCTGGCCCAAATGCGACTCTTGCTCGCATGGAGCTTGCCGACTTGAACGCGGATGAGCGCACAGCGCTCGTGGGCCTGATGAAGCAAACCGTCCTGTCGGACGGCAACGTCTCGGAGGAGGAGCTCGAATACGTCGAGGACCTCGTCGAAGCCTTCGGCGATGACGGCTACCAGCGGACGCTGGACGCCTTCGAGAAGCGGTTCTCCGACGCAGAGAGCTTCAAGAAGTTCCTCGTGAGCGTGGGCGCCGGCCGTCAGGACGCGCGCGAGCTCATCTTCGGCACGGTCCTCGAGACCGCCGGCGTCGAGGCCATCGAAGGCGCCGAGGCCGAGCTCCTCGACTGGCTCGGCAAGACCTGGGACATCAAGATCGAGATCGAGGACGAAGAGACGGTGTAGCGGCGAATGCCACATCAAGCCCGCAGGCCGATGGTACGTATTCGCACTGCCGTCTTCTTTGTGTCGTAGCCGGAGTGGTCGAGAACCATCCGGACCGCCGGCTCGTTCAGTTCGGCTTGGTTGGGCCCGAGACCACTCCCTTCAGATCCAGAGGAGTGATGCGGCACTTGTAGAAGGTCTTCATGATCGTTCCCGAAGCAACGACGTCGAACTCGGCCTGCGGACCCGCTCGTTAATTCTCCGGGAGTGCCGACACGTTCACTTTGCCACGTGATGTCGATGCTCACGAACGCATGGTGGAGAAGACAGGCGCAGCATTCGTGACGTGCCGGAGACGAGACTTGAACTCGTGAGCCCTTGCGGCGGCGGATGTTGAGAAGGCGGCGCTACCTCAAGAAATCGGCGACGACGATCTCGATCCCAGGGAGCGCGTTCAGTCGGATTCTCCCGTCCGTTCCCACGGTGCGCATGTTCCCGTAGGCGCTATCTCGCGGGTGCGTGTGAATCTCGACGACCGTCTCGACGAGGTTGACGATCCAATATTCGGGAACGCCGGCGCGCGCATAGAGCTCTGACTTGATGCGACGGTCCTTGCGGAGGGATTCAAGCGCGACCTCGACGATGAGGAATGCTTCGCTGGGTCGTTCGCGGCGATAGTCGCGTGCGGGGAACAACGCGATGTCGGGCTCGACGAGCGATGTCTCCGAGGCGGCGAACGACATGTGAGCGCCGACGGACGTCTCGTCATCGAGGAGACGGATGAGCAGCCCGTTCAGGCGCGTGACTACTTGCGAGTGCTCCGGATGCTTGGGGCTCATCTTGACGATGACGCCTTCGAGCAGCTCGATGTACTCGTCTTCGAAGCAGCCGGCTTCGATCAAAACCTCGAATTCGACGCGCTTGAGCGGTCTCACCAGTTCGGGTGCGAGATCTGAAAGTCGATCCAGAACCGACATGGGCGCAAGGCTACACCCGGAGCGCATCTCGGGATCGAGAAGTGCTCCGGGCCTGCGGGCGCCCGGCGCTGATCGAGCGCGCGTCTAACGGTGACGGCGACGACGAACGAGCGCGAGGCAGCTTCCGAGGAGGACGATTCCGAGCCACGCGCCACGTGGCGTCCGGCTCGCACCGAGGCTGCATCCACCCGAGCTCTGGCGGGGGGGAGTGCTTCCCGCAGCGCCGCCGGTAGTCCCGGCGGTGCCCGTGGAGCCCGCGGTGCCGACCGTGCCGGCCGCACCGCCGGTGACTCCAGCGGCGCCGGTCGAGCCAGCCGCCCCGGTCGAGCCGGCGGTGCCCACGGAACCCGCCGCGCCGGTCGAGCCAGCCGCCCCCGTCGAGCCTGCGGTGCCCAAGGAGCCTGCCGCGCCCGTCGAGCCTGCCGTGCCGGTCGTGCCCGCGCCGCCCGATGCGTCAGGCGTCCCCGCGTCCGTGCCGCCACCGGCGATCGGCAGCGCTGGGTCCGCGGTGATCTTGAGTTCCGCGCAGTGGTGATAAAAGTAGCCGCCAGCGCCGTTCGCTCCGGTGGTCCCCGGCGCGCCGTTGAATCCGTGCGGGTGCATGAACTCGATCACCTGAAGGACACAGCGGTCGCAGTTCACGTTCGGCAACACGATGTCCTGCATGTAGATCGCGTCCGTGGGAGCCGTCTTCTCGTGCGAGAAGATGCCGTCCGCGAGCACCGGGGGAACAGGCGTCGTCGCGATGTCGGCCTTCGCGGAGGTTCCCATCGGGTTTCCGCTCGGCGGCAGGATCTTTCCCGCGCCGTCATAGACGACGTTGTCGACCGGGAACTCGGTGCGCGACTTCAGGGCGAGCGCGACCCGATAGAACCCGAGATGGCCGACGGTCTCCTGGACCTTGAGCATCAGCGGATGTCCGCCCTGGGCCGGGGTCGGCGTCGCCGCCATGCCCACGTCGTTGCCGCACGGAGGGGAGCCCTTGCCATTTCGCTCTCCCACGACGACCGCCGGGGGCGAGACGAGAATGAAGTGCGCCTGCGCCGTCGCGGAAGAGGCGAGGGCGAAGCCGCCGAGGACCAAAGCGAGTTTCCGTGCGTGCATAGGAAAACCTCCGAGGGGGAAACGGCCGGGGGGCCGTGGTGCTCGGGCGACTCTATCCAAAAACGTCGGGAAGCCAAGGCGGGGCGCGTCTTTGTGATGCACCGCCGCGGGCGTCAGTGCTGCGCTTCGAGCTTTCGCAGGCGGACGGCGGCGGCGTCGATGGTCTCGTCGCGCTTGGCGAAGCAGAAGCGGGCGAAGCGCGGGGCCTTCGTGGGGTCGGCGTGGAAGACGCTCGTCGGGATCGCGGCGACGCCGATCTCGGTGCAGAGGTGGCGGCAGAACGCGACGTCGTCGACGAAGCCGAAGGGCGTGGGGTCGGCGAGGAGGAAGTAGGCGCCTTGCGCGCGCAGCGCGGGCAGGCCGACCGCCCCGAGGGCGCTCGCGAGGCGCTCGCGGCGCGCGGTGTAGGCGGCGCGGAGCTCGTCGTAGTAGCCGTGGGTCTCGGCGAGGGCGAGGCCGTCGGCGAGCGCTTCCTGGAACGGGACGGAGTTGGTGAACGTCACGAACTGGTGGATGGCGCGCAGGTCGCGCGACAGCGGCGCGGGCGCGATGGCCCAGCCGACCTTCCAGCCGGTGACGCTGAAGGTCTTGCCCATGCTGTCGATCGTGATGGTTCGTTCGCGCATGCCTGGCAGCGTCGCGATGGGGACGTGCGCGGCGCCGTCGAAGGTGATCTCCGAGTACACCTCGTCGCTGATGACGACGGTGTCGTGCGCGCGGCACAGCGTCGCGAGCTGCTCGAGCTCGGCGTGCGAGAACATCTTGCCCGTCGGGTTGTGCGGCGTGTTCAGGATGACGGCGCGCGTGCGCGGACCGAACGCGCGCGCGAGCTCGGTCGGATCCCACGTCCAGTGCGGTGGGCGCAGCGCCACGGGACGCGCGACGCCGCCCGCCATGAGCACGTCGGGGACATAGGCGTCGTACGTCGGCTCGAAGACGATGACCTCGTCGCCCGGCTCGACGACGGCGAGCACGGCGTCGTGCAGGAGCTCGGTCGCGCCGGCGCCGACGGTGATCTCGGTGTCGGCGTCGGCGGGCGTGCCGTGCAGGCGCTCCCAGCGCGCGGCGAGCGCGGCGCGCAGGCGCGGCAAGCCCGCGGCGGGCGCGTACTGGTTGCGGTCCTCGCGGATCGCGCGCAGCGCCGCTTCTTTGATGAACGCGGGCGCCGGGAAGTCGGGGAAGCCCTGACCCAAGTTGACGGCGCCGTGCGCGACGGCGAGCGCCGAGATCTCCGTGAAGATCGACGTTCCGAAGCCGCTGGTTCGCCGCGCCGGCGGGGCGCTCATGCGCGCAAGAGTACGCGCGGTGAGCGCGCGCGTCGAGCGACCTCGAGCGAAGCGCGGCTTCGCCGCGCGGAGCGAGCGCCGGGGGCGCGGGACCCTCTCAGGGTCCCGAATTCAATTGCCGGCGGCGAAGCCGAGCACGATCGCCGAGGCGGTCACGACGCCGATCGCCGTCAGCAGGGGCCAGCGGTCACGGGCCCAGACGACGGGATCGTCGTGAAACGTCGCGCGCGGGCGCGGCGGTGCGAGCATCGTCGACGTCGTCGTGTCGGACGGCGGTTCCGCGTCGAGGGAGGTCGCCGCCTTGAGCGTGCCCGCGAGCTCGAGCTGGCGAATCTTGCGCGCCTGCTCGTCGAGCCGCATGACGGCGGCGTCGATCGCGCCGCGCTCGTCGCCCGTCGTCGATACGAGCGCGGCATCGCGCTTCGTGCCCGACAGATCGACGAGGCGCAGCTCGACGCGCGCGCCTCCGCCGGGCTTGCGCTCGGCGACGAGCGCGAAGTGCGCGCCCATGCGCCGCGCGTGATCGGCCGCGACGGCGTCGGGCAGGCCGAGCGACGGGCGCGCGGGGATCGTCAGCTCGTACGTGTCATTCGAGATCGACAGGCTCGTGCCCCAGGCGGCGCGGCCCAGCTCGGTCACGGCGATGAGGTGATCGCCGCGCGGCAGGTCCTTGACCGTGAGGCCGCCCTCGATGCGGATCGCGGGCGCGCCGTCGATGCTGACCTCGGCGTCGGCGTCGCCGCGCAGCACGAGCGTCACGCGCACCAGCTTGCGCGCGATCTCGAGGCCGCGTTCGAAGTCGGCGACGACCTGGGGCGGCAGCGAGCGCTTGTCGAGCATCCGATCGGGCGCGAGCGCCGCCGCCCGCAGGTAGTCGTCGAAGGCGCGCGCGCGGCCCTGATTGAGCGCCGCCATCTGGAGGCCGACGGGCGCGTTCCAATCGGCGCGCGCCATCGCCATGCCGTGGTGGAGGTAGAGATCTGACAGCTCGAGCGTCGTCAGCCCGGCGCCGCCCGTCGCCGCGACCTCTTCGAGGTCGGCGTCGAGCTCCTTGAGCGCTTCGTCAAAGGCGAGCTTTTCCACCTTGGCGAGCGTCGCCTTGAGCGTTCCCGGCGCCTTGGGCGGCGGGGCGGCCGCGATGTCGATGACCTCGAGAGGCGCGAGGTGGTAGCGGGCCGCCGCGTCGGTGAACGCGCGGCGCGTGATGTCGCCTTCGGGGAGATCGGGCAGCTGCGCGTAGATCGCGTGCACGAGCACGCCGTCGGCCGTCGCTGGGGCGCCGCTCGGCGGAGCGGTCGTTGGCCCGGTCGCGGGCCCCGTCGCGACGCCGCTCGGCGGGGCGGGCGTCAGCCAAGTCGCGGGCTGCATCGCGCCCTCGGCCGCCGCAGCCGTAGCGACGCGCGCCGAGACGAACATCAGCGGCGCGACGACAACGATCACGGACAGGGCACGCATCCCGGGCATCCTGGGCATGCTGGGATTGTTCTCCCCGAACGCGTGCGCGTCAAAGAACCTCAGACCGTCGTCTTCACTTTGAACGAGCGCTTGATCATGCCGAACCAGAAGCCGAGGCCGATCACGCTCACGACGAGCAGCACGGGAAAGCTCATGGCCGACAGGTGCGTCGCGCCCACCATGCCGAAGAGCATCGGGCCCGAGGCGTACGTGTTGAAGCGCGAGGCCTTGCCCGCGACGCCGGCCATCTTCGCCGCGTCGGGGTGGGGCGTGCCGGCCGCCACGCCGCCGAGGATCAGCTTCTGGCGGGGCCAAATGATGAACCAGACGTTGAACCACATGATCGCGCCCAGCAGCATGCCGAACTCGATCCACATCGCGCGGCCGGTCATGCCGCCCTCGGGGTAGCTCATGTTGTGCTCGGGCGTGACGTAGTGCCAGACGAACAGCGCGAGGCCGAGGACGAACGTCCACATCGCCGACCAGCGGAACCAGTAGAGAGTGCGCAGCAGCAGCGCCGGGTTCACCTTGGGCTTGAGCTCCTTGTCGAGGCCGCCCTGGAAGGGGACGTTCACGAGGTTGAAGAAGTACAGGTGCCCGAGCCACATGATGCCGAACATGATGTGAGCCCACCGAAGCAGGAAGGGAACCATCGCGGCGCTGGTCAACGTGTCCATGGGGCGAAGGATTACCACCATCGGGGGCGGGGTGAAAGGGTCGAGCCGCGACGGTGGCCGACCGCGACGCGCGCGACAGCATGCGATACGCTACGACCTCCATGACCCTTGCTTGGCCCCGCGCGACGTTGGCGATTCTCCTCGGGGCCAGTGTGGGAGCTGGGTGCGCCGCCTCGCCCGGAACCCCCACGGGCGCCGCCGCGACCGTTCGGTTCGAGGGCGCGCCCGCGCGGCCGCCACGCGTGCTGCGCGTCGATCCGCTGTCGGGCGGCGGCGCGCCTCGGCCCCCGGGCCTCACGGCGCTCGAGGCCGAGCTCCGCCGCGGTATGGGCGCGCTCGGCGCCAAGGGCAAGCCGCCACCCTACTTCGTCGCCTACGAGGTGCAC
>JBBQJG010000305.1:0-6867 GCA_038325725.1 Polyangia bacterium | reverse complement strand
GAGGTCCTCGGCGGCGACGTGCGCGAGGTCGAGGTGGTCCTCGACCCCGAGCGGCTCGCCGCGCTCCACCTGCGCCCGGTCGAAGTGGCCGACCGGCTGCGCGCATCGACGGTGTTGCAGGCCGTCGGTCGCTTCGACGAGGCGCGCGAGCAGGTCACGGTCATGGCCTCGGCCGAGCCGCGGCGGCTCGCCGATCTCGAGCAGCTCCCCGTCGCGACGGCGCCCGATGGCAGCCCCGTCCCGCTGCGGTCCGTCGCCCGCGTCTTCGAGGGCGCCGAGGATCGATTCGTCCGCGTCAATGGCCCCGCGGGAGAGACCGTGCTCGTGAGCGTGAGCCGGCTGCCGGGCGCGAGCACGCCCGACGTCGTCACGCGCGTCCTCGAGACCGCCCGGGACGTCGCGCGCGGCTTCCCCGCGGGCGTCCGCCTCGAGCCGGTCTACGATCAGGCCGCGCTCGTCGAGGAATCGATGCGCTCGGTGCGCGATGCCATCTTGATCGGCGTCGCCCTATGCATGATCGTGATCGGCGCCTTCCTGCGCAGCGTGCGCGCGGGCCTCGTCGCGGCCATCGCCGTGCCACTGACGCTCGCGACGAGTCTGCTGGCCCTCGCGATCGTGGGTGAGACGCTGAACCTAATGTCGCTGGGCGGCCTCGCGGTCGCGATCGGCCTCGTGATCGACGATGCGATCGTCGTCGTCGAGGCCATCGGGCGCCGGCTCGAGGCCGGGGACGATCCCCAGGAAGCCGCCATCGTGGGCCCGCGCGCGCTGCTGTCGGCGCTCATTGGCACGACGGCGACAACCGTGGTCGTCCTGCTGCCGCTGTTCGGCCTGGCGGGGCTGGTCGGGCGTTTCTTCACGTCGCTCAGCGTGACGTTGAGCGCGGCGGTCGTCGTGTCGCTCGTCGTCGCGTTGACGTTGACGCCGCTCCTGGCGTCGCGTTGGCTGCGTCCGCGTCGCGCGTCGCCCGCGTCCGCGGACGGCGGCGCGCTCAGCGAACGCTACACACGCGTGCTCCGCCCGCTTTTGCACCACCCCGCGCTGCTGTCGGCGATCGCCGCGGCCCTCCTCGTGGCCGGCTGGCTCGCGCTGCGCGTCGTGCCCAGCGGCTTTCTGCCGACGATGGACGAGGGGGCCTTCGTGCTCGACTACTTCCTCCCGGCGGGCACCTCGCTCACGGAGACCGACGCTGTCGCGCGCAAGATCGAGGCGGTGCTCGGGCGCCACGCCGAGGTCCAGACCTACTCGCGCCGCACGGGCGCGGAGCTGGGCCCCGCGGCGGCGACGCTGATGAATCGCGGCGACATCATGGTGCGCCTCGTCCCGCGCGGCGCGCGCCAGAACGTCGAGGCCATCATCGCGGCCATCCGCGCCGAGGTGGCGCGCGAGGTGCCAGAGGCGCGCACGGAGTACGTCCAGGTGCTGCAGGACATCCTCAACGATCTCTCCGGCTCGCCGCGGCCCATCGAGATCAAGCTCTTCGGCGACGATTATGTGCGGCTACACGAGCTCGCGACCGAGGTGGCGACGCGTGTGCGGGATGTTCCGGGCCTCGTCGATCTTTACCCCGGCTTCGAAGCGCCATCGCCCGAGCTGCGCTTCCGCGTCGACGCCGGCGCGGCGGCGCGCTTCGGCAAGACGGCAGCCGACCTGGCCGCCGATCTCGAGACGAGCCTGCGCGGCACCCAGGCCGGCGTGTTCCGACGGGCCGATCGCCCCATCAACGTGCGCGTGCGCTATCCCGACGAGGTCCGATTCGATCCGGCCCGCCTCACGACCCTGACGCTTGCATGGTCCCCAACAGGGCCAATCCCCATCGAGTCCGTGGCCCCACCCGAGCGGCGTGGCATCTCGACGGAGCTCGTGCGCGAGAACCTGCGCCCCGCCGTCATCGTGACGGCCGACCACGAGCAGCGCGATCTCGGCTCGGTGACACGCGACGTCCGAGCGCGATTGCGCGGCCTCCGGCTGCCCGAGGGATATCGCCTCGAGATCGGCGGTCAGTACGCCAGCCAGCAGCAGACCTTTCGCGAGCTCGCGACCGTCCTCGGCTTCGGGCTGCTGGCCGTGCTCGTGGTCCTCGTCGCGCAGTTTCGCTTTCTGCGGCACGCGCTGCTCGTGCTCGGGACCGTGCCCCTCGCGCTCGTGGGCGCGTTCGTCACTTTGTGGGCGACGCAGGTCCCGCTCAACGCGTCCTCGCTCATGGGGTGCGTGTTGCTCGTCGGCCTCGTCGTCAAGAACGGCATCCTGCTGGTCGAGCACTTCGAGGCGGCGCTCGCGTCCGGGACCGACGTCGAGGACGCCGTCTTGGCGGCGGGCCGCCAGCGCGTCCGCCCCATCCTCATGACGACGATCGCGACGCTCGCGGGTCTCGCGCCGCTCGCGCTCGGCTGGGGCGCGGGCGCCGAGATCCAGCGCCCCCTGGCCGTAGCCGTCATCGGCGGGCTGGCGCTCTCGACCGCCGTGACGCTGCTGGCGCTGCCTACTTTCGTGCGCCTCGCGTGGGCGCGTCGACCTTCGGGCTGAAGGTGTCGGCGCCGAAGATCAGCAACTGGCCGGCCGCCGCGTCCTCGACGTAGGCCGTGCCGCGCGCGTCGAGGACCGGGTTGCGCGCGCCCGGCGTCGTCGCGACGGTCGCGACGACGTCGAGCGCGCCGCTGTCGGCGACGTGTGCGATCGTCATCTTGGCGTCCTTCCCCGCGGCGACGAAGAGCAGCCGCCGGGTCTGGTCGTAGGCGAGGTTGTCGACGCCGCCGCCCGTCTTGATCCTGCCGACGGCCTTCCCGCACTGCGCGAGATCGAAGACGCCGGCGCCGTCCGTGCAGGCGACGAACAGCAGGCGGCGCGGACCGTCGAGCGCGAGCCCCCGTGGCCCGTCCGCGCCGCAGCCCGAAGGCCAGCGCGCGATCACCTGCCGCGTCTTGACGTCCAAGGTGAGCGTCTCGTCCCTGTCTTCGAGATTCGTATAGAAGGTCCCGCGCGCGTCGTCGACGGCGTACCCCTCGGGGGCGCCGTCGAGCTCGACCTTCCCCGCGATGCCCGGCTTGTCGTCGCTGACGCGGACGACGGCGAGGGCCCGGAGCCCGGGCATCGTGACCCAGAGCTCGCGCGTACGCGCGACGTATGCGAGCCCGTCGGGCATCGCGGAGAGCGTGATGGCGCTTCCCCGGGTCTTCAGGCTCTTGGCGTCGAATCCTACGACCGCATTGTTGGCTCGGTTGCCGACCCAAACGACGCCCCCACCCACGGCCGCGGAGCTGGGCCCCATGCGCGGACGACCGATTTTGCGCGGTGGCGCCGTGGAGAACCCGCCGAGCGGCGTCACCTTCAGCGTGGCGACGTCGACAACGTCGACATTGCCCGTGTTGCCCGCCGGGACCCAAAGCCGATTCGTCGCGGCATCGTAGGCGAGGTAGTCCATCCCGACAGGCGGTCCCGCAGGAAGTGGGATGGCCGCCGCCACGAGCACCAAGAGGATGTGCGCGAGACTCATGCCGCCGAGCTTACGTCTTTTGCGGCGCGCCGGTCGCGCACCGTCAAGCGGGCTCCGCGGCCCGCTTGCGGAGGGACGTGGCGCCGATGAGGACGATCATCGCTCCCGCGATCACGAGCGAGGACGTAATCCTGCTCAGATTCAGCCCCCCATCCAAATGCGGCTTCGTGAGCGTGTCGCCGAGCGTTGCCCCGAGAGGCCGAGTCAGGACATAAGCGGCCCAGAACAACACCGCGCCCGACACGTCCGTGAAGAAGTGGATGAGGCCCACGACCGCGATGAGGCCACCGAACACGAGCGCGCCGCGCTCGAACCCCAGCCCGGTCGACGTCGCGACGAAATCACCGAGCGCCGTGCCGAGCGTGTTCGAGATGAGGATCGTGACCCAATAGAAGACTTCGTCCTTTCTCGTCGTGATGCGGTCAACGGCGATCGCCCCCGTGGCCCAGCGCCACGCTCCAATCACGACGAGGACCAGACAGAAAAGGATGGCCGAGGATTTGACGTACCCGAGTCCCAAGGTGCGATCGATATAGTCGGACGTCGTCGTTCCGACCGTCGTCGTAGCGACGACGACGGCCCAGTAGAAGATCGGATGGTAGTGCGCCGATTTCAGCTGGGCGCCGAGGGTGACGAGAAAAAATCCCAGAAAGATCAGGCTGCTCACGGCGTAGCCGAGGCTCAAGGTCATCGAAAACGCGTCGCCCCCGGTCTCTCCGAGCGTCGTCGCGAAGATCTTGACGACCCAAAAGGCCACGGTGACCTTCGGCACCTTGCTCAATAGCTCTCGCCCCTGCGGGCTCATTCGTCTCGGGCCGGCGTGCGGGGTTGCCATTCGTCGATCACTTCGAGGGGTGAGTTGCGCCGGCGTTCCTCGCGTCGTCGGCCTTTTCCTTGGCCTCGGCGCGCGGCGATTCGTGCTCCACGGTGAGGATCGCGCCGGTCACGGCATCAACACCCACCTCGTCGATCCCGCTCTTGCCCTTGGTCTTGAAGTCGAAGGAGTAGATGAGCTTGCCGTTCTCCTCTTCGATCTCCGCGCTGACCCGCTTCGCCTTGGGAAACTTGGCTTGGGCGGTGCCCTCGGCGACCTCCGCGGTCACCTTCGCTCGTGCAAGCAGTCCAGGCCGCTCTTCCTTGACCCGGGGCGCGGGGCCGGCCTGGGCGGGCGTCGTCGCGCCCGCGAGTGCAAGAATGGCTATCGAGACAGATCGCAATAGAAGCATCCTCAATCTCCTCTGGTGGTGATCGACTCCCGGGAATCCCGCGGAATTGCAGAACCCAACTAAGCATTCAGGGACGCGAGTTGATCGAAGGGATGCGGTCCTGCGGAGGCGCGCTCTTGCGCCAGCGCCGGGCTAGCGACCACTAGAGCGAATGCGGCGACGGCAAGTCGACTCATCGGTTTAGTCCGGCGACAGATGCGCCCGATCTTGGCGCTCCCTCTTCTTCACGCAACAGATTTCGACGCCAGGCATGCAGCGCCGTCGCCACAAGAGATTGGCGTCACGCAAGCAAAAGCATCGCGTACCGAGCACGACTCCTTGGCCGATGGACGGATGATCCTTCACGCGGGTGACGACGATCTGCAACGATAGGGGGGCCCACGCCCGCGACCAAACGCGTTCACGACCGTGGCGTTCACGACCGTCATCAGATGATAGGTTGCTCCATGTCTATTCGGCTGAGATCGCGCCTCGCGCCGTTGTTGACGCTCCCTGCGGTGCCGCGCACGGAGGTCGCTTGAGTTGGTTGCCTTACGCGCTGCTGTCGGCGGCGTTCGCAGGCGCCACGGCGATCCTTGGGAAGCTCGGGGTCGCCGGAGTTCCTTCGAATCTCGCTACGGCGATTCGGACCGTGGTGATCCTGGTATTTGCTTGGGCGATCGTTTTGGGCCGCGGCGAGCATCGAGCGCTGGCCGCCGTGGATCGCCGAACGCTCGCATTTCTCGTTCTGTCCGGCGTGACGACAGGGCTCTCATGGCTTGCGTACTTCCGAGCGCTCCAGCTCGGGCCCGCGTCACGTGTGGCCCCGATCGACAAGCTGAGCCTCCCTCTGACCGTCGTGCTCGCCTGGCTCGTCCTCGGAGAAGCGTTGACGCCCAAGTCCGCGCTCGGCGTCGGTCTCATGATCGCGGGCGCGCTGCTGACGTTGCGCTGATCGCGACGGCTACCAGGGAAACCAACCCTTGGCCTTCATCGTGGCCAAGACGCGGCGAACGTACTCTTTGTGCCCGTCGAGACTGAAGTGGTGCCAGTCATTCGTGCTGTTGTCGGCCTGGATCTCGACGATCGGGTTGTCAGTTGGAATGATCACGGAGTTCGACACCATGCTCGGCACCTTGAGGATCTTCGGGCGAATCGCCATCGCGAAGGTGCTGTTTGGATTGTTGGGCCCCGTCGTTCCCATCTCGTAGTCGTTGAGCAGCAGTGGGAGGTTGGGTTCTCCGAGGTCCGCGCGGACGGCCGTTACCAGCTTGTTGATGCAGTCCGGGTAGCCGGCGATGTCAGCGGCCGTGCCGTGCCGCTCGGTGATGCCGAGCATCACGACGATCGCTGCGAACGTGACCTTGCCCTTGAGCTCCTTCGCGCCCGCGATCACCTTGTCGTAATAGAGGGCGCCGGGCAGGAACTGCGAGCAATACGCGCTCGATTGACCGAATCCGACGGATACGAAGTACTTGTCCTTGCTGACCGCCAGAGCGACCGCTTCCTTGACCAGCGCCGTTCCCGGACCGCCAGAGAGCATGCCGTTGAGCCGGTTCTGATTCGGGTCACCCGCTGTGTTGGGCTCGAGCGCCGGCTCGAAGCCCTTGCCCGAGTGATACATCCATCCATGGGCGTCCGGTGACTCGAAGAAGAAAGGGCGGGTGCCCGTCGGGCTCACTCCGCGTCCCGCCATGTTGGAATGGCCAAAGTGGACGAAGGCAATGACGTTCTCCTTCGGCACGTCGACGTTGCCGATCTTGATCGTGACGCCAGAGGGCGCGCCGCCAGCTCCTATCGTGTTCCCTGCCACCCCCCCGACGCCCGCATCGCCCCCTGAGCCGGCCGTGCCAGCGGTCCCAGTCACACCCGATGCGCCCAATCCCCCGCTTCCCGACGAACCGCCGACGCCGCTCCCTGAAGTGCCGCCGACGCCTCCCGCCCCGATCGTGCCGCCGGCGGCCGCATCACTGGGAGCACCGCCACCTCGAACCCCGCAGGCAAACGGGCTCGTCGCGCCGAACGCGAGCAACACCGCAAGGGGACATCGTGCACGCGATCGCGATTGACGCCGCTGAAACGAGTCTGCACCTATATCTGCGGACCTAGGCATCGATAGACCTCCTCGCCTGCGACGTCGCCGAGAGCCATGAACGCCCGGCCACGAAT
>JBBQJG010000304.1:0-6870 GCA_038325725.1 Polyangia bacterium | reverse complement strand
CGGCGCGAAGGACGCGCCCACGGGCGAGGTCGCGGGCCCGACGACGACGGCCGGTTGCGCGAACCACAACTATCAGCTCTGCCTGGACTTCGAGAACGGCATCGACACGGCCGTTTGGACGGGCGGGACGCCGAGCGCCATCGTCACGGACCACCCCGCGCACGGCACGCACTCGTACCACCTCTACTCGGATCAGGCGGGCGTCGCCAAGGGTGGGCGCCTCATGAGCACGAAGGTCGGCACGATCAAGAACCAGGTCTGGGCGCGCTTCTACATCCACTTCTCGCCGGGCGCGCCGGGCGGCCACGGCAACATCGTCGCCGCCTACGACCAGTCCGGCAGCTGGTACGAGATGGGCTACCAGTTCGACGGCATGATGGGCGTCTGGCACGGCGGCGGCGGCGAGCACCCGCGTCGCAGCAAGCCGTACATCGTCGACCAGTGGTACTGCATCGAGGCGTACTTCGACGGCGCCGCCGCGGCCATGCCCAAGTGGTACATCGACGGCGCCGACGCCATCATCTACGAGCCGGTGTGGGCCGATGGCGTGCGTACGACGAAGGAGGGCGGACCGACGCCCACGGTCTCGACGCAGTTCACTCGTCTCGAGGCCGGCCTGTCCCCGTACGGGGGACTGGGGCTCAAACAGCCCGACACGGTCGGCGACCAGAGCGACACGCGCGTGCTCACCGATCTCTGGATCGACGACATCGCCTTCGACACGCAGCGCATCGGCTGCATCCAGTAGGTTACGCGGGCACGCCAATCGCGCGCGCGACGGCGCGCTCGACCTCGGCGAGACGCGCACGTGTCAGCGGCGCGCCGAGGGGAGTCGCGTCGAGATCGCGCTGGTACACCGTTACGATCTGCTCGCACTTGAGAACGCACGGGGCAGGGACGCCACCTTCCCCACGGGTGAGCCTCACGTGCGTGCTGCTGTCTAGCAGCCTCGTCGAGCACGGGATGACGATGACGTCGTTCGCGCGATCGTTTCGCGCGTCGATCGAGATGACGAGCGCCGGGCGACGTTTGTCGAGATTCGCCCAGTAAATGAACCCGCGCTTTCTCACTTTCGAGCCCTTCGCGCTGGAGCTTTCGCCGCGGGCGGTGCCCCGGGCCAACCGTCGTCGATGTGGAGCTTGCGATAGCTCTTGGTCGCGAAGGCGACCCATTCGGCATCGTCGCGCTTGTCGGCTTCGGTCAGAGAGTCGTAGTAGGCAGCCGTCTCCTCTTCGAGACGCGTCAGGCGCTCCTTGTGCGAGATCTGTCCCAGCCAGCTTTCGAGGGCGGCGCTGCGCGTGACGTGGTTCGCGGCGGCGTAGCGGTCGATGTTGGCCAGCAGCGCGGCGTCGATGCTGATGCTGATCTTCACCTTCCGGACGGTCATACTCATCATGCTACCATCGGTCATACCCGAAACGGGTTGCGTCCTCGGCGCTTCCGATTTGGCATTCGAGGCCGGGCGAGTTATCTAAAGCCCTCGGATCCATGAAGAACCCGCAGTCGCCCGAGCGGCCGCCGACGCCGGCCGTCGCGTCGCCATCCCCGCTTCCCGTCTCCGAGATCTTCCGGGGCCGCAACGTCTTCATCCTCGGCAGCACGGGGTTCGTGGGCAAGGTGCTGCTCGGGATGCTGCTCGAGCGCTTCCCGCAGATCGGGCGCGCCTACGTCATGGTCCGCCGCGGCTCGGGCACCGACGCCGAGTCGCGCTTTTGGAAGAGCGTCGTGACGTCGCCCGTGTTCAACCCGCTGCGCGAAAAACATGGCGGCGCCGAAGGCCTCGCGACGTTCCTGCGGCAGAAGGTCGTCGTCGTCGACGGGGACATCACGGAGCCGAACCTGGGCCTGTCCGAAGAGGCCGCCCAGCGCGTCGCCCAGGACATCGACGTCCTCATCAACTCGTCGGGGCGCGTGACGTTCAACCCGCCGCTCGAGTCGGCGCTGCGCACCAACGTCGAAGGCACGAAGAACGTCATCGCGTTCGCCAAGCGCATGAAGCGGCCCGCGCTCATCCACACGAGCACGTGCTTCGTCGCTGGCAACCGCTCGGGGGAAGTGTGGGAGACCGAGGAGCTCGACGGCTACTTCCCGCGCCGCGGCGAGCTGACGGGCACGAAGTTTTCGGTCGAACAAGAGATGGCCGACAACGCGCTCGGCGCGGCGCGCATTCGCCAGCTCGCCGACGACGCGCAGATCCTCGCGAAGCTGCGTCAGGACGCGCGCGCGCGCCTGCGGGACGAGAACCGCGATCCCGACGACGAAGGCGCCCTGAAGCTCGCCGTCGCGCGCGCCCGCAAGGAGTGGATTCGCGAGGAGATGACCCAGCAGGGCATCGAGCGCGCCGCCCGCTGGGGCTGGCCGAACATCTACACGTACACGAAGAGCATGGGCGACCAGCTCGTCGCGCGCGAGACGGGCATCTTCCGGTCTATCGTCCGACCCGCGATCGTCGAGTCGGCCGTCGCGTACCCATTCCCCGGGTGGAACGAGGGCTTCACGACGTCGGCGCCGCTCGTCTATCTGGCCCTCAAGGGCCAGAACGTCCTGCCCGTCTCGAACAAGCTCATCCTCGACGTCGTGCCCGTCGACCACGTCTGCGCCGCCATGCTCATGGCCGCCGCGCAGGCCTGCGTCGAGCAGCCGCCGCTCGTTTTTCAGCTCTCGAGCGGCGATCTCAACCCGCTGCACATGGATCGCGTCGTCACGCTCACGGGTCTGTACAAGCGCAAGCGCTTCCAGACCAAGGAGAGCGGCAACAAGTTCCTCAACGAGCTCGTCGCGCGCATGGAGTTTCGCCCCGTCTCCGAGGAGCGCTACGACAAGCTCTCGATCCCCATGATCAACCGCGTCGCGAAGCGCGCGTCCGAGACGCTGGAGAAGATTCGGCCGAAGTGGGGGGCCGGTCGCTTCTCCGAGGTCGTCGACCGTTTCATCAAGGGCGCGGGCGAGCTCGAGCGCGTCACGGCGGAGGCGGCCAAAAACATCGAGCTGTTCCGCCCGTTCATCTTCGAGAACGCGTACATCCTGCGCGCTGATCATGCCCGCGCGCTGTTCGATCGCCTGCCGCCCGAAGACCAGAAGCTCCTCGTGTGGGGCCCCCAGCACCTCGATTGGCACGACTACTGGATGAACATCCACTTCCCGGGCCTGCAGAAGTGGGTCTTGCCCGAGCTCGACGAGACGTACGCGAGCAAGCCGAAGCAGGTCTACAGCTACCACGACCTGCTCGAGCTGTTCGACACGACGACCAAGCTGCACGCGACGCGCACGGCGGTGCGCATCGAGCGCGGCAAGCGCGACGAGATCTACAGCTACGCCGATCTCCAGGAGCTCGCGTCGCGCGTGGGCGTTTTCCTGCTGGGGCAAGAGGTGCCCGTGGGTGCGCGCGTCCTCATCGTCGCGAAGAACGCGCCCGAGTGGTCGATGGCCTTCTTCGGCATCCTCAAGGCGCACGGCGCGGCCGTGCCGCTCGGCCACGAGTCGAACGTCGCCGAGATCGTCAACATCGCGCGCGCCTCGGGCGCGGCCGGCATTCTCATCGGCGACGACGTGCTCGAAAAGCGCCCGGGGCTCGCCAAGGCCCTCGCCGAGGCGGGGTTGGCGACGAAGGTGTGGCCCTTCACGACGGCGTTCGAGCTCCCGGACCTCGCCGTCGAGACCGAGCGCCTCGGGCGTTTGGCGCGCAAACACAACCCCGACACGCTCGCTTCTCTGATCTTCACGTCGGGGACGACGGGCAAGCCCAAGGGCGTCATGCTGACGCACCGGAACTTCACGTTCATGGTGTCGGAGCTGTCGAAGGTCTTCGAGTTTGGCGTCAACGACGGAATGCTCTCCGTGCTCCCGCTGTCGCACACGTTCGAGTTCGCGACGGGCATGCTCGTGCCGCTCGCGCACGGCGCGCAGATCACGTACCTGTCCGAGCTCACGGGCGACGCCATCGGCAGCGCTCTGAAGAAGGGCCGCGTCACGGCGATCGTCGGCGTGCCCGCGCTGTGGGACCTCATGCGGCGGCGGCTCATGCAGCGCTTCTCCGAGAAGGCGCCCATCCTCGAGACGTTCTTGAAGGGCCTCATGGCGGCGAACTACGAGCTGCGCACGCGCACGAAGATCGATCTCGGCGTGCTCGTGTTCCTGCCGATTCACGAAGGCTTCGGGGGGCGCATCAGGTATCTCATCTCGGGCGGCTCGGCGCTGCCGCCCGACGTCCTCAAGGCGTTCCACGGCCTCGGCTTCAACTTCTTCGAGGGCTACGGCCTCACGGAGACGGCGCCCGTGCTCACCGTGACGTCGCCCAAGGACAACCCGATCGTCGGCTCCGTCGGCAAGCCGTTGCCGGGGATCGAAGTGAAGCTGTCCGAGCCCGATTCGTTGACGGGCGTCGGCGAGGTCGTCGCGCGTGGCCGCAACGTCATGGCCGGCTATTGGGAAGACGAGGCCGCGACGGCCGCCGCCGTGAAAGACGGCTGGTTCCACACGGGAGATCTCGGCCGCATCGACGACGCCGGCAATCTGTACATCGTCGGCCGCTCGAAAGAGATCATCGTCGATTCGAACGGCAAGAACGTCTACCCCGACGAGATCGAGGACCTGTACCGCGAGTCTCCGTACATCAAGGACCTTTCTGTTGTTGGATTGCCCGACGGCACGGGCGAGCAGGTCGCGTGCGCCGTCGTCCCGAACTACGAGCACGACGCGATGCTCGCGCGCAGCGAGGTGCAGTCGCGCATCGACGAGCACTTCCGCAAGATCTCGGCTGATTTGCCGTTCTGGAAGCGCGTCAAGGTCATGCAGATCTGGCCGAGCGCCGAGCTGCCGCGCACGGCCCTGCGCAAGGTCAAGCGGCGCGAGGTCGTCGCCGAGCTGCAGAGCTTGCGCAAGAAGGCCGAGGAGAGCACGGGCGCGCTGGTCGCCGCCGTGCGCAGCGACGAGAGCGCCGTCGCGTGGCTGCTCGACACGGTCGCGACGGTCTCGGGCCGCCGCCGCGCCGACGTCCTGCTCGGCAGCCGCTTCGATCAGCTCGGCTTCGACAGCCTCATGTACGCCGAGCTGTCGAGCGCCATGGAGGCCGCCGGCGTCAACGTGCCCGAGGACCTCGACGTCACGTCGCTGGGCACGGTCGCCGAGCTGCACGAGGTCCTCGCGCGTGGGCACCTGGTCACCTCGCGCACGCGCGCCGTGGGACCGGGCGCCCAAGAGGAAGACAGCGAGGTCAACGTCCCCGCGGCGCTCTCGCGCGCGGGCAAGCGCGGCCTCTCCCTCGCGCAGCGGCTCTTTTACGAACGCGTGCTCGACACCGACGTCAAGGGCGCGAGCCACGTCCCGCAGCACACGAACTTCATCGTCGCTGCGAACCACGCCTCGCACCTCGACATGGGCGTCATCAAGGTCGCGCTCGGCGACGCGGGCAAGGACCTGACTTCGCTCGCGGCGGCCGACTACTTCTTCCGCAACAAGTACCGCCGCGCCTTCTTCAAGCACTTCACGAACCTCGTGCCCATGGAGCGGTCGGGCTCGATCCGCAAGTCGATGGATCTCGCCGAGCGCGTGCTGCGCGGCGGTCGCAACATGGTGGTGTTCCCCGAGGGCACGCGGTCGCTCTCGGGCGAGCTCGCCGACTTCCTGCCGAGCCTCGGGTACCTCGCGCTGCGCGCGGACGTTGGCATCCTGCCGGCCTACATCTCGGGCGCGTACGAATCGCTGCCGAAGGGTGCTGCGGTCCCTCGCGCGCGAGAGCTCGGCGTCGCGTTCGGGCCGTTCCTCTCGTCGGAGTGGCTCGGTTCGCTCACGGCGAGCCTGCCGGCGCAGGACGGCTGGCGCCTCGTCGCCGCCTACGTCCAGCGCGTCGTCGAGAACCTGCGCGACGGCGTCACCGTGACGCTCGACGCCGAAGCGGCGCGCGCGGCCTGGAACAGCGAGACGCAGACGCTCGGCGTCCTCGCGACGCGCGTGTCACCGCCGGGCGCGAAGCGACGCTTCTTGAGGTCGGTGTCGTGAGCGTGAACAAAAAAATCCTCGTCACGGGGGGCACGGGCTTCCTCGGTTCTCACCTCGTGAGCGGCCTCGCGCGCGGGGCGCGCGGCGCCGCCAAGGACGTCCGCGTGCTCGTGCAGAGCACGCCGCCCGCGTGGCTCACCGACCTCGGCGTCGAGATCGTCAAGGGCTCCGTGCTGTCGGCCGAGGACGTCGGCCGCGCCGTCGCGGGCGTCGACCGCGTCTACCACCTCGCGGGCATGGTGTCGCACAAGCCCAGCGACGGTCACAAGATGTACTCCGTCCACGTCGACGGCACGCGCGTGCTGTGCGACGCGGCCGCGAAGGCCGGCGTGCGCCGCATCGTGATGTCGTCCACGAGCGGCACGATCGCGTCGTCGAAGCGCGCCGCCGATCTCGCCGACGAGACCACCGCGACGCCGATCGACATCATCGCGCGCTGGCCCTACTACGCGAGCAAGGTCTATCAAGAAGAGACGGCGCGCCGCCTGTGCGACGGCCGCGTCGAGCTCGTGACCGTGAACCCCAGCTTGCTCCTCGGCCCCGGCGACGATCGCCTCAGCTCGACGCGCCCCGTGCTGCAGTTCCTCTCGCGCGAGGTCATGATGACGCCGCCGGGTGGGGTGAACTTCGTCGACGCGCGCGACGTCGCCGCGATCCTTCCCGTCGCCATGGAGCGCGGCACGGCGGGCGAGCGCTACCTCATCGGCGGCTACAACTGGACGTTCGTCGAGCTGTTCGGTCGGCTCGAGCGGCTCACGAAGGTCGCCGCGCCGTTGATGAAAGCGCGCGGCCCGCTGCCCTTGCTCGCGACGCGCGCGCAGGCGGCCATCTACCGCCACTGGGGACGCCGCCCGCCCGTCGAGCCCCAGAGCG
>JBBQJG010000303.1:0-6881 GCA_038325725.1 Polyangia bacterium | reverse complement strand
CCCGGGTACGCGCCGCCGCCCGGATACGCGCCGCCTCCCGGATACGCGCCGCCTCCCGGGTACGCGCCGCCGCCCGGATACGCGCCGCCTCCCGGATACGCACCGGCGCCCGGATACGCGCCGCCTCCCGGATACGCACCGCCGCCTGGCCAAGCGCCCGCGCCGGGTGCGCCCGCGCCGGGTGCGCCCGCGCAGCCGCCGCAGTGGAGTCCCGCGCCCGGCGCCGCCGCGCCCGCGCCCGCAGCACCGACTCCGTAGTCCTCGCGACGACGACGCCGCCGACGACGACGACCCCGTCGCCGCGTCCGCTCGCGACACTCTTGTGACGTTGAACTAAGGTCCGCGTCGACGCGCGCGCCGCGTCGACGCTCCATCTTTTTTCGGGTACCGTGGTCGTATGCACACGACTGAGCCGATCCGGCAAGTGACGGTCTTGGGGGCGGGTGTCATGGGGGCGGCCATCGCCGCGCACCTCGCGAACGCGGGGGTGAAGGTCCGGTTGCTCGACATCCCGGCGAAGGACGCGCCGGCCGGCAACGCGACGGCGCGCAACAAGATCGCCGCCGCGGGCCTCGAGGGCGCGCGCAAGGCGAAGCCCGCCGCGTTCTTCTCGTCGCGCTTCGAGACCCTCGTCTCCGTCGGAAACCTCGAGGACGATCTCGCGGCCGCCGTCGCCGCGAGCGACGTCGTCATCGAGGCCATCATCGAAAACCTCGGCATCAAACAGAAGCTGTACGCGCGCATCGACGAGCTGGGCGGCCGCGCCGTCATCACGTCGAACACGTCGGGCCTGCGCATCGCCGAGCTCATGCAGGGGCGCAGCGATTCGTTCAAGAAGCGCTTCTGCATCACGCACTTCTTCAACCCGCCCCGTTACCTCAAGCTCGTCGAGATCGTCGCCGGCGCCGACACGGCGCCCGAGACGCTCGCGCGCGCCGAGGCGCTGTGCGGAGGCCTGCTCGGCAAAGGCCTCGTGCGCGCCAAGGACACGCCGAACTTCATCGCGAACCGCATCGGCACGTTCGCGATGATGCGGACGCTCGCCGCCGCCGTCGAGCAGGGCTACACCGTCGAGGAGGTCGACATGATCTTCGGCCCCGCGACGGGCAAGCCGAAGAGCGCCGTGTTCCGCACGGCCGACGTCGTCGGGCTCGACACGCTGACGCACGTCACGAAGAACTGCTACGACGCGCTGCCAGGCGACGAGCAACGCGACGTCTTCAATCCGCCGGCCGTGCTCAAGCAGCTCGTCGAAAAGAATTGGCTGGGGTCCAAGACCAAGGGTGGCTTTTACAAGAAGGTCGGCGACGACATCCTGCAGCTCGACCTCAAGACGATGGAGTACGGGCCGCAGAAGAAGCCGCGCTTCCCGTCGATCGGCGCCGCGCGCAAGGCCGATGACGTCGACGAGAAGTTGCGCCTGGTCCTCGGGGGCGACGATCGCGCCGCCGCGCTCGCGCGCACGGTGACGTACGAGACGCTCATCTACTCGGCGAACCGCCTCGGCGAGATCGCCGACGACATCGTCGACATCGACCGCGCGCTGCGCTGGGGCTTCGGCTGGGAGCGCGGGCCGTTCGAGATGTGGGACGCCCTCGGCGTCAAGGCGACGTCCGCCAAGATGGAGGCCGCCGGGTACACCGTCCCTGGCTGGGTGAAGGAGCAGATCTCGGCGCAGGGCGAAGGCATGCGCTTTTATAAGGAAGAGACACCCGGCAAGATCACGCAGCTCGGCCAGCGCGGCGGCTTCACCAAGGTCGCCACGAACGCGCGCGCGCTGTCGCTCGACGCGATCCGCGCGGCAGGCGGCGAGATCGAGCGCAACGGCAGCGCGTCGCTCCTCGACCTCGGCGACGGCGTGTTCTGCCTCGAGTATCACGCCAAGATGAACGCCATTGATCAAGACATCGTCACGATGACGATGAAGGCCGTCGACCGGGCCGAGCGCGAGGGCGTCGGCCTCGTCATCGGCAACGATGCGCCCGACGCCTTCTGCGCGGGCGCCAACATCTTCGGGCTCATGATCGCCATCAGCGCCAAGCAGATGGACGCCATCAACCAGATGGTCATCGACTTCCAGGGGGCGTGCCAGCGAACGCGCTACGCGCGCGTGCCCGTCGTCGCGGCGCCCTTCGGCCTCGCGCTCGGCGGCGGCGCCGAGGTCATCCTCGGCTGTCAGACGGTGCGCGCCGCGGCCGAGCTGTACGTCGGCTGCGTCGAGGTCGGCGTCGGCCTCATCCCTGCGGGCGGCGGCTGCATGGAGCTCGCGGCGCGCGCGTCTGCGAAAGCGACCGACGATCCCAGCTACGACTTGCTGTCGCTCGTGCGCGTGCCGTTCGAGACGCTCGCCCGCGCGCGCGTCTCGGTGAGCGCGGAAGAAGCGCGCGACATCGGGTACCTGCGCCAAGGCGACAGCGTGTCGATGGCGCGCGAGACGGTCATCGCCGACGCGAAGGACCTCGTGCTCGGCCAAGCGCGCGCCGGCTACCGGCCCCCGCCGCCCCGCCGCATCCGCGTCGTCGGGGAAGCGGGCGCGGCGACGTTCCGCTCGCTGCTGCGCAACCTCGCGGGCGCTCATCAAATCAGCGAGCACGACGCGAAGATCAGCAACCACCTGGGCCGCATCCTCTCGGGCGGCAGCGTCCCGGCGGGCTCGAGCGTCAGCGAGCAACACATCCTCGACCTCGAACGCGAGGCCTTCCTGTCTCTGTGCGGTGAACCGAAAACGCACGAGCGCATCCAACACATGCTCACCACCAGCAAGCCCCTGAGGAACTAGCCATGCGCGACGTTGCGATTCTGTCGGCGGTCCGCACTCCCATCGGCCGCGCCCCCAAAGGAAACCTGCGCCAGACGCGCCCCGACGACCTCGGCGCGCTCGCGGCGAAGGAAGCGCTCGTCCGCGCCGAGATCGATCCAGCGGCCATCGAGGACGTCGTCCTCGGTTGCGCGAACCCCGAGGCCGAGCAGGGCCTGAACGTCGCGCGGCAGATCGGCCTGCTCGCGGGCATGCCGGACACGACGTCGGCGATGACGATCAACCGCTTTTGCTCATCGGGCCTGCAGGCGGCGTCGATGATCGCGGACCGCATCGCCGTGGGCGCGATCGACGCGGGCATGGGCGGCGGCGTCGAGTCGATGTCGATGATCCCGATGGGCGGCAACAAGATCTCGCTCAACCCGCGCGTCGTCGAGGAGTACCCGGACGCGTACATCCCCATGGGCAACACGGCCGAGAACGTCGCGCGCATGTTCAACGTGAGCCGTGGCGACCAGGACGCGTTCGCGCTCGCGAGCCACCAGAAGGCGTCGGCCGCGTGGGCGCGCGGCGACTTCGCCGCCGAGGTCGTGCCCGTCAAGACGCGCGTCTTCGACGGCGAGACGTGGAAGAACGTCACCGTCGACAAGGACGAAGGGCCGCGCGCCGACTCCACGCTCGAGAAGCTCGCATCGCTCAAGCCCGTGTTCGATCCGACGGGCACCGTCACGGCCGGCAACGCCTCGCCGCTCAACGACGGCGCCGCGGCCGTCGTGCTCATGGCGGCCGACATCGCGCGCGCGCAAGGCAAGAAGGTGCGCGGGTACTTCCGCGCGTTCGCCGTCGCGGGCGTGCCGCCCGCGATCATGGGCATCGGCCCCGTACCCGCCGTGCGCAAGCTCCTCGCGAAGGCGGGCTTGAAGATCGACGAGATTGATCTCTACGAGGTCAACGAGGCCTTCGCGTCGCAGGCGCTGTACTGCCTGCGCGAGCTCGGCCTGCCTCTCGACCGCGTCAACGTCAACGGCGGCGCGATCGCGCTCGGCCACCCGCTCGGCTGCACGGGCGCGCGCCAAATCGCGACGGCGCTCCACGAGCTCGAACGCCGCAAGGGCCGCTACGCCGTCATCACGATGTGCGTCGGCGGCGGCATGGGCGCCGCGGGCCTCATCGAACGCGCGTCGTAGCGGCGCCCCCCGACAAGAGATCTCGTAACCGAGCGTGTTACGCTGCCCACAAGATGTCGATGGCTGCCACGGACATCACGACCGAGCTCTTGCAGAGCATTCGAGACGAGCTGCAAGGCTTCCGCGCCGATACGAACGCGCGTCTCGACGCGACGAACGCTCGGCTCGACCAGACGAACATCCGTCTCGACGCGACGAATAGCGGTCTCGAAACGACCATTGCGCGTATTGAGGCGACAAACGACCGCCTCGATGCGACGACCGAGCGGCTGGTTGAGCGTTTCCACGCGATGGCGAAGCATTTCGACGTCATGGTCGATCGGCTCGATGTGACGATCGAGAGAATCGACGTGACCAACGAACGCCTGCAGGTGGTCGAATCGACGCTCGTCGACATCGTCGAACAGCAGCGCTTCGTCGTTCGTTACACGAAGGCGACGTCCGAGCGGGGGCTGGGCCTCGAGACCCGCGTCGCCGACCTCGAGGATCGCGTGGCGAAGCTCGAGCCCAAATAGGGAGGCCGGACTGTGATCCGCGCGATGGCGCGAGTGGGTCGTCCTGGGTGACACTCTCACCGTGCGCCCCCCTTCTCACCTGGTCGCGTGTCTGCTGCTCTCCCTGCTCGGCGGCTCGTGCGCGCACAAGCCACCGCAGTTCGATCCGGCGGCGCGGCGGACGTGCCTCGTGCTGTCCGTGGGCGGGCCGCGCGGCGTCGCGCACCTGGGCGCCATCGCGGCCGTGCGCAAGGCGGGCCTCAAGATCGACTGCGTCGTCGGCAACAGCATGGGCGCGCTCGTCGGCGCGCTCTACGCGTCGGCGCCGGGCGAGGACACCGAGGCGCGCTTTCGGCGTTTCTCCGAGGCGTATTCCGCGGAGACGAAAATCGACCTCGCGAAGAACGGCGCGGTGGGGGCGGCCGTCGGCTCGGCGCTCGGATACCTCATCGGCACCGTCGCGGGCGAAGAAAACGGCAAGAAGATCGCCGTCGCCGGCGCGGTCCTCGGCGCGGGCGCGGGCGCCGCGCTGGGCATGAAGCAGACCGCGATCCTCGATCGCGATCGCCTCGTGCGCGTCGTCGATCGACTCACGGGCGGCGTGCGCATCGAGGCGCTCCCGCTTCTCTACGTGACGACGTACCAACACCGCAGCGACAATAGCTTGCAGCTCGTCATCGCCCGCAGCGGCAACCTCGCCGACGCCGTCGGCAAGAGCGTCGCGAACCCGTTCATCTTCACGAACCTCGATGTCGTCGCGCAAGGCGCCGTCGACCCCGGCGCCGATCGCGCGTCGATGACGCCCGTCGACGAAGCCTGCCGCCTGTTCCCCGACGCGAACCTGCTCGCCATCAACGTCACCGGCGAGCCGGCGTTCTACCGCGCCGAGATGAAGTGCCCGCTGCGCGAGGTCCACGTCGATCCGGGCCCGCTGGACGCCGAGGCCGTCTTCCGCCTCGAGGCCGACTTCACGCGCGCCGTGAAGTCCGGCTTCGACGCGACGACGAAGGCGCTCTAGCAGCTCGCCCGCGGGTCCTCCGCAACCCGTTTGTCGGACGGTCGATATGTCCATAGACTATGTCCATGATCAGGAAGACCGTCCCCGCGGGTCAGTTCAAGCAGGGGTGCCTGGCCATGCTCGACGACGTCGCGCAGAACGACGTCGAGATCGTCGTGACAAAGCGGGGCAAGCCCGTGGCGCGCTTGGTTCCGATCGGAGATCCCCGCGAACGAGAAGCTGAGTTGCTGGCGCGGATGCGCGCGCGGGTCAAAGGCAGCGTCGGAAAGGAAGCCGACCTCTTGGCGCCCACGAGCACGCTGACGACCTGGAAAGCGCTCGGTCGCGCGCGCCGGAAATGATCACGCTCGACACCCACGCCGTCATCTGGTGGACGACGGCGCCGAAGCATCTTGGCCGTCTCGCACGTCAGGCCATTGACGACGCCGACCGCATTGGAATTCCCGCGATTGTGTTCTGGGAGGCGGCGCATTTGGCGCGGAGAGGTCGTATCGACCTCGGAAGCTCGATCGCGGAATGGTCCCGAACCGTGCTCGCAATTCCGCGAGTCGACGCTCTGGCCATGACCGCGGAGATCGCCGTCGCCGCTGAGGGTCTGCCGATGCACCCCGATCCGGCGGACCGATTCATCGTGGCGACCACGCGCCAGTACGAATCGAGCCTGGTCACGAAGGACGACGCGATCCGACGGGCGAAGCTGGTGCCCGTCATCTGGTAGTCGCGCAACCAGAACGCCGGGGCTCCGATGACCCGGCGTGTGCAATCGCCGACTCGCTACGCTCGCCTCGTCGTTCGCCATCGGCCTCCTGACCCAGGCGTGTGGCCCCGTCGCTCAACACGGGGAGACGCCGCCGAACACGGCTTCGGTGCGCCTCGTCGTCGAGCCCGACGTGGGAGCTGACGCCGTCGTCTCGCTGATCACGGGGGCGCGGCGGTCGCTGTGGATGGAGATGTATTTGCTCACCGACGACATGGCGCTCACGGCGCTCGAGGGAAGGCGGAGCGCGGGCGTCGACGTGCGGATCGTGCTCGAGCCGCATCCGTTCGGCGCCGACGGGGCGAACCAGGGCGCGTTCGAGCGGCTCTCCACGGCGGGCGCCGTCGTGTCGTGGGCTTCGCCGCGCTTCGCGCTGACGCACGCGAAGTACTTCGTCGTCGACGGGGAGCGGCTCGTCGTCATGACGCTCAACCTCACGCGGGCCGGGCTCGGCGCGAATCGGGAGTATGTCGTCGTCGACGACGACGGGCGCGACGTCGACGCGGCCGCCGCGATCTTCGAGGGCGACCTCGCGGGCGCCGCACCCTCCCCGCCCGCGTCGAGCCGCCTGCTGGCCGCGCCGAGCCCGGCCCGCGTGAGGTTGAGCGTCATGACGACGAGCCGCTCCCCGTCGACGACGAAGTACTTCGCGTGCGTCAGCGCGAAG
>JBBQJG010000302.1:0-6883 GCA_038325725.1 Polyangia bacterium | reverse complement strand
ACATGGGGGGTTTTCTCTCTTATTCTTGCAGCGCTACCACACGTGTGTTAGTAGCCCAGAGTCTAACCGAGGCGGATCCATGGACTTTATGTTCGAGGACGAGGTCGACGAGGTCGGCTCTGACGTGGAGGCATATTGCCCCAAGTGTAAGGGCGATACTACGCACGTCGTCATTTCGAAGTACGAAGACGAGATTCGTCGCGTGCAGTGCAATCCCTGCGGCGACGTTCACTCGTACAGGAAGCCCCGGGGCGACGTTGAAGACGACGTCCCGGAGCCCATCGCCGCGAAGAAGCGCGCGATGATGAAGAAACACAGCTGGGACGAGTTCTTCGCGAAGCACAGCGAGAAGAACGCCAAACCCTACGAATTTCGCGAGCGATATCACGACAATGTCATCGTGAATCACCCGAAGTTCGGCAAGGGGTTCGTCTCGGAGGTCGTCTCGGACAGCAAGGTCGAGATCACTTTCAAGGACGCCCGGCGCGTGCTCGTGCACAACCGCAAGGACATGCCCGGAATGCCCCTGGCCGCCGAGGGTGACGGACGGCCTTCGAACTCGAAGATCGCGCTCAAGGATGCCAAGGGCAAGGTCATCGTCAAGGCCCCTGCGCCGGCGGCGAAGGAAGCTCCCAAGGTCGTCGCCAAGAGCGCCCCCATCGCGGTGGCACCGGCCGCGAAGGGCAAGGGCAAGGTTCCGCCCGCGAAGGTCGCTCCGAAGACCTCACCGGCGGCCAAGCCCGTCGTCGCCGCCAAAGTGAAGGCCAAGCTGGCCCGCGCTGTCTCTCCGGCCGCCAAGCCCGTGAAGGCGGCCGGCAAGCCGAAGGCCAAGGCGGTCGCCAAACCGTCGAAGCCCGCAAAAAAAGCCAAGGGCAAGAAGTAGCCTTCGGCTGCCGAGCTCGCGCGGCGCCTGGCCGCGCGGGTCACTTCACGATCAGGACGTATAGATCGTACAGGGCGTGCGTGTAGACCGCGACGGCGAAGCCGCGGAACCAGAAGAGCAGGCCGAAGCACGCGCCCGCGAGGATGCGGAACGTGAAGACGCCCATCGTGAACGGGTCGCCATAGGGCGGGATGTGGTGCATCGCCGAGAAGAGCACCGATGAGATCCCGAGGCCCAGGAGCGCGGCGATCCAGCGGCGCATGCCGATTCCCCTCTCGAGCAGCGCCGTGAGGCCCGCCATGAGGCCGAGCCGGAACACGGTCTCCTCGTAGACGCCGGCCCCGAACGACATCACGACGCGCGTGACGAAGCCCTGGTCGGCGATGCCGCCGGTCGCCCCACCGGCGAGGCGCGGCGAGATCCCGAAGACGCGCACCATGACGAAGACGATGAGCGAGCCCATCGTGAGCGCGTAGATCGCACTTTCGATGAAGACGGGGATGATGAGCTTCGGGTCGAACTTCTGGCGGCGGCGCAGAAAGACAACGGCGATCGCGAACGCGACGGCGACGAGCGCCGTGTAGCCGAGGTACGCCGACGTCGTGAGACCGAGCCGACGGAAGAGGAAGACCGTGAGGAAGTCGGCGCCGTTGAGCATTGGCAGCGTGAAGAGGACGCCGACCTGATAGACGAGGAAGAGCGGGAACACGAGCACGAGGCTCGTGAGCAGGTTGCGCGGATCGTTGGACTTCAACCCCGCCGGGGCCTTCATCGCTCGTGTCGCACCCTTCGCCGCCATGTCTTTACCGTGACGCCTTGTATTCCGATGCGCCGGCCTTCTTTTCCAGTGCCTTGATGGCCTCGGGCAGTTCTTTCTTCATGCAGCGCACGTTCGTGCCGCCGAGGCGGATGAGGCCGCCGATACTGCGGCCGCGTAGGCCGCGCAACGCCGGGAGCGCGCGCGGGTCGCCGAGATCGCGCAGCTTCTCGACGAGCATCTTCTTCTCCTCGCAGCTGGCGGCCTTCTTGAGCTGGAGCGTCGCGAGGCCGACGCGGTCGACCTTGTCGCCCTTTCCGAGATCGTCGAGAGCCGAGGCGGCGCGCTGACGGCGGGTGAGCTCGGCGCTCTCGTTGGCGACCTGAATCAGGAGGTCGGTCGCGGGCGCGCCGATCTTTTCGACGACGAGGTCGAGCGCCTCGTCGGCGTTGCGCGACTCGCCGAGCGCCGTCTCGATGTGGCCGAGGAGGACGGGATCGCCGCGGAAGCCGGCGTCGAGGGTGATGGCGTCGCGGTATTCGCCGATGGCATCGCCGTGGCGGCCCTCGGCGAAGGCGACGCGTCCGAGCATGTAGCGAATGCGCGCGTCGCGGGGGCGCTCGGACAGCTCGTGCTCGAGGGCGAGGCGCGCCTGGCTCGTGTTGCCAGCTTCGAGGGCGGCTTCGATCTTCTTGAGGCGATCGGCGAGCGCGGGCGGCGGCGGCGCGGGCCGCGTGGGCACGGCGACGAGCTCGCGGTGCGGCGCGCCCCGCTTGTAGACGACCGTGCCCGCGGCGGCGGCGGCGGCGACGACGATGAGCGCGAGGGCGAGCCCCCGCCCGCCCGAGAGGAAGCCCCCGAGGCGATCGACCGCCCCCGTCGGGCCCGGCGTCGCGGGCCCCTCGGCGAAGGCGGGATCGGGCGCCTCGGCGTCCTCGAGCGCCTGCAGGAAGGCGGTCGCCGTCGCGAAGCGGTTCTCGCGTGACTTCTCGAGAGCCTGCAGCACGACCTGCTCGAGGGCAACTGGCACGTCGACGCTGCTCGGCGCGACGTCGCGGATGCGCGGCGGCACGTGGGCGAGGTGCATCGAGATGATCTTCACCTTGTCCTCGGACTCGAACGGCTTTCGACCGGCGAGCATCTCGTACAGGATGACGCCCGCAGCGTAAATGTCGGCGCGCGCGTCGACGACCTCACCGAGCGCCTGCTCGGGCGAGAGGTATTCGGGCGTGCCGAAGATGACGCCCGCCTGCGTGAGCGGGTTGCCGTGCGCGCCTCCCCCCGAGACGGGCGCCGTGACCTTGGCGATGCCGAAGTCGAGGATCTTGACGACGTCGGTCTGGCCGTCGCGCTCGACGAGCATGATGTTGTCGGGCTTGAGATCGCGGTGGACGACGCCGGCGGCGTGAGCGTGGTCGAGGCCGCGCAGGATCTGCCGGATGATCTTGAGCGCGCGCTCGCGCGGCACGGGCCCGGCGTGAATGACGTCGCCCAGTGACTCTCCGGCGAGGAACTCCATCGCGAGGAAGAGCGCGCCGTCGGGCATGTGGCCGAAGTCGGTGACGGAGATGATGTTGGGGTGCTGGAGGCGGCTCGCCGACTCGGCCTCGCGCTCGAAGCGGCGCGCGAACTCGTCCTTGCCGCCGAGCTCGGGCAGCAGGACCTTGATGGCGAGATCTCGGCGCATCATCGTGTGCTCGGCGCGATAGACGGCGCCCATGCCGCCCACGCCGATGCGGGTGAGGATGCGGTAGCGATCGCCGACTACGGCGCCGATGAGCGGATCGACGACGGTCGCGCCACAGCTCGCGCAGAACGGATCCTCGAGCTGGACCTCGGCAGAGCATTTCGTGCAGCTGGGCATGGCGTCAGGGCGCGGGCGCGCGCCGGCCTCCCGAGGGTGCGGGTGTCGGGGCTGCCTTCGGTGGGAGCTTGGGGACCCGCTGGGCGACGGCGGCGGGCGCGGGAGCCGGGGGGCGCACGGCCGCGACGACCTCGTGCTGCGGATCGAGCACGCGACGCGCGACGCGCGCGAGCGCATCACCCGTGACGGCCGCGAACGCGGACGGGCGCGCGCGCGTCGCACCGGGTGGGAGCCCGAAGGCCTCATCGCGCGCGAGCGCGAGCGCGACGTCGGCGCGGCGTCCGAGCGCGCCCGCGTGGGCGGCGACGGCGGCGTGTCGCGCGCGTTCGAGCGCCACGGGCGCGACCCCCGAGGCGACGACGCGTGCGAGCGCGGCGCGCACCGTGGGAACCACGCCGTCGAGGGCGCGGGGCGCGCCCTCGAGATCGATCGTCAAGGCACCGCCGTCGACGCCAGACCAAGCATTCACGCGAACGTCGGACGCGCCCGCTTGCCGCGCGAGCGGGCCGTCGTCGGCGTCGAGCACGCGCGCGAGCAGCTCGACGGCCGCGCGATCGGGATCGCCCAGGGCCACGCCCGGGAATCCGACGACGACGTGGGCGTCGTCCTTGGGGGCGAGACGAAAGACCTCGAGCGGCGGCGACGCGACTTCGGGCTCCGGCGTCGTCGAGACCGCAGCGGCCGGAGGCGGCGCCGTCGAGACCGCGAGGGGCGACGCGGGCGCCGGCTTCGTCGACGCGGGGAGCGATGCGGGTGGCTCGAGCGCGGCGATGGCCGGGGCTTCGGCGAGAAGCGTCCCAAGCCGCGCGACGGCGCGGCGAACGTCGACGTCGCCCACGATCGCGAGCGTGAGGTTCGAGGCGCCGTAGTAGCGACGATAGTGCTCGGCGAGGCGGCCCCGCGCGAGCGCCGAGAGCGAGTCGGCTGTGCCGAGCGGCGGCAGGCGATACGGGTGCGCGGGGAACAGCGTCTCGAGCAGCAGCCGATCGGCGACCGCCGCGGCGTCGTCCTCGCGCGTGCGCACGCGATCGATCAACGAGCGCCGCGCGCGCTCGACCTCTTCGTCGGTGAACGCGGGATGGAGGACGCAGTCGACGAGCAGCTCGAGGCCGCGCTCCCAGCCGTCGGCGAGGATCTCGAGGCGCAGGCCCAGCTCGTCGCGTCCCGCGAGCCCCGTGAGCGTCCCGCCCGCGGCCTCGAGCTCGGCCGCGAGGTGCGCGGCGTCCCGCGTGCGCGTCCCACGAGGGAGCAGGGCGGCGAGCATCGCCGTCGCGCCGTTCGTGCGCGCGTCCTCGAAGCGCAGGCCACCCCGCCAGTGCGCCACGACGGAGACCGAGGTCGCGGAGCGATCGCGCAAGAAGAGCACGCGCGTCCCGGACGGCAGCGCGATGCGAACGACGTCCGCCGCCGTCGTGACGGTCGCGCCGTCACCCGGCGCGGGCGCGCGGGCAACGGCAGCCGTCGCGGCGGTCGCGAGCGCGACGAGGTGCGCCTCGGCCTGTCGCGGGGCGCGGCCCGGCGCCGAGGCCGGCGGCACGATCGCCGCGATCGAGAGCGCGCGTGCCGACAGGAGCTCGGCCGCCGCCGCGCGCAGGTCGCTCGCGCCGATGTCACGCAGGCGCGCGCCGTGGCGATCGACCCGCGAGACGTCGCCAGCGACGGTCGCGAGGAAGCCGAGCCGACGCGCCCGCGCGGCCGAGGTCTCTTCGCGCCGGGCGTACGCAGTCGCGACGCGCCCTCGCGCGCGCGCGAGCTCGTCGCGCGCGAGCGGGTCGCGCGCGAGCCTCGCCGTCGCGGCGACGAGCGCGCGCACGAGCTCGTCGACGGTGCCCGTCGCCGCCGACGCGTCGACGAGCAACAGACCCGCGTCGCGCCCCACGAAGACCGAGGTCGTCACCTTCGTCGCGAGCTGACGGTTGTGGATGACGGCGCGCGGGAGGATTCCGTCGTCGTCACCGGCAAGGGCCGCCGCGAGCAAGTCGGCGGCCTCGGCGTCGAGGGCCGCGAACGCCGGAAGCCGAAAGCCGAGCACGACGTGGGACGTGCCGCCCTGCCCCGCCGAGACGGCGGCGACAGGCCCGGCGAGCGCGGGGAGCGGCGCGCGGGGGCCACGCTCGCTGTCGGCCGCGGGCACACGCGCGAACGCAGCCGCGAGACGCGTCCGCACAGCGCGCGCGTCGAAGTCGCCGGTCACGACGACGGTCGCGTTCGGCCCCGCGTAGGCCTCGCGGTGAAATGCGTTCGCCTGCTCGAGCGTCAGCGCCCGCAAGGTCGCGTCGTCGGCGAGGACGCCCCGGCCGTAGCCGTGAGCGCCGAACGCCGCGCCGAAGAGCGCGACGACGGCGTTCGCGGCAGGCTCGGAGCCGGCAGCGCGTCTCTCTTCGACGACGAGGGCGCGGGCCCGCTCGAAAGCGGCGCTCTCCAGCGGACCGCGCGTCAGGACTGCGCCGAGCGCGTCGAGCGCGGCGCCGACGAAGGGCGCGGCGACGACCGCCTCGAACACGGTCGCATCCGGGCTGGTCCAGCTCGCCAGCGGTGCGCCCAGCCCCTCAGGCGTGCCGAGGCCGTCGAGGAGCCCGCGTTCGACGACGTGCGCGACGCCCGGCGCGTCGGCGCGCACCCAGACCTGCGCGGCGACGACGGGCGTGACGTGATTCTCCTCCAGCACGACCGAGAGACCATTCGGCAGGCGATACGTCGCACGAGTCTCGCGGCCGTCCACGGGGGGCGGCAGCGCGGCGGCGCCCAGCGACTGAACACCCGGTCCTTGAGGAACGCGGCATCCCAGCAGCAACGGGGCGGCGCCGAGGGCGGCGCGAACGAGCGACGGGACTTTCACGAGCCCGGGGAGCCTACCAGATGCCCACGGCCGACGGACCCCCGAAGGCGGGTCGTCCCCCGGGACCGGCGGGACGTTCGAAGTGATAGGATCGCCTCGTGGCCGAGAGCGCCTTGCTGCTGCGAAGGCTGCGTCGCGTGCGGCGCCGCGCCCGCGTGCTGGCCGCTGCCGAGGGGGGCGTCGCCGGGCTCGCCGTCGGGGCCGGCCTCGCGGCCTGCGTCGGGGTCATGGCGCGCGCGCGCGGACACGGCGTGCCTTGGCGCATCGCCTTCGTCGGCGCGGCCGCGGGCGTCGTGGTCGGGCTCATCGCGGGCGCGACGCGCCACATCTCGCTCGCGCGCTGCGCCCGGCTCGTCGATGCGACGCTCGATCGCGGGGGCGCCGCGCGGGATCGCGTGCTCTCGGCGCTCTCGTTCGTCGAGAGGCCGACGACGCCGTTCATGCGCGCCGCGATCGCCGACGCGCTCTCGCACGCGCTGGCGCTGGCTCCGGCGCTCGTCGCGCCCGCGCGTCCCCCGCGCGCGCTCGCGGGGCTCGCCG
>JBBQJG010000301.1:0-6893 GCA_038325725.1 Polyangia bacterium | reverse complement strand
CGATGACGAGCGCCTCGCCGAGCTTGCGCGTGCGCGCGACGGGCGCCTCGGTCGCGTCGGCGCCGGTCTCGTTCGCCGTCGCCTTGGCCTTCGCGGGCGCCTTCGCCTTCGGGGACGCCTTCGCCTTCGGGGACGCCTTGGCCGTGGCGGCCTTCGCCTTGGCGGGTGCCTTGGTCTTCGCCGTCGTCTTGGCCGTCGTCTTCGCCGTCGTCTTCGCCGTCGTCTTGGCGGGCGCCTTCGCCTTCGCCTCGATCGGCGCCTCGGTCGTGTCGGGGGCCTTCTTAGTTGGCACGGAGCACCTCGAATTTTCCGCCCGGCAAGCGCCGGGCCCAGCCCGCGAGCTCGGCCTCTGCGAGGACCGCGAGCGTCGCCGGCAAACTCGTCCGCAAACGTCTCGCGAGCTCGCCCGGCGCGGCCGCGCCCTCGCGCAGCGCCGCGACGAGCGCCACGAGCGTCGCCGGCACCTCGGCCACGGCCGGCGCGCGCCCCGCGAGCCGGTCGCCGAGCGCGCGCTCGTCCCCGATCTCGAGAGCGACGCCCGACGCGAGCAGCTGGTCGCAGCCGGCGCTGCCCGGCACGGCGAGCACGCGACGACCGAGCTTGGCCGCGAAGCGCGCCGTGATGAGCGCGCCCGAGGCAGACTGCGCCTCGACGACGACCGTCGTTTCGGCGAGCGCAGCGACGATCCGATTGCGCGCCGGAAAATGCTGCGCGCGCGGCGGCGTGCCGGGCGCGTGCTCCGTCATGACGCCGCCGCGGGTCGCGATCTCGGCGAACAGCGCCCCGTGTCGATCCGGGTAGACGACGTCGATCCCACAGCCGAGCACGGCGAAGGTGACGCCCCCCGCTTCGAGCGCGCCCCGGTGCGCGGCGGCATCGACACCCAAGGCGCCGCCGGACGCGACGGCATAGCCGGCGGCGACGGCGGTCATCGCGAGCGCCTCAGCGCGGCGACACGCTGCGCCCGAAGCGGCCCTCGCGCCGACGATCGCGAGCGCCCGATCGTCCGCCGTGGGCAGACGACCGGTGACCCACAACGTCTTCGGGGGGCTCGAGAGCTGGCGCAAGACGGCAGGAAAGGTCGGCGCCTGGGCCTCGACACTAAAGAAGGAAGGGGCGGCCGCGCGGGTCGTTGGAACGCTCATCGACAGGCTTGTCGGAGCCTTTGCAGCCGGGTTGTTCCGCCCAAATCCGACCATAATGAACCGTTGCAGATAGCGCCCCGGCCGCCCGGGGTCAAGCGACCATCCCGTAGGACTAGTAATTTCATGTAGTTACGACCATGGACCCGGTGCGAGCCGGATCGCGAGAGCGACTGGTCCCGAAAAATGACCGTCGCGGGGTCACCGCGTCAGAAGGCTCACAGAGCGCCTTCTTCGAGCTCGCGGAGGATCCGATCGGCCCCGCGCGCGAGCAAGCGCCGCGCGAGCGTATCGCCCAGGGCGGAGGCGTCGGCCGGCACGCCGGTGACCTCCTCACGAATCATCTCCGAAGCGTCGGGACGGCCGACGAGGCCGCGCAGGACGACGAGACCGTCATTGAAGACGGCGTGACCGGCCACGGGCGTGCGGCACCCGACGCCGAGGCCCGCGAGCAGCGCGCGCTCGGCCGCGACGGTGATCTCGGCGGCGCGATCGGCGAGCGCCCGCGCGAGCGACCCCACGCGCGGATCGTCGGCGCGCGCCTCGAGCGCGAGCGCGCCCTGTCCGATCGCCGGCAACATCTGCTCGGTCGTGAAGCGCTCGGTGATGCGCGCGCCGAAGCCGAGGCGATCGAGGCCGGCGCACGCGAGGATGCCCGCGTCGACGACGCCTTCGGCGATCTTACGCAGGCGCGTGTCGACGTTGCCGCGGAGGATCTCCACGCGCAGATCGGGGCGCAGCGCGCGCAGCTGGCACACGCGCCGCAGGCTCGAGGTGCCGACGATGGCGCCGGGCGGCAGCGACGCGAGGCCCATACCCGAGCGGCTGATGAGCGCGTCGCGCGGGTCGGCGCGCTCGGGGATCGCGACGAGCGCGAGCCCGGGCGCGAGCGCCGCGGGCACGTCCTTGAGGCTGTGCACCGCCAGATCGATCTTGCCCGACAGGAGCGCGTCCTCGATCTCCTTGACCCAGACGCCCTTGCCCCCGAGGTCGATCACGGGGCCGGTCTGCACGCGATCGCCCTCGGTGACGATGATGTGCTCCTCGATGACGAGGCCCGGGTGCGCCGCCTGAAGCGCGCGCCCGACGTGGGCCGACTGCCAGCGCGCGAGCGCGCTGCCGCGCGTGCCCAGGACGATCTTGCCGGGGCCGGCTTGGTTGCTCTGTTTGCTTTGGGTGCTCATGAGGGATCCTCGCGGCTCGTCGTCTTGCCAGGCGCCGCCGCCACGGGGGCCGCCACCTCGGGCAGCGGCTCGGCGGACGGCAGGTCGAACAGCTTCCGGACGGCGTCGACGAGCGACAGCGCCTCACCAGCGTCCTTCTTGAGTGCCATCTGCGGCTGATGGAGGAGCTTCTTGCCGAGAGCGTCGAAGGCCGCGTGGATCGCGTTCCGGTCCCTCTCGGCGAGGTGACCGAGGCCCGAGAGGACCCTCTCGGCTTCGCCGTGCGCGACGCCGATGACGTGCGTGCGCATGGCCGTCACGATCTCGCCCAGCTGTCGGCCGCTGAACGACTGCATGAAACGAACGACCTCCTGCTCGACGATCGCCTCCGCCTGCACGGTCTCGCCCTGCCGGCCCTCGAGGTGGGTCGCCGCTTTTTTCTGCAGGTCGTCGATGTCGGCGACGTAGATCCCGTCCAGCTCGGCGACGGAGGGTTCGACATCGCGGGGCACGGCGATGTCGATGAGGAAGAGCGTCCGCCCGCGGCGCGCGCGCTGTACGCGCGTCATGAGCTCGCGGGTCAACACGGGCCGCTGCGCCCCCGTCGACGCGATGACGATGTCGGCCTTACCAAGCGCGCCCACGAGATCGGCGAAGTCGTGGACGTCACCTCCGACCTTCGCGGCGAGCTCGTCGGCGCGGGCGCGCGTTCGGTTCGTCACCGTGAGCGACGCGCCCTGCGCCCGCAGAGCCCGCGCCGCGAGGTCCGACATCTTCCCGGCGCCGACGACGAGCACGCGCTTGCCGTGAAAATCGCCGTAAATGTTGCGCGCGAATTCGACGGCGACCGAGCTGATCGATACGGGATTGCGCGCGATCTCCGTCTCGCTGCGCACGCGACGCGCGACGCGCGACGCGCCCTGCGCGCAGCTGTTGAGGACGGGGCCCGCCGTGCCGACGCGCGCCGCGGCCTCGAACGTCGTCTTGACCTGCCCCAGGATCTGCGGCTCACCCACGACGAGCGAGTCGAGGCTCGAGGCGACGCGAAAGAGGTGCTTGAGAGCGTCGCGCTCGATGCGCGTGTAGAGGTGGGGCTCGATCTCCGCCTCGAGCATTCCAGCCCGCCGCGCGAGGTCGATGCTCACGGCGCGCAGCGCGGTCTCTGGGTCGGAGGTCACGGCGTAGATCTCGACGCGGTTGCAGGTGCTCAGCAGCGCGACCTCGCGCACGCCGGGCAACGATTTCAGCTCCCGCAGCGTCCCGTCGTATTGCTCGGGCACGACGGTCATCTTTTCGCGCAGCGCGACGGGCGCCGTGCGGTGCGAGACACCGAGGACGACGACGTCGAGCTTGGGCGGCGCCTGGCCGGCCATCTCTACGCCGCGTGCCTCAGGAAATAGACGAGCAGTACGAGCACCGTGCCGCCGAAGCCACCCAACGTGAGCCAAGCGGCGCGCCGACCGCGCCAACCGCCGCCGACACGCGCGACGATGAGGACGGCAAAGGCCACCCACGTCACGACGGCGAGCAGGTATTCGGGCCGCAGGGCGTGCACGCCGTGAAGGACGTCGAGGCGGGCGATCCACATCGCGCCGGTGACGATCGCGACCGTGAAGATCGGAAAGCCGATCGACACGCAACGCGCCGCGAGCGTGTCGAGTGTGTCGAGCGGCGTCGCGCGCCCCGCCATGCGCCCGAACTCCTTGCGGCGGAGCTGCCGATCCTCGAGGAGGTAAAGACCCTCGACGACAGCCGCGACGAGGAAGATCGCGACCCCCAGCGTCGCCAAGAAGATGTGCGTGTAGCCGAGCGTCCCCCAGGTGACGGACGGGGTCGCTTCCTCGACGGGCGAGAGGCGCGCGAGCACGAGCAGAACGAGCGCCGCCGTCGCCGCGAAGCCGCCCGCCGACGCGAGCCCGTACCGCAGCGACGCGAGGACGTAGCCCGCCGCCGCGAGGAACGCGATGAACGACAGCGCGTCCTGCGTCGAGCCGATCGGGTTTTCGCCGTGCAAACAGCGCACGCCGATGTCGACGAAGTGAAGCACGACGGCGAGCCCCAGGACGATGCGCCCGGCGCGCGCGCGCATTCCCACCAAGTACCCGAGGTACAGCAGCGACGAGAGCGCGTACGCCGCCAGCTCGAAGACCGTCAAGGTCGACACCCACCAGATTTACCACGAGCGGCGCCGTGACACCGTGTGCTGGGCCGCGGGGCGACGCTCGAGGCTCGGGTGTTGGACTCGGCGGCCTGGCGTGCTAAGCCATGCCCCCATGGCAAGCGCGAACCTCGTCGAAGTGACCGACTCGAACTTCAAGACCGACGTCCTCGGGTCGAAGCTCCCCGTGCTCGTCGACTTCTGGGCCGCATGGTGCGCGCCGTGCCGCGCGATCGCGCCCCACGTCGAGGCGCTCGCCAAGGACTACGAAGGCAAGATCACCGTCGGCAAGTGCGACATCGATTCGAACCCCGGCTTCTCGGCCGAGTACGACATCCGCAGCATCCCGACGCTGCTCGTCTTCAAAGACGGCAAGGTCATCGGCCAGGTCGTCGGCGCCGTCCCCAAGACGAAGATCGAAGACCTCATCAAAAAGGCGCTCTGAGGCGCCCTTCTTCGCACGGCGCCGGTCAGGCGCCGTGACCGCGAGGCGCCAACTCTCGAGGCGGTGGTCCCCGACGGACGACCCGTTCGACGTGGCGAAGAGCCTACTGGACGGTAGCGCCCGAGACAACGGACGCGCCGACGAGAGCGTCGCGGTCACCCGCGAATACGCGCTCGTCGCCGGTCGCCTTCGCGTTCATGACGGCGAACCCCGGCGGCGGGACGATCACGGTCGTACCGCCGCGCTTCTCCAAGAGCCGCGCGAAGGCACGATGCACGGAGGAGCGCACGACCGCGCCGCGCATGGCGAGCCCGACGCCGCCCTGCCACAGAGACACCCAGCCGACGTAGCCGAAGCCGCACAAAAACAGCGCGAGGAACGGCATCGACAAATAGTGACCGTGCGTGAAGGCGACGACGAGCGCGATCACGAAGTAGCCGGCCATCGCCAGCTCGATGAACGGCGTAATTGATTTAGCGGCGCGGTACTTCTTGCCCGACCAGGCCTCGAGCTTGCCGCGAACGCCGTGCTTCGGCGTGCGCACGAACTCGGACTCGCGGCCCGCGAGCGCCTCGAGGACGGCGCGCGTCTGGTTGACGCACAGGCCGATGCCGACCGACATGACGAGCGGCAGGCGCTTGAGCGTCGACCACTGGAACTTGGGCCGCGCTCCCGGGTTGCGCATGAGCGCGATCTCGCGCTGCGACGCCATGTAGAACGACGCAATGGACAGAGTCGTGCCGAAGAACAGCGGCAGGTCGATCATGAGCACTTCGCGCCAGCCGTGGTGACCGCGCAGCGCGAGGTTCGGCACGAGCAGCAACGACAGGATGACGAGCAGCGGGTACGCGAGGTTGTTCGTGAGATGGAAGAACGCCTCGGACTTCTGCGCGAACGTCGCGTTCGAGCGCAGGATCGTCGGCAACAGCTTGCGCGCGACCTGGACCGAGCCCTTGGCCCAGCGGAACTGCTGCGACTTGAAGGCCGACATCTCGACGGGCAGCTCGGCGGGCGCCGTGATCTCGGGGACGTAGACGAACTTCCAGCCACGCAGCTGCGCGCGGTACGAAAGGTCCATGTCCTCGGTGAGCGTGTCGTGCTGCCAGCCGCCTGCGTCGGCGATCGCCGAGCGGCGCCACATGCCGGCCGTTCCGTTGAAGTTGAAGAAGCGGCCCGACCAGTTGCGGCCCGCGTGCTCCATGATGAAGTGGCCGTCGAGCATGAGCGCCTGAACCTCCGTGAGCGCCGAGAAGTCACGGTTGATGTGCTCCCAGCGGCACTGCACGACGGCGACCTTGGGATCGAGGAAGTAGTGGATGCTGCGCTCGAGCACGTCGGCCAGCGGCAGGAAGTCCGCGTCGAAGATCATAATAAATTCGCCCTTGGCGGTCTTGAGGCCGTTCTCGAGCGCGCCGGCCTTGAAGCCCGAGCGGTCGACGCGGTGGACGTACTCGATCTCGACCTCGGGGAGGCGGCGCGCGAGCTCGGCGATCTTGCGCTTGCAGATCTCCTGCGTCTCGTCGGTCGAGTCATCGAGCACCTGGATCTGGAAGCGGTCACGCGGGTAACGGATGCCGGCGACGGCGTCGAGCAGGCGCTCGACGACGTACATCTCGTTGAACAGCGGGAGCTGGATCGTGACGCTCGGCAAATCCGAGAACATGCCGAGGGGCCGCGGGCGCTTGTTTCGCGACGAATAGAACATCCACACGAGCGAGCTGCGGTGAAAGCCATAGGCCGCGAGCGCGAGGAGGATGACCAGGTAAGTCCCGATGACCAGTGACGAAAGCTCCATGCGCACAATGTACGCCTGCAATTGTCACCCGATTGTCGTCGACTGTTTTTTGTTGTCCGCGGAAGGTTTCCGTCTGTTTCTTCGGGACCCTGAGAGGGTCCCGCGCCCCCGGTGCTCGCTCCGTCGGGCTCAGCCCGACTCCGCTCGGCTAGACACGGCTAGACACCGGCTAGACACGGCTAGACCGGGA
>JBBQJG010000300.1:0-6893 GCA_038325725.1 Polyangia bacterium | reverse complement strand
CGACATCTCGCCCGGCGCCGTGGCCAAAGTGATCGCGGATCAGGCAGCAGCTCTGAAAAGTCCGCCAAGATCCGTCGGAGAGCTTCTAGACACGCTGCGAGATCAAGGTCTCGTGCGCTCCGTCGCCAAGCTGCGAGAGCTGTTTGGAGCTGGCGATACCTGACCCGGATCAAGTGCCCGTCTCCCCACCGCCATCGGTGGCGCTCCGACTCCTTCGCCGCTTCCTGAGCGTCGCGCCGCACCGTCGCAGATAGTTCTTCAGCGTGCCCGGTGCGATGGTGAGTCCCTTCGACGCCAGCACCGCCGCCAGCGTCTCCAGGCCGTAACCCATGCGTCGCAGGGCCAGCAGCTCCGGCGCGATCTTCTCGATCGCTTCGACCTTCGTCGCTGCGTGGCGAACGCGAGGGGCGGGTGGCAGCGCGCGTAGCTCGCGTCGCAGCTCTTCGATTCCTTCGGGAGTAAGGTTCGATTGAGAGAAGCGGCGCGGCCGACGATGCTACGTCTCGGGGGAAGCGTCCGGCAGCTTAGTCGGCAGCTCTCTCACACGTCCAAGCGCCTCGCCGGCACGGACGGGCCAGAGGTCGAGGAAGAACACTCGATCGAATGGCGTCGCGATCGGCTCGCCGCCCAATATTGGCGCGCTGCCGCTGTTGGCGATCGTCTCGCCCCCGACGACCAGGAGCCACATCTCAGCGCCCGGAGCTAGTCTTTGGCGGTATGCGTTCGCCTTGCGGCCTTTCTCGGCGATCCGTTCATAGACCAGCGCCGGTTGTCCGAGCACGCTCCGCCCGATGCCGACGTCGACCTCGCCGGCCACCATTGGGTAGACGGCGAGTCTGTCGATACCAGAGATGCCGCGGCCCTCGAGCTTGCGGCGATACATCTCGCGTGGTCGTCTCGGAAAGCGCCGGGCGAATCGAAGGAGCCGCGCGATCAGGATCCTGCGATGGGATCGATCGTGAAGCTGTGCAACGCCGTCCTCTCCGATGTTGATTCGGAAGGACGCTGGCGTAGTCGACGCCCGCGTGCCCTCTCTAAGCTCGTCCTTGAACCGCTCGATGACGCTGATGATCTTCGCCACGTCGGCATCGGTAAGCGAGACGATCTCGAGCCCGAACGGATTGCCGTTCGTCAACGCGCCGACGAAGTCGGGCGCCTCGCGATCCTGGTGGTCGATGCTCTCTATCGCGCCCCGACCGCGCCATGCACGGACGAAGTGGTTGACCCAGTCGCGCTCGTCCGCCTTTTTCATCTTCGTAAGCGCCCAGATAGCGCCCAGGCCGATCCAGAGACCGCCGCCGCGCCTGTCGCTTCTCGACGGGGAACGCAGTGATTCGCGTGTTGTGCGAGGAAGAGGACTTGAACCTCCACTCCTTTCGGAACCAGAACCTAAATCTGGCGCGTCTACCAGTTTCGCCATCCTCGCGGGAGAGCAGCGGCGAGCATATCAGCGGTCTTCGGCGTGCGGCGAGGGGTTCGTGATAGCGTCGCGCGCGATGCCAACGGCACCCAAGAAGAAGGCCGAGCGAACGAGCGCGCCCGCGCGGTCGCTGCCGCTGCCCCCGGGTGACGAGATCGGCGCCGCCGATCTCGCGCACCGCGTGGGCGAGAACCTGCGCCGCCGCCGCAAGACGCGGAACCTGTCGCTCGACGAGCTCGCGGTCGCGTCGGGCGTGAGCCGCGCGGCGCTGTCGCAGATCGAGACCTCGAAGGGCAACCCGACCGTCGGCGTGCTGTGGAAGATCGCCGTCGGCCTCGGCATTCCGTTCGCCGAGCTCATCGGCGAGGCGCGCGGCGCCGTGGGGATCCTGCGGCGCGCGGAGTCGACCGTGCTGCGCTCCGCCGACGGCAAGATGGAGAGCCGGCCGCTCACGCCCGCGGGCGCGGCGCCCTGGGCCGAGCTTTACGATCTGCGGCTCGCGGCGCGCGCGACGCATTCGTCCGAGGCGCACGCGCCCGGCACGCGGGAGATCCTCGTGGTGCTCGCGGGCCAGCTCAAGCTGCACGTCGACACGGAGACGTACGAGCTGCTCGCCGGCGACTCCGTGTCATTCTCGGCCGACAAGGCGCACGTCTACGAGAACCCAGGCGCCATCGAGGCGCGCTACCACAACGTCATCCTCTACGACCGCTGACCTTCGTCGCGGCGACGGGCGCGGGCGAGGCCCCGCCGCTCGCGCGGGCGAGATCCTCGATGAGTCGGATCACGAGCGCCGTCCATCCCGTCTGGTGAGTCGCGCCGACGCCGCGGCCCGTGTCGGCGTGGAAGTATTCGTGGAAGAGCACGAGGTCGCGGAAGTTCGGATCGGTGGCGTAGCGCGGATCGCCGGCGTGGCACGGCCGCGCGCCGTTGCCGTCGGGCTCGAAGATGCTCGTGAGCCGGCGTGCGAGCTCGCGCGAGACCTCGCCGAGCGTCAGCATGTTGCCCGAGCCCGTCGGGCACTCGACGCGTAGCTCGTCGCCGTAGAAGTGGTCGTAGCGTTCGAGCGCTTCGACAATGAGATAGTTCACGGGCATCCACACGGGCCCGCGCCAGTTCGAGTTGCCGCCGAACAGGCCCGTGTTCGACTCGCCCGGCTCGTAGTCGACCGTGAACTCCTGGCCGCTGTGGAACAGGCGGAAGGGGTTCTTGTCGTGCACCTTCGAGACAGAGCGCAGCCCGAACGGCGACAGGAACTCTTCCTCGTCGAGCATGTACCGCAGCACGCGCAGCAGGCGCTCGCGCGAGGGCAGGGCGAGCAGCAGGTGGCCGTGGTGCGACGTGCCGAACGAGGCGCCCGTCGCGAGATCGCGCCGGTTGTCGAGAAACCACTTCATGCGCTTCTTGAAGGCGGGCAGGCGATCGATGACCTCGTCCTCGAGCACCTCGACGGCGATGAGCGGCAGCAGGCCGACCATCGAGCGCACGCGCAGCGGGATCTCGCGCATCGCCGCGCCGTCGGGCCCGTCGGAGAGATGAAGCTCGTCGTAGTAAAAGCCGTCCTGCTCGTCCCACAGCCCGCCGTCGCCCAGCGCGTTCATGGCGTCGGTGATGTGCACGAAGTGCTCGAAGAACTTCGACGCCATGTCCTCGTACTCGGGATCGAAGCGCGCGAGCTCGAGCGCCATCGACAGCAACGTCGCGCAGTAAAAGGCCATCCACGCCGTGCCGTCGGCCTGCTCGAGGTGGCCGCCCGTGGGGAGCGGCTTTGAACGATCAAAGACGCCGATGTTGTCGAGGCCGAGGAAACCGCCCGCGAAGAGGTTCTTGCCGTCGGCGTCCTTCCTGTTGACCCACCACGTGAAGTTGAGCAGGAGCTTTTGGAACGTGCGCGCGAGGAAGACCCGGTCGCGCTGGCCGTCGGCGTCGACGGCGATCTTGTAGACGCGCCAGGCGGCCCACGCGTGGACGGGCGGGTTGACGTCGCCCATGGCCCACTCGTACGCGGGGAGCTGGCCGTTCGGGTGCATGTACCACTCGCGCGTCATGAGCACGAGCTGCTCCTTGGCGAACTGCGGATCGATGCGCGCGAACGGCAGCATGTGGAACGCGAGATCCCACGCCGCGAACCACGGGTACTCCCACTTGTCGGGCATCGACAGCACGTCGCGGTTGTACAGGTGCGTCCAATCGGAGTTGCGCCCGTGCTTGCGGCTCTCCGGCGGCGGGGGGCAGCTCGGATCGCCTTCGAGCCAGGTGCGCAGATCGTAGTGATAGAACTGCTTGGACCACAGCAGGCCCGCGTAGGCCTGGCGCGCGATGGTGTTCTGCTCCGGCGTGAACGTCCCAATCTTTGACGCGTAGAACGCGTCGGCCTCGGCGCGGCGCCGCCCGAAGATCGCGTCGAAGTCCGCGAACGGATCCCCGGCGGGCACCTCGTCGGCCGCCGTGAGGCGCAGCCGCAGGCGCACCTCGGCGCCCGGCGCGAGCGTCAATCGAAAGGCCGCGGCCGCCTTCGTCCCGCGCCGCTCGGGGTTCACGCGCTCGGTCTTGCCGTCGACGATCGCGTCGTGGAAGGCGTCCTTGACGTACGCGGTGCGGCTCGGCGTTTTGAAGAGCCGCTCGGCGTTCGTCTCGTTCTCGGTGAACAGCAGCTCGGGCAGCGTGCCGTCTGGCGCGGGCGCGATCGAGAGGCGGTAACGGCCCAGCGTCGCGTGCTCCGCGATGATCTCGGTCGCGCTCTGGGCGACCAGCTCGGGGCGCTCCCAGTAGCCCTCCCCCGTGCGGCCCCACGACCACGTGTTGCGGAACCACAGCGTCGGCAGCACGACGATCGGCGCCGTCTCGGGCCCGCGGTTCGAGATGGTGATCGCGACGAGCAGGTCGTCGGGCGACTCTTTGCCGTACTCGACGAGGACATCGAAGTACTTGTTGTCGCGGAACGCGCCCGCGTCGGACAGCTCGTACTCGCGGTCCAGCTTTCCGCGACGCGCGTTCTCTTTGACGAGATCATCGTACGGGAAGGCCGCCTGCGGGTACTTGTAGAGCGCTTTGCAGTAGGAATGCGTCGGCGTCGCGTCCAGGTAGAAGTACTCCTCTTTGACGTCCTCTCCGTGGTTGCCCTCTTTGCCGTTGAGACCGAAGAGGCGCTCTTTCAAGATCGGGTCGGCGCCGTTCCACAGCGCGGGCGCGAAGCACAGGCGCGCCTCGCGGTCGCAAAAGCCGAGCAGGCCGTCCTCGCCCCAGCGGTAGGCGCGGCTGCGGGCGTGATCGTGAGGCAAGTAGTCCCAGCTCGTGCCGTCGGCCGAGTAGTCCTCGCGCACGGTGCCCCACTGCCGCTCCGACAGGTAGGGCCCGAAGCGCTTCCAGTTGCGTTCGCGGCGCGCGTCGGCGTCGAGGCGTTGCTGCTCCGCCGTCGCGGTGTCGGGACCCGTGCCGGCGTTTTCGTCTGAGGTCCGCGAGGCTCGGGAGGTTGGCATGTTCGCGGCGATTGTACGCCGCGAGGGGCGCGGGGTTACGCGACGTGCCGTGCGGAATCAGGCCGCCGATTTTTCCGCGTCAAGATTCCGGCGCGACCCGCCGATGCGGTTGGTCAATGGACGCTCTGGCTCTTCCCTCGGTCGTCAGGGCGACCTCCAAAGGCAGCCACCGCCGCTGTGCCCGCTGCGGCAAGGTCGTCTCTTCGCGGGCGCTCGTGTGTCGTCGCTGCGGCAAGAAGCAGCGCATGAACCCGCGGACGACGCTGCTGCTGCTCGCGGGCGTGTTTCTCATCGCTCTGTTCGGAGTCGCGACGGTTCAACAGAAGTTGCCGTTCCTGCGCGCGCGCGACGTCGTCGCGGCTGACCCCGCGCCCTCCGCCGTCGCGGTCATCCCTCGCGTCGCGACCTCGGGCGAGGTGATCTCGGCGAGAGATCTTTGGGGCCTCTACAACCTCGACGCGTCTCGCGCCGACGCGCGCTTCAAGAACAAGTTGGTCTCGGTGACGGGCGCCGTCGCCGATGTGCGCCGCGAGTTCGCCGGCGCCATCGTGCTCCGCCTCGTCGCCGGAGAGTCTTTTGAAACGGTGCGCGCCGTCGTCGTCACCCGCGACTACGCGCCCACGATGGCGCCCGTGCGCGGCCAGGTCGTGTCGCTCCGCTGCACGGGCCACGGCGCGCTCATCGGCTCGCCGTTGCTCGACGCCTGCGTCGCGATCTAGTTACTTGTCGGCGTCAGCGGGGCCGCCGGCGGCCTTCTTCTCGGCGAGGCCCTTGGCGGGGACCTTCATCGAGAAGCCGTCGGAGAAGGTGACCGTCACGGGCTCGTGGCCCGGGTTGTAGGCGACGTACGAACGTTTGTCCTTCTTCTTGAACACGGCGTACGTCGGGATGTCCGCCGTGACGGACGCGTCGACGCGTCCCATGTCCGCGAGCGCGCGGACCCACGCGTGCGTGAGCGCGCGCGAGTTGCCGAACTCGGGCTCGAGGTAGGTGTCCTCGTCGAGCGCCTTGGCCGCGCGCGGACCGTCGGTGAGCGCCTGGTACATGACGACGTAGTCGCGCCACGTGAAGACCTTGCCGCGCGTCTTCTCCATGAGCGCGTCGTACTCGCGCTTGACGAGCTCCGGGTGCCGGCCGAGGTACAGCGACCCACCATGAAACGGCAGGTAGTTGATGCCGTGGATCATGATGGGGTTGGGATCCCACCACGTGTCGTACCGGCCGCCGTCGCTCCAGACCATGGCGACGCAGGGGGCGTCGAAGTCCTTGGGGAACACCTGCTTGTCGACGTCGAACCAGTACTGCTCGATGGCCTCGAGCGTGTTCGCGTACAGGAAGATGCCGGCGTCGCGCAGCTCCTTGTTCCCCGTCGCGGCGCCCCACAGGATAAGGCCCGTCGAAAAGTTCATGTCTTCGGACGACGACTCTTCGTTGTTGCCGTCGTGGTATTGGGCCGGCCCGTTCGCCCAGCCGTGGCCCGCGTACGGATCCATGTAGCGGAGGAACGGGAACCGCGGATCCTCGCGCTTCGTGTTGGCGGCGTCCTTGGCGATGAGCTCGACGAAGGGGCCCCAGCGCTTGGCCCACGCGGCGTCGTAGCGCGCGATCGCGGCCGCGGCCTGGACGAAGTAGCCGTAGTGGAAGTGGTGGTCGTTGAGCGCGGCGTCCGAATCGTAGCTCGCGGGCGAGCCCACGATCGTCGCCCACGTCTTGTCGTAATAGAAGAGCTTGGGCGCCGTGCCGTCGAACCAATCTTGCAGCTCGTTCTCGAGCGAGCGCAGCATGACGTCGCGATCTTCCTTGTCGCCGATCGCGTCGGCGAGCTGCATGACGGTCGCGACGCGGCCGAGCGACTTGCCGACCCAGTACGTGTCGCGCTCGGGCTTGGGCGACAGGCCCGGCGGGAACATGTCGGGCGCCCACGCGACCTCGCGCACGTACTTGGACAGCAAGCTCTTGTCGGCCGTCCCGACGACGGGGATGACGGGCAGCAC
>JBBQJG010000299.1:0-6917 GCA_038325725.1 Polyangia bacterium | reverse complement strand
CGTTCAGCGGATCATCAAGGGCGCGTCGTTCGAAAAAGCGATTGAACAGCGGACCGTGCGCAAGCGCGCCGCTCAGAAAGAGAGCGCCTGATGCCCGCCCTCACGCGCGACCAGATCGCCCAGCGCGCGGCCCGTGAGCTGCGCGACGGCATGTACGTCAACCTCGGCATCGGCATGCCGACGCTCGTCGCGAACTTCGTCCCCGCGGGCACGAACATCGTCCTGCAGTCGGAGAACGGCATGCTCGGCATCGGCCCGTTCCCCCTCGAGGGCGACGAGGACCCCGACCTCATCAATGCAGGCAAGCAGACGGTCACGGAGCTGGCCGGCAGCGCCTACTTCTCGTCGGCGGAGTCCTTCGCGATGATCCGCGGCGGCCACATCGACTGCGCGATCCTCGGCGCCATGCAGGTCGGCGAGGCTGGTGACCTGGCGAACTGGATGATCCCCGGCAAGATGGTCAAGGGCATGGGCGGCGCCATGGATCTCGTCGCAGCCGCCAAGCGCGTGATCATCATGATGGACCACGTCGCCAAACCGAAAGGCGGTGGCCCAGATGAGATCAAGATCCTCAAGAAGTGTTCGCTGCCGCTCACGGCGCTCGCCTGCGTGCATCGGATCATCACCGACCTCGCCGTGCTCGACGTGACGCCGAAGGGCCTCGCGCTCGTCGAGCGCGCGCCCGGCATCAGCATCGAGGAGATCCAAGCGAAGACGGAGCCGACCCTCATCCACGACGGCACCGTCCCAGAGATGACGTTCGGCTGATGGCCGACCCCAAGGCCGACCCGAAGGTCAACACGAAGCCGAGCGACCCACCCTCCCCCCGCGCGACCTCGGCGGGCATTCCGCTCGAGGTCGTCTACGACGCGCCGCCGGCCGAAGCCCTCGAACGGCCCGGCGAGTTCCCCTACACGCGCGGCATTCACCCGACGATGCACCGCGGGCGCCCCTGGACGATGCGCCAGTACGCCGGTTTCGGCACGGCGGCCGAATCGAACGAGCGCTACAAGTTCCTCCTCGCGTCGGGCCAGACGGGCCTCTCCGTCGCCTTCGATCTGCCGACGCAGATGGGCCGCGACAGCGATCACCCGCTCGCGCGCGGCGAGGTCGGGCGCTCGGGCGTCGCGATCTCGTCGCTCGACGACATGCACATCTTGCTCGACGGCCTGCCGCTCGACCGGCTCTCGACGTCGATGACGATCAACGCGACGGCGGCGACGCTGCTCTGCCTCTACGTCGCCGTCGCCGACGAGCGCGGCCTGCCGCGCGCCGCCCTGGCGGGCACGATCCAGAACGACATCCTCAAGGAGTACATCGCGCGCGGCACGTACATCTATCCGCCCGCGCCGTCGATGCGCCTCGTCGCCGACACCTTCGCGTTCTGCCGCGACGAGGTCCCACGCTGGAACACCATCTCGATCAGCGGCTACCACATCCGCGAGGCCGGCAGCGACGCCGTCCAGGAGGTCGCTTTCACCCTCGCCGATGGCATCGCCTACGTCGAGACGGCGCGCGCCGCCGGCCTCGAGGTCGACGCCTTCGCGCCGCGGTTGTCGTTCTTCTTCAACGCGCACTCGCACCTGCTCGAGGAGGTCGCGAAGTTCCGCGCGGCGCGCCGCCTGTGGGCGCGCATCATGCGCGAGCGCTTCGGCGCCAAGGATCCGAAGTCACTCATGCTGCGCTTCCACGCGCAGACGGCCGGCTCGACGCTCACGGCGCAGCAGCCGCTCAACAACGTCGTGCGCACGACCGTAGAGGCGCTCGCCGCGATCCTCGGCGGCGCGCAGTCGATCCACACGAACGGCTACGACGAAGCGCTCGCGCTGCCCACGGAAGAGTCGGCGCGCGTCGCCCTGCGCACGCAGCAGATCCTCGCGTCCGAAGCCGGCGTCGCCGACGTCGTCGATCCGTTCGGGGGGTCGTACGCCGTCGAGGCGCTCACGTCCGACCTCGAGGCGCGCGCCGCGGCGCTCATCGCGGAGATCGACGCCCGCGGTGGCATGGTCGCCGCCATCGAGGCCGGCTGGCCGCAGGCCGAGATCGGCAAGCGGGCCTTCGAGCACCAGCGCGCCGTCGAGACCGGCGCCCGCGTCATCGTGGGCGTCAACCGCTTCACCGAGGGAAACGAGGCGGCGGGAGGCGCCCTCCACCGGCTCGATCCGTCGCTCGAGGCCACGCAGGTCGCGCGCATCGCGGCGACGCGCGCGGCCCGCGACGACCAAGCGGCCCGGGAGGCGACGCGCGCCCTCGGCACGGCGGCGCGCACGCGCGAGAACCTCCTGCCGTACATCCTGCGCGCCGTGAAAGCGCGCGCGACGCTGGGCGAGGTGGCCGACACCCTGCGCGCCGTGTTCGGGGAATACCGCCCGGCCTAACCGTTAGATTTGAGGCCGCGCGTCGGTGGTTACCCCACTGCTACGGGCCTGGGCGTTTGGGGTTGCACCCGCCCCGGTCGTGAGGTTACCGTTATTCCTCGCGTTTTCGGGCGGTCACGGGGGGATGAAGCCACAATGACCAAGTCGGATCTCGTCGATGCATTGTGCGAGTCGCAGAAGATGCCGAAGGGCCGCGCCGAGCTGCTCGTCAACATCATCTTCGACTCGATGGAGGCGTCGCTGCGCCGCGGAGAGCGCATCGAGATCCGAGGCTTCGGCAGCTTCGAGATCCGTGAGTACCGCGCGTACGAGGGTCGGAACCCACGAACGGGCTCGGCCGTGGCCGTGCGTCCGAAGCGCCTGCCCTTCTTCAAGGTGGGCAAGGAGCTCAAGGAGCGCGTCAACGACGCCGGCCAGCCCGGTGCGCACGGCAGCAACGGCTCGGGCTCGACGAAGCCGACCGACAAGGCCGAGCAGGACGAAGGCGCGTCTAACGGGGCGCCGAGCTCGCCGCGGGCGTCGGTCTAACGCTCAGGCCGCCGAGGCGGCGAGCGCGCGCATGCGGCGACGCGCGAAGAGCGCGTGACGGCCAAGCGCCGCGAGGAGCTCCCGCTTGCGATCGGCGAGCACCGCGGAGCCCGAGACGCGGGCGGCGTACAGCTGCTGCATGCGTTCGTCGAAGATGATGAGCGACAACCACAGCGGAAACGCGCGCGGCGCATACAACAGGGACGCGAGGCGGCCGTCGAGCGCGAGCTCGCGTCCCACGACGGCGCGGCGCACGTCGCGCGCGTAGCTGGCGAACGAAAAGTCGCCCGACGCGAGCGCCGCCGTGATGGCGCGCGCCGCGATCGGGCCCTGCTCGAGGCCGACGGCGATGCCCTCGCCCGTGAGCGCGTCGATGCCGGCCGCGTCGCCGACGCACAGCACGTGTGGCGAGGTGATGCGCGTGCCCCGTCGGTAGCGCCACGCGGGCCACCCGCGCGCGCCGTCGGGCAGCGCGACGCCGTGGCGCGCGAGCGCGCGCCTCAGCACAGCCTCGATCGCGGCACCCGAAAGGCTCCGCGACGGGGTGTGCATCGCGCCCACGTTCAAGAAGCCGCCCGCGACGGGGAACAGCCAGACATAACCGCGCAGCCCGTCGTCCATGGGCGAAAAGTCGTAGACCATGCGCGCGCCCAGCTCGAACCCGGAAGGCGCCGGCACCTCGGCCTGGAACAGGCGCAGCGGCGGACGGCCGTCGCGCGCGAGGGCGCGGCGCACGCGGCTGCCGGCGCCGTCGGCGCCCACGAGCACGCGCGAACGCAGCGCACGCCCGCTCGTCGTCGTCACGCTCACGGCACCGTCCTCGACGGCGAACGCGGCGAGGCCTTCGCCCTCGACGATCTCGACGCCTTGGGCGCGTGCCTGCGCGACGAGATCGGCGTCGAAGTCGCGGCGGCGGACGACGTCCACGGGACGCTCGAGGCGGACGTCGCGCGCGTGGGCGCGGTAGACGATGCGGCCCTCGCGGCAAGGCACATGCGGCACGCGCACCTCGAGCCCCAGCGCCGCGAGCGCCGCGCGCGCGTGACCCGTGAGCCCACCGCCGCAGGGCTTTTCCCGCGGGAAGCGTGCCTTGTCGAGGCACACGACGCGGCCGGCGAGGCCCGCGTCGGCGCGCACGAGCGCGACGGCGGCCGCGACACCGGCGGGCCCCGCGCCCGAGACGATGACGTCGTAATCTACGGCCGGCGGCACGCGCCCGTTATATCAGCGGCGCGTGGGCAGATTCTAGAGCGCGGGCGATTCTAGAGCGCGAGCTTGGCGGCGAACGTCCCCGTGACGGCGACCTGGACGCGGCCCGTCGGCGTGGGCGAGCCGGAAGGCACGACGATCGTCGTCCCGATGAGGATGTTGAAGGGCGTGCCGAGCGTCGAGCCGAACCGCGCAAACGTCGCGTCGGCGTCGTCGGTCTTGTGGATCGAACCGGACGGGGTCTGCCCCGCGGGGATCATATCGACTGTCCCGAACAGCACCGCTTCGTCGCTGGGCAGCATCGTCACGGTCTCTGGCGCGAGGTACAGCTGCAACGGCGGCACGGGGACGTTGAGCGTGTTGCTCACGACCATGTAGTTGAGGGACTCGAACGACATGTTCGCGAGGTGCTGGTCGCTCACGCTCGCGAGCGCCGGGACCTCCATCTTGAAGTCGACCTTCTGGGGAATCGAAACGACCTGGTGAAGCGTGCAGACGGCCGACTCGCACATGACCGTGCGCTGCGCGTTGCAGCCGGCGCTCACGCCCAAGGGGTTGCAGCAGTCCGTGACGAGCGGCGCGGCGCCACACGGGATCGCGGCGCTGTTGCCGGCCGGAACGCCGAACGACGCGCTGTCGAAGGTGTACGTCTTCTTCGGCATGTCGAAGCTCACCTTCGTGATGTCCGAGCTGATGAGGCCGCAGCCGAGGGCGCCCAGGGTTGCGACGGCCACTACGGTCAGGACACGGGACAAAGTCGCTCGTTTCATGGCGGCCATTCTACCGCTCATTCGTCCCGCGATCTGCTTTCGCTCTGTGACTTGCCGCGAGCGGGCTCGACGGCGCGGAAGAGTCTTTCGGCCGCCGACCAGGGATCGAGCGCGCGGCGGGCGACGGCGTCGAGCATCGACGCGAGCGGGCCTGGAGTTTCGTCATCTCCGATGGCGGCCCGCGCCGCGTCCGCCGTGATCTCGCCAACGAGCGCGAGGACCTGCGAGACCGCCTGACGGCGACGACGTCGCGCGCGCGCCTCTGGCGAAGCCGCTCGGGCCGCCGCGAGCGCCGCCACGATCTCGACCGTGCCCTCGCCCCGGGCCGCGACGGCCCGGACGAGAGCTGGCAGCGAACGCGCCTCGTCGCCCGGCCACGGGGGACGCTCGGCGATCTGCAACATCGTCTGCAGATCCTTGAGCGTGTGGTCCGCGCCGTCGCGATCGGCCTTGTTGACGACGAGGACGTCGGCGATCTCGAGCAGGCCCGCCTTGAGCGCCTGCACGCCATCGCCGAGCCCGGGCGCCGTCACGACGACGACGGCGTCGGCCGCGCTCGCGACGTCGATCTCGGCCTGCCCGACCCCGACGGTCTCGAGGAAGATCACGGGAAAGCCGGCCGCGTCGAGCACGGAGACGGCTGCCGTCGTCGAGCGCGACAGCCCGCCGAGCGCGCCGCGCGTCGCGAGCGAGCGGATGAAGACGCCATCGTCCGTCGCGTGGCGCTGCATGCGGACGCGATCGCCCAGCAGCGCCCCTCCCGAAAAGGGGCTCGAGGGATCGACGGCGACGACGCCGACCTTCTCGCCCGCCGCGCGGTGGTGCGTGACGAGCGCGTCGACGAGCGTCGACTTCCCGACGCCCGGGTGGCCGGTGATGCCGACGACGAACGCGCCGCCCGTGTGCGGGTACAACGCCGCGAGCGTCGCGCGGGCCGCGGCGTCGCCGTCGTCGAGGTCGCGCATGAGGCGAGCCGCCGCGCGCAGGTCGCCGGCGCGAACGAGCGCGGCGCGGGCGTCCGCGCTCACCCCCCGGCCGCCGTCTTCAGGATCTCGCGCGCGATGACCATCTTCTGAACCTCGTTCGTGCCCTCGCCGATCTCGGCGAGCTTGGCGTCCCGCAGGTATCGCTCTACGTCGAACTCGCGCGTGTAGCCGTAGCCGCCGTGGATCTGCACGGCGGAGTTGCAGGCGCGCATGCTCGCGCGCGCGGCGTAGTACTTCGCGACGGCCGATTCCCGCGTCGTCTTCAGCTTCTGATCCTGCATCGTCGCCGCCTTCCACACGAGCAGGCGCGCGGCGTCGAGCTCGGTCGCCATGTCGGCGAGCATGTGCTGGATGGCCTGAAACTGAGCGATGGGCTTGTCGAACTGCACGCGGTCCTTGGCGTACTTCTTCGACGCCTCGAGCGCCGCGCGGCCGATGCCGACGGCCCATGACCCGATGCCGATGCGTCCCTTGTCGAGGATCTTGAGCGTGTCGAAGAAGCCTTGATCAATTTCGCCGAGGCGCTGCTCGTCGGGAATTTCGACGTCCTCGAACACGAGCTCCGTCGTGTCCGACGCGTGAAGGCCCATCTTCTCGATGCGCTTGCCCGTGCGGAAGCCCGGCGTGCCGCGCTCGACGATGAACGCCGTGAGGCCCTTGGCCTTCTTCTCGGGGCTCGTCGACGCGAGCACGACGTAGATCGAACCGACCGAGCCCTGCGTGATGAAGGTCTTCGTGCCGTTGATGATCCAGCGGTCGCTGCCCTTCGGCACGGCGCGCGTGCGGGCCGCGCCCGCGTCCGAGCCCGAGCCCGGCTCGGTGAGGCCCCACCCGCCGAGCGCGTGGCCCGAGGCGAGGCGCGGCAGGTACTTCCTGCGCTGAGCCTCGTTGCCCGCGAGGTAGAGGTGCCCCGTGCACAGCGAGTTGTGCGACGCCATCGTGAGGCCCACCGACGCGTCGGCGCGGGCAACCTCCTCGAGCGCGATGACGTAGTCGTGGAACTTCATGCCCGCGCCGCCGTACTCCTCGGGGATCTGCATGCCGAG
>JBBQJG010000298.1:0-6938 GCA_038325725.1 Polyangia bacterium | reverse complement strand
GTACCAGCGCTGCTGCCGACCGCACCCCCGCCTCCCCCGCCCGCAGAACCAGGCGCCAAACACCATTCCGTGCTGCCCGGCCCCGCATCCGTCGCCCCGAGACATTCCTTTCGGCAGCAAAAATTGTCGCAGAGTTGGATGATCGTCGCGGCGGAGCCAGCGGCCGTGCAGGCACTTGGCAACCGGTCCCCCATCGTCACCGGATCATCCGTCTCGGCAGCGTCTTCTATGGCCGTCACGCAATCGCCGTTTGGTTTGTCCTGGCCCCCGCTAAAGCAGTTCAAGGTGTCGACGGTGCCGCAGTAACAGGAATCGAAATCGTTCGCGGCGCACTTCGAAGGAGCCGCGCGCGCACATTTCAGAACGGCCTGACAAAGGTCCGCCTTCGGGGTGCCCTTGGCGGGTCCCCCGGTCGCGGAGATGCTCGTTGCGTCGATGCCGTTTTCACAGGCGGCGGCGCTTCCCCCCCAGGGCTGCGAGGAAAAACACATCGCGAAGGCCTGGTAGGCCCCCAGCTTCGAGGCGGTCGGTTGCGCGATCTTACAGAACGAGCGTTCGCACGCCTTGCAAGCATCGACCGGAGCGCCGCCCGCGCCTCCGACCCCCGCGGCGCCGCCGCCCGAGCCACCCGCCACATTGGAACCCGATGCCCCACCGGTCGACGAGACCGGAGTGTCCGACGCAGGTGCGTCCGTGAGGGTGGCGCTGTCGCGCGCCGCATCAGCGCCGCCGACGCCCGCGCCACCGTCGCTGGCCTTGGCACCACCAGCGCCTCCATCGAGGAGAGTCCCCGGCGCGCCCGTGTCGTCTTTGGGCGACGCCTTGCGCATCTCGGAGCCGCACCCAGCAACCGCTTGAGCGGCTACCCACAGCAAACAAAGGGCAGCCAACCGGCCTGCGGTGTTTTCTACCTGCCTCACGTCTCCCTGCCTCATGACGTCACTCCGATTCGGTTGCGGCAGTGAGCCGGTCGGCTTGTAGCACGCAGGATCCGGTGCCAAGTCTCCGGTTTTCGGAAACGGGGGCGCTTGTCGAAACTGTTTCCAGAGCGCGCGGACCGTTGACCCAATCGTCACAAACGACTTGGGGCAGCCGAATAAAGTACGCCGGCCATGCGCCCCCCCGAGCGAACGTATCTTCTCTGCGCAACCTCCGCGGCGTTGTCGCTGCTCAGCATCTTGTTGAGCGGAGCAAACGCGCAAGCGGCTGACGATCTGCCGACGTTGTTGCGGGATGCCGATCGCGCCCAGCAAGAAGGACGGCTCGCCGACGCGGGCGCGCTTTACGATCGCGCTTCACGCGGTTGGCCGCAGGACGCCGCCGCCGCGCGCGGCGCGTGCGAGCTCGGCCTCGCCGTCGCCGGCACCGGAGTCATCACGCCGGCGGTCGGCGCGGTTTGCCACCGGGCCTTCTTGATGACCCAGGGCGCGCGCGACATGAGGAACAAAGCCGCCGCGTTGCTGTCAGAGAAGGCGAAGCCCGATCTCGACACGCTCGCGATCGCGGCGCTGCTCGCGGACGCGTCTTTGAAGCAGGCGCCCGACAAGCCTTGGGGATATCTGATTCGTCACGACATCGCGCTCCGCCTGCGGCGCGCGGATCTGCTCGCGACGAGCGAGAGCGATCTGCAGCGCTTCGCGAGCGAGCCCTCTGTCAGGGCCGCGCTGAACGCGCCGGTCGGGCGCGCGCCCGCCTCGGCCTGGTTGCTGCGCCTCCTCGTCGTCCTCGGGCTCCTCGGGACGGCGGTGCACGCCGTCGCCCACCGGCGCCGCGCGGTTCGCGTGCGCACGTCGCTCGCGCCGGCGATCGTGATCGTCGCGCTCTTGGCCGCGGCGCCGGCGCTCGCCGCGCCGCTCGACATGCCGACGATCAAGGACAAAGAGAGTCAGCTCAGCCCCTTCAAGATCGACGACGCCCATCCGGAGCTCGCCGTTCAGGCGCTGTTCGCGAAGAGCAAGGATCCGCTCCAGCTCGGCTATCTGCTGCAGGACCTCTCGGTGCGCGCCGACGACGCCCACAAGACGGGCGACAACGCGCGAGCGGCTCGCTACTACCACGCGCTGTCCGTGGCGGCGCCGACCCCGTACGGACCGCGAAAAGAGTGCGAGGCCCTCGAGGCCGTCGGTGACATCCCGAACGCCATTCGCGCCTGTCGCGAGCTGCTTCAGCGCGAGGGCGTCGTCGTCAGCGACTACGTTCATTTCGTCGACGTCGTCCTCAAGAACCCGAAGCCTCTGCCGGAGCTCGAGCCGAAGGAGCTCGAGGCGGTGATCGCCCACGTCGAGAAGGCCACGAGCGCCGGGACTCTGCCGGTCGTCCTTCGCTGCAAGGTGGCGCTGCGCTTCGACGACTCCGTCGCGCTCGACGCGTGCGCCGCGGCCGTGAGCAGCATCCCCGCGAACGATCCGGCCATCATCTCCATCAAGTGGGGGCTCGCGGTTCGTCACAACGACAAGCCCGCGGCGCTCATCCTCGTCGAGCGCGGCCGGCGGGCAGGAATGGGTCCGGACACGGTCCTCCACATGCTCGAGACGACGGAGGCGATGGACCGCCTCCCCTTGCAACGGATCGGAATCATCATCGGCCTCGCCGTTTTGGCCATGACGGTCGTGTTCTTTGCGATCCGCCTGCTCGCGGCGGATCGGCAGCGAACGGTCAACCGTTCGCCCGCATGAACGAGAGATTTGTTGCGGAATCGTCGCACCCGTCGACCTGACGCGGCTGTAGAGCATGTTCGAATCGAGGATGTGAAATGACGAAGAGATCAGCCCTGGCGTTGTTGTCGTTTGTGACGGTCGTTGGAACCGTTGGTTGCAGCCCTCACAAGCCTGCCGACAATCAACCGCTCGGCTCGGTGAGCTTCTCGTTGACCACCATGGGCGCCTCGGGCGCGAACTATCGCCTACGCTCGGCGTCGTTCGCGATCACGGGGCCTGAGAGCAAGACGCTCACGAGCCCGGTCGATCCCACGGATCCGCAGACGCAGATCACGTCGCCGCTCATCCCGGGCGCGTACCAGATCGCGCTCGCCGACGGCTGGAAGATGTGGCGGATTCCCACGACGGGTGCGCCCGCGGAGGTCGACGCGACGCTGATCTCGACGAAGACGCTCTCGTTCTCGATCGTCTCGTCGCAGGATCAAAAGGTCGTCTTCCAATTCGACGTCGCGGGAGAGCCCACGCTGCCGGGAACCGTGACGATCGGCATCGGCGTGACCGAGGTCGACGCCGCGAACGGCCCGGCGGACGCCGGAGCGACGCCCGACGTCGGCGCGACGGCTCACTGTGGAAACAGCGCCGTCGAGAGCGGCGAGCAGTGTGACTCGGCCGCCGCCTTCGCGAACCACACGTGCGACCAGACGACCTGCCAGACGATCCCCACGGTGTGCGGGAACCACCTCGTGCAGCCGGGTGAACAGTGCGACGACGGCCCCACGGGCAGCGTCACCTGCACGACGACGTGCACGACGGTCGGCGCCGCGTCGACCTGCTCGGCGTGCGAGGTCGCGGGCAGCACGGCCCACGGCGTGACGCCGGCGGTCTGCGGAGGAACCAAGGTCGGCATGTCGAGCCCCGTCGGGTGCGATGGCCTCGCGAGCGCCGCCGATCAGGTCAAGTGCAGGACGCTGCTCATCTGCCTGCAGACGCATCCGACGTGCTCGGGCGCGCCTGCCATCGACGACCCGACGAATTGCTTCTGCGGAACGTTGAGCCTCGGCGCGTGCTCGGGCGCGGCGGCGGCGACCATCGCGGGTCAGTGCGCGGCGGCATACTTCGACGTCTACGGCGGCGTCACCAACGCGAACCGCGACAACATCCTCTCCGACTTCTTCGCTCGCAACACGGCCACGGGGATGGCGAACAACCTCTACGCGTGCGACGTGGACAACAGCTGCCTGTCGCAGTGTCCGTAGCACGCACGACCGCGACGGCCGTCGCGCTGGCCGTCTTCGCGACCGGAGGCCTCGGAGGTTGCAGCGGCGACTCTCGGCCGGCGCAATGGAGCTACATCGCGCCGGTCATCATGGAGCCGAACTGCGCCACGGCGAGCTGTCACAGCCGGGCAACCGCGGCCGCCGGTCTGGATTTCTCCGACGCCGATCGCGGCTACAAGAGCCTCACGGGTCTTTGGACGTGGGTCTCGAATCCGACGACCGCTGACAAGCAGACGCTGCATTGCGGGACCGCGAAGACGGGCGCGCCCGTGTGCGACGAATATCTTCGTCCCCTCGTGACACCGTACGTTCCGGGGGAGTCTCGCCTCGTGAACGTGTTGCGCGCGCGCGGCGCCGAGCGCATGCCGCCCGATCGCCCGCTCAACGAGGCCGACATCCGCCTCGTCGAGCAGTGGATCCTCGACGGGGCCAGCAAAGACGCGCGTCAGCTTCCCGACGCTGGCGGCGCCGTCGCCGTCCCATCCGACGGCGGGACGGACACCGACGGGCCCGCAATCGATGCCGGCACGGGCGCCGACGGCAACAGCGACGGCAACAGCGACGGCGACGGCTCCTCGGGCGATCTCGCCCCCGACGGCGCGGACGTGGGCGGATGACGACGAGGTGGATCAAGAGCCTGGGCGGAGGCTTGCTCTTGTCGCTCGGCTGCGGAGGCGAGCCAGCGGTACCCGAGCACCCGACGTGGGCCGACGTGCAACCCATCATCAACGGCGAGTGCTCGCATTGTCACGGCGCCACCGCGTCCACGACCGGGTTCGGCACCCGCCTCGACTTCTACGAGATGACGGCGGAGGCGTGCGGCGAAGCGGCGCGCGCGCTGCCCGGCGGCATCCTCGCCGCGGGCTCCGCGACGTCGATCCTCATCGACGTGACGGCGCCGAACGATGGCAGCCGCCCCCGAATGCCGCCCGCGCCCGCGCCCACGCTCCGTGATTGGGAGCGCGAGACGTTGTTGCGGTGGGCCCGCCAGCCCATCAAGGGACCGCCGCCGGCCGGCAACCGCGCGCCGACGATTCAGGTGTCAGGCCTCCCCAAGGTCGTCGACGAGAGCCTGCGCTTCAGCGCGCTCGTCGACGATGCCGATGGCGACGAGGTCGTCGGTCTCGTGAAGATCGCCGACGCCGTGTTCGCGATGCGGAGCTCCGGCAGCTTCGCCGTCGACATTCCTTCCAAGACCTGGCCCGCAGGCCCGCAGCGCCTCACCGCCGTGCTGTGCGACGGTTGGTCGAGCGTCCCGTACGACCTCGGGCCCGTCGACATCAAGCACTGATCGAGTCGTGATCATCGGGGCGCGGCCGTGCGTCGCTTGAGGCAGGTCACGACGAAAGATCTCGCTGTCGCGCAAGGCGTCGAGCCGTCGTCGGTGACCGCGATGCTCAGGCTCTGAGGCCCCGGCGGCCCGCAGCGATACTCGGTCTTCGCCGCTCGAGGCGCGGTGAAGTGACCGCTCGCCGAGGTCCAAAGGAATCTGAGGTGGTCGTTCGCGTCGGCATCGTCGGCCGTGACGGCGACGGCGACCACGCCGCCGTCCGCCGAGGTCTGCAGCGGCGCAAGAGTCCAATCCGTGATCGTCGGACAATGGTTCTGGAGCTTGGGCTTCGCGCCGAGGCAGAGCGCCACGAGGCCGAGGATCGTCTTCGTCATCATGAGCGTTGGGCTCGAGCGAAAAGAGAAAAGAAGAAGGGGCACATTCGATCTCTCGAATGTGCCCCTTGGCCGGTGATTTGATTGGCCCGCCGGCCGAAGCCCCCTACCCCTCCCCCGCTACCCGTTCCCCGTGTCTTCCGCTTAGTGGCAGAGCGTGGGGCTGATGCAGGAGCGATCGACGTCGCAGGCGTACAGGTTGTTCGCCATACCCGTGGCCGTGTTGCGAGCGAAGAAGTCCGACAGGATCGAGTCACGGTTCGCGTCGGTCACGCCGCCGTAGACGGCGAAGTAAGCCGCGGCGCACTGACCGGTGATCGTCGCCGCAGCGGCGCCCGAGCAGCTGCCGAGCGCCAACGCGCCGCAGAAGCAGGCCGTCGGGTCGTCGGTCGCGGGAGCAACACCGTTGTTCGAGCAGTTCGGGTGCTGATCGAGGCAGAGGTGCAGCGCGACGCAGTTCGTCTGAGCCGCGCCCGTGAGGCCAGCGCAGCCGAACGGGCTGGCCGCCGTGACCTTCGTGCCGCCGCAAGCCGGCGTCACCGTCGTCGTGCTCTCGCAGACGAGGCAGGCCGAGATCGCGTGGCAGGTCGAGTCGCAGGTCGCCGAGCCCGGGGGCTCGCACTCTTCGCCCGGCTGGACAAGGCCGTTGCCGCAGGCAATGGCGATGTTCTGGCAGGTCGTCGAGTTGCACGTGTTGTTCGCGAAGGCCGCGGTGCTGTCGCACTGCTCGCCAGCTTGAACGATGCCGTTGCCGCAGACGACGGCGATGGCCTGGCAGGTCGTCGGATTGCAAGAGCCATCCAGGAAGCCGGCCGCGCTGTCGCAGGTCTCGCCCGGGTCGACGACGCCGTTGCCGCACTGACCGCACGAGACGCTGATGGTGCGCGTCGCGGGGCAGCTGACCGGCATGTGGTGGTCGTCGACGGTGATCGTCAGGTCGAAGTTACCCGTGCCCGGGCAGTTGAACGCCGTCGATGCGATGTTGCTGTTCGTGAATGGATCCGTCGCGAGAGCGGGCGTGGCCGTCCACTTGTAGGTCAGGACGTCGGCCGCGTCGCCGTCGGTGGACGCAGAGCTGACGTTGATGACGCCCGTGGGTCCCGTCTGCAGCGGCGAAACTTCCCAGCTGTTGAGCACGGGGCAGATGTCCGAGTTGTCGACGACGTTCGCGATGACGCGAACCGAGCCGGAGCCGCCGTCCGCGACGAGGGCGCCGCAGGTGAGCGTCAGGCTGACCATGGCCTGGCCGCCCGAGACGACCGTGAAGCCCGGGGGGCTCGTGCTCGTGCCCGTGCAGGGCTCGCCGGCGCTCGTGGTCGCCGTCAACGTGACGACGTCG
>JBBQJG010000297.1:0-6992 GCA_038325725.1 Polyangia bacterium | reverse complement strand
GCGGGCACGACGGGCACCGCGGGCACGACCGGCACGGCGGGCGCGACCGGCAACGCGGGCACGGGCGGCGCGAGCGCGGGCGCGACCGGCACCGCGGGCGCGGGCGGCGCCGCCGGGGGCTCGACCGGCACGGCGGGAGCGGGCGCACCTCACAAGCAGTTCACGTGTCCGGCGGGACCCTACCCAGCGCAGAAGATGGGAACGTCGACGAACGCTTGCGTGGGCTTCACTTACAACTACGACTACAACGAGGGCCCGACCTGGATCGCCAGCCAAAACGCCTTCTTCTTCTCGAACTTCGTCCATTCGAACCCAGGCGGCATGGCTGGGGGTGACATCATCAAAGCGACGATGGACGGCAAGTGCGAAGTCTGGGCCCACGACGTGGGAACGAACGGCTTGGCCGTCAGCGCGACCGGGAACCTCCTCGGTGCCTGCCACAAGACTCGCTCAGTCACCGAGTTTGACGTCACCACGAAGGCGCCCCGCATCGTCGCTGACATGTTCATGGGACAGAAGTTCGACTCTCCGAACGACATCGTCGCGCACAGCAGCGGCTCCATCTACTTCACGAATCCCGACTACGAGCTCGGCGGTCGGCCGGCCGGCTATGGTCACGCCATTCTTCGGATCGATCCCACGGGGGTCGTCAGCTTGATCGCGAAGACGGGCGGCCAGCCCAACGGCATCGGTCTGTCTCCGGACGAGAAGAAGCTCTACGTCGTCGGCGGCGGTGTCTGGAACCTCGACGACGCCGGAGCCATCACGACAAAGGCGCCCGACGGCGGCCCGGGGGGCGATGGGTTCGCGATCGACTGCGCCGGTGCGATCATCAACGCGGGGACGAACTCGGCGTTCGGTGGTCCTGACGGCAAGACCCTCATCGTCGTCGGCGGCGGCACGGCCGCCAAGTTCGTGCAGATGACCGTCCCTGGCCTCCCGTAGTCGTCAGCTCAAGAACGCAGCAATCGGTCAGCTCAAGAGCGCAGCAGCCGGTCGAGGTTCGCCCGCTCCCAAGCGCGGGCGCGATCGAAGTCGGGGAAGGTCGCTTCCTCGGCGAGGAACTCGGGCGTGTGGAAGCGGCGACGGCCGTTGTCGCGCGTGATCTCGTGCTTGCCGTGCAGCATCTCGTGGAAGACGATCCACGCGACGAAGAAGTCGGGCACGTCGGCGCGATCGAGCGTCGGGTGAATGCGGATGAGGCGATCCTCGACCGCGAAGCTGCCCATCTTGATCGAACGGCGCGACCGCCCCGGGGCGGCGCTCGGCCCCCACGTGATGCGCGCGTCGAGCGTGCCGCCGAACCGCTCGGCGTTGAGGCGATCGTAGATCGCGCTCAGGTCGTGGTGGCGGCCCGCCGTGCGCACCTTGAACGCGCGTGGCCGTAGCACCTGCTCGCGGATGACGTGCTGATGCGCCTCGATGTAGTCACCGAGGAGCGCGGACGCCCGCTTGTCGTTGTGCACGACGTAGCGCGCGAGCGCCCGCACGACGCGCGGCTCGGCGCCCAAGAACATGCGGTGCAGGCGCAGCCGGTAGCCGTCCTGCTTACGGCGCACCGAGATCATGCTGTAGTGGTTGTTCGTGAGCGCCAGCTCGAGCGTCTTGCCGGGTGGCAAGTAGAGCCCGAGCGCGACGGCGATCCGATCGGCATCGAGCTCGGGTGAGCGCGGCAGGCGCGCCTCCCGCGGCGCCTGCTCGGGGCGAAAATCGCGCCTCGAAAGGCTGTCCGACGCCGGCGCGGAGGCTGATGCGACCGCGCCCTCGGCGGGGGCCGCGGGGAGGCGATCGCCCGCGAACGGCAGGCTGAGTTGGGGTTCCGAGATTTCGGACGTGGCGGGGGCGAGAACGAAGGTCTCCGTTCGGGAGTGACGCTTCAAGGTGGCCTCTCTCTGAGCATGCTCCCTCGGTTCGAGCCGCGAAACATTATCAACAGCCACGCGCACACGCAAAAAACCGTACGTATCGATGGTTATTTGACTTTAGCTGTGGACAACCTGTGGATAACTTTCCGGGGTCAGCCGAGAACGCGGCGCGAGAGCGCGCGAAAACGCCGCCCAAAATTCTTGCTGAAAGACCGGTCAGCGAGGCCAAAAATGCTCATCGCGCCACGCGCCGCCACGAGCACCCGGCAGGCCGCTCGTCGACGCGCGAAGCGGGCGCGAGCGGCGTCGTCGAGTCGCTCGGGCGTCGGCGACAGACGAGCGTCGGGCGCCGCGAAGCTCCGCATGCGGCCGAGCACGGCTTCGCGTGGAACGATCGCGAACTCGGACGCGGACGCGTCGCCCTGATGAACGACGTAGGCGTGCCCCGCCTCCTCGAAGAGGTGCATCACCCGGTGGAGCAGCAGCACGCCTCCCTCCGTCGCGAGGAGGACGATCTCGCCGACGCGCTCGGTGCCCTCCGGCCACGCGACGACCATGACCTTGGCGCCCTGGGCGATCGTCGGCTCCATGCTCGCGCCGACGACCTCGATCGTCGCGGGAAGGCCCTGAGCGAGGACGAAGCGCAACGCCTCCGGACGAAGCTGCATCGCAACGGAGACTAACCCGGATAAGCTCGCGTCTCATGCGCGTCACGGTTTTGTACTTTGCGATCCTCCGTGAGCGCGTCGGCCGCGAGCGCGAGGAGCTCGAGCTCGCGACCGGCGTCGACGTCGGCGCGGCGCGCGCGGCGATTGCGACGCGTCACCCCGCCCTCGCGGCGCTGTTGCCAATCGTGCGCGGCGCCGTGAACCGCGCCTTCGTCAACGACGCGCACGCACTCGCCGATGGCGACGAGCTCGCGTTGATCCCGCCCGTCGCGGGCGGCTCGGACGGGACGCCCAAGGTGGCCATCGGCCCGCGTCCGCTCACGCCCGACGACGTCGTCGCCGTCGTCGCGGGACCCGGCCGCGGCGGCGTCGTCACCTTCGCGGGCGTCGTGAGGCGGCAGGGACATCGCCTCGCCGACGTCGTGCGCCTCGAATACGAGGCCTACGACGCCATGGCGCTCGAGGTGCTCGCGGCGATCGCGGCGGAGATCGAGGCGGAGCTTCCGGGGACATGCGTCGCGATTCACCACCGGACGGGCGCGCTCGTCGTCGGTGAGACGGCCGTCGTCATCGCGGCGGCGGCGCCTCATCGGGCCGAGGCCTTCGCCGCGTGCCGCGCCGCCATCGATCGCCTCAAGGAGCGCGCGCCCATCTGGAAGAAAGAGATCGGCGAGAGCGGCTCCGAGTGGCTAGGGCTCGGCCCGTAGCGGCGCGAGCGCGCCCCCCAGCCCGTAGCGTTTCACCTTGTCGCAGAAGGTGCTGCGCGCCATCGACAGGGCGCGCGCGGCGCGACGTCGGCTGCCCGCGCTTCGGCGCAGCGCCCAGCCGAGGACCTGGCGCTCGATCTCGTCGAAGCTGAGCCCGTCGAGCCGCAAGGTGTCCCCCATGACGACGCGCGACTCGGGGCCAGGCGACGGCGCGGGAGATGCCTCTTCGCCCAACCGAAAGGGCGCGAACGTCGAACGGTCGAGCAAAGGACCAGACGACGGATTGGACGACTGACTGCGCGACAGCTCGAGTGCGACGCGATCGAGTTGGGGCAGCTCGAGGTCCGCCTCCGTGATGCATTCCTCGGACAAGATCGCCGCGCGGCGCACGACGTTGCGAAGCTCGCGGACGTTGCCGGGCCAAGCGGCCCGGCGCAGCGCCTCGATGGCCGACGATTCGAAGCGGCGGGGCCCGACCTCGAGCTCGATCTCGCGCAGAAACGTCGCCGCGAGCAGCGGGATGTCGTCGCGCCGCGCGCGCAGCGTGGGCAACGCCAGGTGAAAGCCCGCGAGCCGATAGAAGAGGTCCTCGCGAAACGTTCGCCGCGCGGACTCGCCCGCGAGATCGCGCAGCGTCATCGCGACGACACGCACGCGCACGGCAAATTCTCCCGTGCCGCCGACGCGGCGGACGCGGCCCGTCTCGAGCGCGCGCAATAACTTCGGTTGCAGGTCGAGCGGCAGCTCACCGATCTCGTCGAGCACGAGCGTGCCGCCCGACGCCTCCTCGAAGAGGCCCGCGCGGCGCGTCCCCGCGCCCGTGAACGCGCCACGCTCGTGTCCGAAGAGCTCGCTCTCGGCGAGCTCGCGCGGGAGCGCGCCGCAATTCACGGCGACGAACGGACCCGAGGGCGTGGGGCCGAGGTCGTGCAGGGCACGCGCGAGCAGCTCCTTCCCCGTGCCGCTCTCGCCCGTGACGAGCACGGGCACCGACGTACGCGCGACGAGCGCGGCGCGCGCGAGCACGGCGCGCAGGTGAGGATCGTCCCCGAGGATCGCCGCGAAGGCGGACGCGGTGGCTCGATTGAGTGAGGCGCCGAGAGACGCGTCGCGCGAGGCGACGCCGCTGGATGGAGTGGACATGCGCCGTTTCTCGGCGCGGGGGCGCGATGGTTGCGGAAGGCCTCGCGCTCGCGCGTGGCCGCCGCAAATGAGGCGCGGGCCCTACTGGTTCTCTTCGGGCGGGGACGGGTTCGAATCGGGGCCAGGCGCGCTCGGCGGATCGGCGACGGCGGCGGGCGCGGGGGGCGGCGCGCCCCGCATCGGCTCGGGCGGCGTCGGCGGCGCGTACGGCGCGGGAGGAGGCGTCGGGGCCGCAGGAGGAGGCTCCGGCGCCGGCGGCGGCGGGGGCGGCGTGTCGATCGCCTGCGGGGGCGGAGGAGGCGGCGCGGGCGGCGGCGCCCCGGCAGGCGGCGCGTACGCGGGCGGGATCCCTGGGCGCGGCGGCGGCGTGGCTGTTGGATACGTCGAGGTCGGCATCGCCCCGCCGAGCTGCGACGTCGGCGACAGCACCGTCGACGGCGCGACGACGCGACCGGTGAGGCGCAGGCCATAGGCGCCGTCGGGCCGTCGGCCGCTCGCGCCGGCCATCTGCAGGAGGGTCTGCACCGTCCCGGCGGTCCGCAGGAACGCGTCCGTCATCTTGAAGCGCAGGTACGCGTTGAGCAGCGAGTTCTGGAACGGATCGCGGAGCTGGAGCTCCCCCTCGAGCGCAAGCTCGAGATCGGGAGACTTCGACTCGACGTTCTTGAGCTTCGCGACGCCGTTGTCGATCGCGACCTCGCCGTGCAGGTCGCCCACGCGCACCTTCGGCAACGTCAGACCGCCGCCGAGGAACGGGTTGCCCGCGACCTTGAGCGGCGTCTTCCCGTCGCCGACGACGCAAGAGGCACACGTGAACGAGATCGCGCCTTTCGCAACGGCCAGCCGCCCCGTGGGCGCGGCGATGTCGACGTCGAGCCGCAGCGTCCCCGTGACGGGCAGGTTGAGGGTCTCGCGGATGCCGGGGATCTGGGCGACGTCGACGTCGCGCGCGGTGACCTCGACATTGAACGGCCCCTTCTTCCCGAGTTGGCCGCGCTGCGACAGCTCGACGTGCCCGCCGAAAGCGTCGAGCGTGAGCGTCACGGGCGGCGGCGATCCGAAGGAAAAGACGACCGACAGCAGCGACGTCGTCACGGTGGCGCGCTCGATCGTGAAGTGCGACGGCTTCGCCGTGGGCGACGTCGGGCGCGTCTTGACGCGGATGTTCGTGAACGCGAGGCCGAGCCCCCACGCCGGCCCCGCCGATTCGATCTCGACGTCGAGGTTCTGGGCGGCCGCGATGTTGATGGCGACCTCCTTGGCGCGGTCGTAGGGGAACCACACGTACAGCGCGACGATGAACACGAACAGACCGAACCCCGTGCCGATTCCAGCGCGGCGGAGGCGACGTAGCGTCTCGGGCGACGGCTTCTTCATCGCTATTCCTTCTTCTCCGAGGCGCCCGGCTTCTTTTTCAATTTGTCTTCGCGCACGCGTTCAAAGGCCGTCGCCGTCGCCTCGACGTCGAGCTTCTCCGTCTCCGAGTAGCGCTTCTTGATCGAGAGCTGCGTGAAGAACACGAGGCGCGGGCCCGTCTCGAGCCGCCGCAAAAACTTCGCGAGCGACTGCAGGTCGACCTCGCGGATCTTGATGTCGACGTCGTGCTCTGCGTAGCGACGGCCGGCCGGGCTCGTGGGCCGTTCGCTCGACTCGGCGATCTGGACGGTCTCTTCGCGCGCGGCGGCCTCGATGTCGGCGATGAGCTGCGGCGGATCGACGCCGATGCGGGCCTCCTGCGCGGCGCTGCGCGCCTTCGCCTCGAGGTACTCGTCGCGGTGCTTCGCGATCGCGCCGAGCGCCTCGCGCATGTCGGCGTTGCCTTCCTGGAGCGCGTCGACGCTGCTGAACACGCTGAACGTGCCCCAGACAAAAAGGACGCTCGCGATGGAGATCCCGAGGGCGGCGAGCGCGCGGCGCTCGCGCGGCGCGCGGCGCTCCCACTCGCCCGTGAAATAGCCCACGGGGCGCGCGAGCGCGCGGCGACCGCCGTCGCGGACCTTGCCAAGCATGTCGTGAAGGGCGCTCATGAGGGGCTCACGGGCACTTCGAGGCTATCGTCAAAGTGAATTGCTTCGCGCCGCCCGACACTTCGGTGATGGCGCCCTTCGTGATCTCCTCGAAACATTCGATCTCTTTCAACTTGCCCGCGAGCTCGTCGACGGCCGCCGCGGAATCGACGGTGCCCTTGATGAAGGTCTTCTTGGGACGAATCTCGAGCTCGGCGACGTCGATCTTCACCTTGTCGGCGGGCGGCGTGCGCCGCGAGATCTGATCGAGGAGGTCGTAGGCCGTCGCCTTGGGCAGCGGCGCCAGATCCTCGCGGAAGCCCTTCTTGAGGAGCTGCGTGATCTCGCGGGCGTCGTCGCGCGGCTGGCCGAAGAGCTCCGTCGTCGCCGTCTTGAGCTGCTTCGCGAGATCCTTCTGCTCGTCGCCGAGGTTCGAGGTCTTCGCGTAGATGTCGAGCCCCGCGGCGAACAGGATCGCGGCGACGAGGCCCGCGATGTGTCCGGCGCGCTGGCGCAGCACGGAGTAGCTCGCGCGGTAGACGAACGGGCCGCGGCGGAAGTCGATCTCCTTCGAGCCGCGGCTCGCCGCGAGCGCGATCGCCG
>JBBQJG010000296.1:0-6994 GCA_038325725.1 Polyangia bacterium | reverse complement strand
GTCGTCGACACGGGCGTGCATGCGCTCGGCTGGAGCCGCGCGCGCGCGATCACGTTCATGGAAGAGAACGCCGCGCTCTCGCACGACAACGTCGTCAACGAAGTCGACCGCTACATCGCCTGGCCGGGGCAGGCCCTCGCCTACAAGCTGGGCGAGCTGGAGATCCGCCGCCTGCGCCAGGACGCCCGCGCGCGCCTGGGGACCCGCTTCGACCTGCGCGCGTTCCACGACGCGCTCCTCGGCGCGGGCGCCGTGAGCTTGCCCGTGCTGCGCGAACAGATCGACGCGTGGGTCAGCGCGCGGCTGCGACGCGGCGGAGGCTGATCAGCGCGCGGCGGCGAGCCGGCGACGGTCTATCTGGACGAGCGGCTCGGCGCGGGGAGGGACGTCCGGGCCGCGCGTCGGCGCGACGCCGCTCGCGCGCTCGTCCGAAAGGCGGTGGTTCAGATCGGCCGTCGCGCACGTGAACGGATCGGCGCTCGTGTAGTCGCCGGTCGAGGTGTAAGCGACGCCGCGGTCACGGCGGCAATAATCCTTGTCGCCGCACGGCGCGCACTTCGCGTAGTCGGCCATTCTCAAGCCGCGGATGCGCTGGAACACGGGCGAAGTTTTCCAGATCTCGCCGAAGGACTGCTCGTGCACGTTGCCGGCGATCCAGGGCACCGACATGCAAGGCTGCACGTTGCCCGTCGACGTGATCGCGACGTTGCTGCGCGCGCAGTTGCAGTAAAAGTCCTCCTCGGAGATCGGCCGCGGGTCCGTCTTGACGAGGGTGCTGAGCGCGCCACGATAGAGCGTCTCGAGCTGCTCGAGGGTCACGCGCGTGTCGAGGCTCGTCGCGTCGCCGTCGTGGCGGGTCGTGATGTTGACGTCCATGAGGTACGGGAGCTCGCGCTCGGTCGCCTGCGCGCGCATGGCGGCGACCTCGTGCGCGTTCTGCCTCATGATGATGTACTTGACCCGCACGACGACGCCGAGCTTGCGCAGCCGTTCGACGCCTTCCCAGGTCCGCCGCCACGAGCCGTTCATCTGCGTGATGCCGTCGTGGACCTCGGCCGTCGCGCCGTAGAGGCTGACGCTCACGCCCTGGAGGTTCTCGTACGACGCGAGGCGCTTCGCGACCCCGGGCTGCAGCATCGTGCCGTTCGTGAGCAGCTGAACGGAGAAGTTCAGCTCGCGCGCGCGGTCGAGGAACGTGAACAGGCGCGGATCCGACAGGGCCTCGCCGCCCGTGAACATGAGGAAGAGGCACCCCGCGGCGCGCAGCTCGGCCATGAGCGTGAAGATCTGCTCGGTCGAAAGCTCGGGCTTGTCGCACGCGGGCTTGGCCTCGTCGCGATCGAAGTTGTAGCAGTGCAGGCAGCGGATGTTGCACTTGAGCGTGATCTCGATGGCCGCGTTGAGCGGGACCATGTTGTTCGACGCCCAGGTCTGGACCTGCGAGATGATCTCGTAGCCGTCCGCGCCGCGCGCGCCGAGATCGGCTTCGTCAGCGCAGCGTGGCTCTGGTGCGCTCACGCATGTCCTTTGGTCGTTAGCAGGCCCTTGCCGCCCAGGTCGCTCAAGAAGCCCTCGACCTCGGCCCGCACGGCGGCTGGCGACGCGCCTTCGTACTCGTCGGCGAGCGCCTCGCACAGCTCGTCGACCGACGTCGGCGTCTCGAGGAGCTCCCAGATGCGGGCCGCCGTCTCGTTGAGCAGGTGGACCTCTCGCGCGCGCGGATCGATGACGATCGTCTCTTCGTCCATGCGCTGAAAGGGCAGGGTGGGGTCGCGGTGCCAGCTCGTCGTCGCCACGTCGTCAGCTTCGGTCATGCGCTCACCCCCGTCGAGAAAAACCGCCTAACGGCCGGCCATGCGCAGCAGCGGCACGGCGACCTGCGCTCCGAACAGACGCGTGAGGTAGTCGGTGCGGCCGGGCACGGGGATCGCGCGCCCGTCTCGGGCGAGGCCCGACACGCGGCCGAACACCTCGGCGTGGCTCCAGCTCTCGCCCTTGGGCAAGGGCACGCCGACGCGGTGGCACTTGAGCACGTCCTTGTCGGGCGTGCGCCCCGGCACCCAGTAAAGGACGATGTCGCCGACGTCGAGCTCCTCGCGCGTCGCCGATTCGACGAGCATCGAGTCGCCCGCCTTGACGAACGAGCGCAGCGACGCGCCCTTGGGCGCGAACGCGTAGAGCTTCTGCTTGCGCAGCAGGGCGCGCAGCTCGGAGATCATTTCGCGCGCGCTGAAGGTCGGCACCTGGCGGTGGACGTCCGGGCCCAGGTGCGGCTCGAGGCGCCCGAAGATCTGGCGTGTCGTCGCCGTGCGCGTGAGCTGTGCCTCGACGCAGCGGACCTCGCCGCACAGGCGCGTCACGAGCGCGAGGTTGCGGTCGATCGTCGCGCGATCGGTCTGGAAGCAGAGCATGCACGACATCAAACGGTGCGTGGCGTCCGACGACGTCAGCGGCGACATGACGACGGCGTCGCGCTGCGCGAGGAAGCCGAGCGCGCGCAGCGGCCAGCTGCGCAGCGAGATCCCGCCGCGCGCGAAGTCACCCCAAAACGGCGTCCCGTGCACGCGCCAGCTGCCGTCGGCGGGCGTGCGACGAATGGCGATGATCTCGTCGCTGAGGACGTCGTCGGCGTCGGGCGCCTTGCGCGCGAGCGTCGACTTGCCCTGCCCCGACACGCCGGGGAACACGACGCCCACGGCCGCGTGGCGCAGGCCGCACGAGTGAACCAACATCGCGTCCTCGCGCGGCAGCAGCGCCGACCAGATGACGCGCAGGATGCAGTCGAGGGTAATCGGGCTCATGTTGCCGCGACCCGACCCGCGCCACTCGGTCCGTCCGCTCACCTTGACGGCGCGCAGCCGCACCTCGAGGTCCCAGCGGGTGATGGAGATCGTCTTGTCGGTCGCTTTGACCGTGAGGGGGTTCTGCTGAACCTCGAGAGGCATCTGCCCGGGCCCGCCCGGCGTCATCTTGCGCAGGGGAACTTCGAGCGCGAGCTTCAGCGAGAAGCCGCACCGAACATCGGGGGCGGGCGGAAGCAGGAACGCGGCGTAGCGCTCACGCGCTTGCGCGATGAACGGCGCCGCGACGCCGACGAGCTGCACGTTGCCGACGAGACCGCCGATCGAGATCAGCAAGGCGTCGGTCTTCATGACTGAAAGAGGCCCGTGTCTTCGCACAGGTTGCCACCTGAGGAAGAGGGCGGGGTCTTCGTACAAGCGAGGCTGTTCGACTCGAAGAGCTGCCCGCTTTTCACGCGCGGGGACGCCCAGGTCTTCTTCTTGCTCTTCGGCTGTGCTTTTCGTGTGCGCTTTTCGGCCAAGATATATCCCCCCGGGAATGCCCTTCGTTCGTGGCTATCGGCGGTTCTTTGTATTCACTAGAGTTTTTGCAGCGTGGCGGCGGCCGCCTTGCGCACATCGGACGACGAGTCCGATTCCTGGAGCTGCCGCAACTGACCAGCGCTCCGCTCGGCGGCCTGTCGACCGGCCGGCTGGGCCGCGAGCTCCCCGAGGGCCCAGGCGGCGTTCTGCCTCACGAACTCGCTCTTGTCGGAGAGAAGGCGGTCGAAAACATTAGCTGCCGCGACGTTTTTATACTTTCCAAGGACACGCGTCGAGAACGCTCTGACGCGGTCGTCGGGGTCGGTGCCGGCCGAGACCTCGAGCAGGGGCCCAAAGCGGGCCGCCTCGAGCGCGAAGTCCTGGTCGAGGTCCAAGATGGTCTCGGTGCGCTTCTCGAGAATCGCTTGGCGCCACCGGTCCATGATGGCCTCGTCTTCACGGTTGGGAGGGGGCGCGGGGACGGGGGCGCCGGGCGTAGACGTGGACGTGGCGGCCGTCGGTGCCGAGCGGGGCAGGGGTCGAGACGGGATGCCCGGGACCGTCGCCACGAAACCGCGCCACCGGCTGTCTCGATCGTCGACGTCCGCCGGGGTCGCGCCGCCCACGTGGGTGCGGTTCCGCCCGCGCAGGATCGAGACGCCCGCGGCGACGACGACGACGATCAGGATCGCCCATGCGACCTTTGTCCAGGTGTGCATCTTGGGCACGCGCTGAGACTTTATCCCGGCTTTCGCGCGCCGGACAGTTTGCGGAGAGGTGCTCGCGGACGTCGGGTTGGTGATAGAACTTCCGGCGCTCTTGGGTGTCAGTCCGACACCAGACCCCGTAGCTCAGGTGGATAGAGCGGCGGTTTCCTAAACCGTAGGTCGCCTGTTCGAATCAGGCCGGGGTCACGAAGATGAGAACCATGAAGATCGCAACGAGGCTGGGTGCGATGGTGGGCCTGGCGGTCGCGCTCGCCGCGGGGGCGGGGTGCAAAGGCGCCCAGACGCTGGGGCCGCCCGATTCGTACGTCGTCTATGCGCAGACGCTCGACGAGCAGGGCGTCGTGAAGCGAAGCACGGCTGGGCTACCGCTGTTCGAGCCGATGGCGCTCGACGCCGCGCTCGCGACGCCGCTACACAAAGAGATCGCCGTCGGCTTCCTGAGCGAGATGGTGCGGACCGACTACCTCGGTAAGCAGCTCGCGCGCGACCTCGTCGTGGGTGGCCACACGTTCCCCGAGGCGACGCGCGCGGCCGCGCAGGAGCCCACCGTGTTCGTCATCGGCCGCGCGATGCCGCCGGCGGGAACGGGGCTCGCGACGAAGACGTTCTGGGGCGGCGCCGCCGATCGCCCGCGCGTCCAGTGGCTCGGGGTGCGCGACACGTACGGCGGCGATCAGGCGCTGCCGCAGACCCTGACGGCGGGCCTCGCGCGGCGGGTCGCGACGCGCATCGCGGGAGATGAAGCCGTTCTCGTCGAGGGGTATGCCCAGGCGCTCGAGGTCGTCGCGCGAGAGTGGCGCGTCGGCGAGGGCGTCGATGGCGCCGTTTCATCGGGCGCTGGCACGGGCACGCAGCGCGCGCTCTTTTCGGGAGTGCGCGACAACCTCTACGCGGTGGGCAGCGACGGTCTGCCGCGCTCGCCCGCCGAGTTGCTCGGCGATCCCGGGCTCGCGGCGACGGTGCTCTATCGCATGGCGCAGTCGAAGTCCGTCGGGCGCAAGGTCGCGCCGGCCGAGATCTACGCGCCGTTCGTGAGCGAGCGCGTGCCGCCTGGCGTGAGCCCGGCCGCCGTGCTCGGGCCGTTCCGCAACTTTCAGGCGAAGCTGCTGTCGGCGTGGGCGCGCGCGACGCTCGCGGGAACGCCGCCCAAGGACATCGTCGATCTCGTCGACGTCTATGCGCGCGCCATGCCGGACGAGCGCGCCGAGGCGTGGCGCATCTTCATCGTGACGACCTTCGGAGCGACCGTGAAGAAGGGCGGCGTCGACGCGCGCGGCGCGAACGGCGACGCCGCGTTGCCGGAGCTGTCGGCGCTTGCGGCCGAGGTCGCCGCGGGCCGCCGCTCGGGCCGCGCGGCGCTCACTCCCTAGCGTAGTGGCGGTCGCGGCTAGCGCGGATCGACGTCGTCGAGGCGGCCCACGCGCGTGCGCAGCTCGGTGACGATGCCCGGGCCGAGCTCGGCCGTCATGCGCGCGAGGATCTCGCCGCGCATGAGCGTCAGCTCGTGCGCGAGGGCCGACGACGTCACGCGCACGACGAGCGTCGTTTCACGCAACCGCTCGGGCGCCGTGCGGGAACGCAACATGCCGCCCACGGCGCGCGCATAGCACTCGAAGACGCGAAACTCGAGCGCGCGGCCTTGCCCGCCGAGGCGCGCGAGCACTTCGCCCATGAGGTCGTTCGTCGTCTGCGGGGGACCGAGGTGCTCGCGGTGCTTCGGACGCCAGGGCCGCCACGGCTTGTCGAACGGCGCGCTTCCCTTGTCCTTCACGGCCCGCCGAGGATACGCAGCGCCGAAGCCACGAAGCAATGCCAGGCACGCGCCGTGCGCTATCATCGCGCCATGCCGCGCCAGACGATCGCGACCCCCGACGCCCCGAAGGCCATCGGACCTTACGCGCAGGCCATCAGCGTGCCCGCTGGACGGCTCGTGTTCTGCTCGGGGCAGATCCCGCTTCATCCCCAAACTGGCGAGATGGTGGGCGCCGGTGACGTGCGCGCGCAGACCGAGCGCGTCCTCGAGAACCTCGCCGCCGTCCTCGCGGCGGCGGGCGCGTCGTTCGCCGACGTCGTCAAGACGACGATCTTCCTCACCGACCTGGGCGACTTCGCCGTCGTCAACGAGGTCTACGCCCGCTTCGTCGGCGCGAATCCGCCGGCGCGCGCCACGGTCCAGGTCGCCGCTCTCCCGAAGGGAGCGTCCGTGGAGATCGAGGCGATCGCCGTCGTCGCCGCTTAGCGGCGACGGGCTTCGTCGGCGCTGAGCGCCGACGGGGGTTAGGCCTTTATGACGAGACCGGAGCGAAGGCAGCGCGTGCACACCTTGATGTGCGTCGGCGAGCCGTTCACGCGGGCGTGGACGCGGCGCAGGTTCGCGCGCTGCGTGCTGCGGGTCTTGATGTTCGAGTGGCTGACGTTGTTGGCGACCCGCCGCGACTTACTGCAAATGGCGCACATGGCTGGCATAAATTTCCCTCCGGAAGGCGCGTACCTTTAGCATCGCTCCATGGAATTCGCAAGCCGGCGCGCGGGCGCGGGCGTATGGGTCCTCGGGTGCCTCTTGGCGGTCGCCGGAGCGCCGGGGTGCCGGTGCACGGCGCGCCCGGGACCGGCCGGGAGAGGGGCGTCGGTTCTTTCGCTCGCGCTCCCGCTCGAGGGGCGCGTCACGGACGAGGGCGCGCGACCGGTCCCGGGGGCGCGCGTCCTCGCGATCGGGCCCGAAGGCGACGCCCGCGCCGTCGAGGCGTCGGCCGTCGTCACGGATGGGGACGGCCGCTTCAGGTTCGAGGCGCTGCCACGCGGGTCCTATGCGTTGCTCGTCGAGGCCGCGGGGATGATGCCGGCGCGGGTCGCGGGTGTCGCGCTGCCGGGGGCGGAGCCTGTCGTGACGCTCGCGGGGCTCGGGCGGGCGCTCGAAGGGATGGTCCTCGAGGCCGGGGCGCC
>JBBQJG010000295.1:0-7047 GCA_038325725.1 Polyangia bacterium | reverse complement strand
CCGTCGACGCCGCCTATGCCGCCCAAGCGCGTGATGGGCGGGGCGGCATCGTTCGCGACGCCGGGCACGACGCTCACGAAGGGCATCAGCCGGGTGCACTAGGCCCGCAGGATTAGAGCTTGGCTTGGTGAGGCGGCGGCGTGTTGAGCGCCGCTGCCTCTGTTTTTGTGGGCTCGGCGCAAGTTCTACTCTTCGTCGCCGCGGGCCGCGGCGAGGCGGGACAGGACGCCGAGATCCTCGAGCGTCGTGACGTCGCCCGTGGCGACGCCCGACGTCGCGATCTCCTTGAGCAGGCGGCGCATGATCTTTCCCGAGCGCGTCTTGGGGAGCGCGTCGGAGAAGCGGATCTCGTCGGGACGCGCGAGCGCGCCGATCTCTTTGACGACGTGATCGGACAGCGCCTTTTTCATGTCGGCCCCCGCGGCGACGCCGGACTTGAGCGTCACGAAGGCGAAGATGGCCTGCCCCTTGAGCTCGTGCGGCGGACCGACGACGGCAGCCTCGGCGACCGAGGGGTGGGACACGAGCGCGCTCTCGATCTCAGCCGTGCCGAGGCGGTGACCCGCGACGTTGAGCACGTCGTCGACGCGGCCCATGACCCAGAAGTATCCGTCCTCGTCCTGGCGCGCCCCATCGCCCGTGAAGTAGACGCCGGGGATCTCTGACCAATAGCTCTTCTTGTAGCGCTCGGGATCGCCGTGCACGCCGCGCAACATCGACGGCCACGGCTTCTTGATGACGAGGAAGCCGCCCTCGTTCGGCGCGCAGGGCGTGCCGTCGCGCTTGACGACGGCGGCGTCGACGCCGAAGAACGGCCGCGTGCAACTGCCCGGCTTCGTCGACGTGATGCCTGGCAGCGGCGTCATCATGATGGCGCCCGTCTCCGTCTGCCACCAGGTGTCGACGATCGGGCATCGTCCGCCGCCGATGACCTCCTGGTACCACATCCACGCCTCGGGGTTGATGGGCTCGCCGACGCTGCCGAGCAGGCGCAGCGACGACAGATCGTGCTTCTTGACGTGCGCGTCGCCCCAGCGCACGAACGCGCGGATCGCCGTGGGCGCCGTGTAGAACGTCGTGACCTTGCGGCGCTCGATGAGCGACCAGAAGCGGTCCTTGTCGGGAAAATCGGGCGCGCCTTCGTACATGACGGTCGTCGCGCCGTTCGACAGCGGCCCGTAGACGACGTAGCTGTGCCCCGTGACCCAGCCGATGTCGGCCGTGCACCAGTAGACGTCCTCCTCGTGGAGATCGAAAACGTACTTCGTCGTGAGGTGCGCGCCCAGCAGGTAGCCGCCCGTCGTGTGCACGACGCCCTTCGGTTTCCCGGTCGTCCCCGACGTGTAAAGGATGAAGAGCGGGTGCTCCGCCGGCAGGCTCGCCGCCGCGTGCGCGGACGACGCGTCCGTGACGACGTCGTGCCACCAGTGATCCCGGCCCGCCTTCATGGTGACGTCGTTGTTCGTGCGGCGCACGACGACGCACGCCTCGATCGTCGGCGTCTCGGCGAGCGCCTTGTCGACGCTCTCCTTGAGCGGGATGACCTTGCCGCGGCGCCAGCCGCCGTCGGCCGTGATGCACAGCTTCGCGCCGCAGTCATTGATGCGGTCGCGCAGCGCCTCGGCCGAAAAGCCGCCGAAGACGACCGTGTGGGGCGCGCCGAGGCGCGTGCAGGCGAGCAGCGCGATCGCCGCCTCGGGGATCATGGGCATGTAGATCGCGACCTTGTCGCCGGCGGCGACGCCGAGCGCGGCGAGCGCGTTCGCGAAGCGACACACCTCGCCGTGCAGCTCCTTGTAGGTCAGCGCGCGCTCTTCGACCTGACCACCGGGTTGGGGCTCGCCCTCCCACAGCAGCGCGATCTTGTCGCCGCGCGTGGCGAGGTGCCGATCGAGGCAGTTTGCGGAGACATTGAGCTCGCCGCCGTCGAACCACTTCGCCCAGGGCAGCTGCCAGTCAAGGACCTTGGTCCACGGCTTGGTCCACGCGAGCTCGCGCGCCGCGGTCTCGCCCCAGAAGGCCTCGGGCTCGTCGAGCGAGCGGCGGTACTGGCGCTCGTACTCGGCGGCGTCGGCGAGCCGCGCGCGCGCCGTGAAGGACTCCGGGGGTGGAAAGCGCCGCGTCTCGCGCGAGACCGATTGGATGACGCCCGTGCCCTGCTGCGTTTCGTTTTGGTTCGCCATGCTCGGCCTCCTCGTGCCGCCCGTGCGGTCACCTGACTTCGAAAGATACCGCGTCACCGAGCGCGAGCATCCACTCGGAATCGACGCCCGTGACGTGCGCGAGCGAAGGACCGCGGCGTAGCCACGACAGGTAGGCCGCCGTCGCGTCGTCCGCGCCCTCGGCGACCGTTTCGACGGTGCCGTCGAGGAGGTTGCGCACCCAGCCGGCGAGGCGTAGCCGCCGGGCCTCGGTCGCGGCGGAGGCCCGGAAGCCGACGCCCTGCACGCGGCCGTGGACGGTCGCGCGCAGGCGTTTCACGGCTGCACGCGGAGCGAAGGCGGCCGTTGCGCGCTCCGCCCCGACGAAGCGGTCGACGACGTGCCCAGCAGGGGAATCGATTGCGACACGCCCGGGCGCGCGTCGGCGCGCGCCGCGAACAGTCGAACGGCGCCGTCGGGGCTCACGAGCGGCGCGAGCATCCAGCGACCGTCGGGCGAGAGATCGGGCTGCCCGAAGCGGCCGGGCTCGGAGAGCATCGTCGCTGCCGCGTCCTCCGCGCCGACGCGGAACACGGCGCCGTGCGCCGGCGTGCCCTGCGCGTGCGCGCTCACGAAGATCGTCGTGCGCTCCGGGGGCAAGCGAATCGCGGACCCGCTCGCCATCGGCAGCGTGCGCCCCGCGGCGATGCGCGCGGGCGCCACGCCCTCGGCGATCGTCACCGTGCGCGCCAGTCGCAACGACAGCGAAGTCCCCTGCCCTTCGAGCCGAGCGGCCAACACCTGCGTCGGCTGCGGGCCGCTCGCGCGGCTGCGTGGCGTGTCGCCCGCTGCGATCCACAGCGTGTCGCCCAGCGGCGAGAACGCGACGTCGGCGAGCACGCTCTCGCGCACGTCGGGCAGGACGGCGAGCGTCGTCGCGAGCGCCGCGTGCCCGTGTGCGGAGATATCGACGAGCGCGATCTGGTTGGACGTCTCTTCGGCGACGGCGAGCAGCTTGCCGTCGGGAGACAGGTCCACCGCGACGATGCCCGCGTCGGCGAGCTCCTTCGGCAGCGCCCGCGGCGCGCTGCGCGCGGGGCGCAGGGGCGAGCTGAGGTCGAGCACGACGACGTCGCGCGCGCGTACGACGACGAGCGTCCAGGCGCGCGCGGCCACGGCGACGCCGACGACCGGCTCCTTGCCGAGATCGAGCTGAGTGACGACCTTGGGGCCGCCGTTCGCCGCGACGTCGACGACGTCGACGCGCGAGCGCGCACCGTCGACGAGGTAGGCCGCGCGGCCGTCGGGCGACAGCGCGAGGAACTGCTTGCCCGCCGCCGCGAGCGTGCCGGCGGCCTTGGGGCCCTCGGTCCCGAGCTCGGCCCAGGCGAGCTGGCCCGCGTCGGCGTCGAGGATTCCAGCGAGGCGGCGCACCGTGATCGTCTTTTCGCCGCGGCTGACGTCGTTCGTGACGACGACGGCGCAGGGACCGGGCGCCGTGAGCGGCGGAACGCGCACGAGGATGCCGCCGTCGCGCGTGCGCGCGAGGACGGCCGCGGGCCGTCCGCCCACGGACACGGCGGGCTGGCGTCCGAACGCACTGCCGTGGATCCACAGCGTCTCGCCGATGACGGCGATGCCGTCGGACGCTGGTGCGTCGAGCACACCCTGGAGGGGAACGTCACCGCCGCCGAGGTCGGCGATGTCCGTCACGACGGGCGTCGACGACGACTCGGCGAGGTCGAACCGATCCTCGACGATCTGCGCGCGAGGGCCCGCGCACGCCGCGAGTCCGAGCCCCCCCAGCATGAGGACGATCGCCGCGCGCGCGCGCCGCATCGTTAGAGCGGGCCTTCGGTGACGCGAAAGCCGACGAGGTTGTTCGGGACGAACGGGTACTCGTCGTACTTCGCGACGAGGTTGTTGGCGCCGTCGAGGATCTGCACCTTCGAGAGCGTCACCATCTGCACGGGCCCGTTCGCGGGGGCGCACGAGGCGATGTAGCCGATGACCTTGGAGCCGGTGTCGAACTCGAAGGTCACGCGGTGGCTCACCATCTCGCGCAACGATTTGTAGTCGGGCATGGGCGGGACACTATCAGATAGGGGCGGGAGGCTCTACGGGTGTCCGGGCGGCATCGCGGTGCCCGGGTGGCCCGGCGGCATCGCTCCGCCTCCCATCATCGGGCCCCCGCCGCCGTGCGGGTTCCCGCCCGGTTGCGCGAGCGACTCGTCCTCTTTCTGGAACTGATCGAGCGCAATCTTCACGCCGCGCGCGCCGACCTTCACCTTGGCCAGCGTCCCGAAGACGTCGCCCTTGAGGCGCGTCATCGGATCGTTGTCCTTGTCGTCGCGGATCGACAGCGTGAGCTCGCCCTCGAAGGCTCCGCCCTGGAACGGCATGTCGGCGGCCGACATCGTGAACTCGATGGGGAACTTCGCGGCCGTGAGCTTCTTGACGGCGACGAGCGACCCGCGGATGCCCGGCGCGTCGGAGATGCGGCGCGCGACGAGGAACAACGTGTCCGTCGCGGCGACGTGCGACTTCATGGCTCCGGCCACCGTGATGGCGCCCGTGATCGTCGCGTTCGGATCGGCCGGCTTCGCCGGCTCTTCGACGGGCGCGGGCGCGGCAGGAGGAGGACTCGGCGCCGCGGGCGCGGGAGGCGTCGCCGCCGGCATCGCCGGAACGGCGGCGGCCTTCGACGCGTCGTCGGTCTTCGAGCACGCCCAAAGGGGGATCGCGAGCAGCGCGATCGCGAGACCCGTTCGGAAGGAGTTCATCATGAGCGGAACCTAACACGGGTTATGCTGGGTGTGATGCCAGGTCCGATGGTCGCCGCGCTCCGCGGCCGCACGCTCGTCGCCGCCGGGATCGCCGAGCTGGTCTTCGAGCTGCGCGAGCCGCCGCGCCTCGAGTTCAAGGCCGGCCAGTTCGTCTCGATCGCGGTTCCTGACGCGAACGGGGCCGGCGCTGTCCTCCCCCGCCGCAGCTACTCGATCGCGTCGCAGAGCGATGAGCCCGAGCGCCTCCGCTTCATCATCCGCGTCATCGCGGGCGGCGCCGCGTCCGACCACCTGATGACGCTCGCGCTCGGCGACGAGCTGGCGCTCACGGGGCCTTACGGGTTCTTCGTGCTCGACGCCGCGCACGCGGGCGACGTCGTGCTCGGCGCCACGGGGACGGGCATGGCGGCCGTCATGCCCATGCTGGGCGAGCTGGCCGCGCGCCCCGAGCCGGGCCGCCGCCTCGTCTATTGGGGCGCGCGCAGCGAAGAGGACCTCTTCGCGCGCGCCGAGATCGAGGCGCTCGCGGCGCGCGCGAACGCCACGCTCGCGATTCACCTGACGGCGCCAGGCCCGACGTGGACGGGCGCCCGGGGCCGCATCACACCGGCGATCCTCGACGCGCTGCCCGGGCTCGCGACGCCGACGTTCTACCTCGTCGGAAACGGCGCCATGATCTCCGAGCTCAAGGGTGCGCTCGTCGCGCGTGGTGTGAATCGCAAGGCCCAGATTCGCACCGAGGCATTCTTTGACTGACTGACGTGCGGTTGGCGCTAGTATGGCCTCGATGAGGCCCCCCGCGGGCGCCCCGCTCGGCATCGCGTCGCTCCTGGCTGTTTCGATGGCTGTATCGAGCTTCGCGGTGGCGTGCTCGGGCAGCACCGAACCGCCCGTCGTCGTCGCGGCGATCAGTCCCGCGCAGGCGTTCAACGACGCCAAGGTCTCGATCATCATCCAGGGCGGTCCCTTCCGGCCCGCGTACGACATCGACACGACGGCGCGCAACGCCGTCACCAACCCCGGGGCCTTCTCGGCCGTGCTCTCCCCTTCTACCGGGGAGGGGCCGCGCCTCGCCGTCGACGCGCTGACGTGGCTCAACACGAGCGAGCTCGCCGCCGTTCTGCCCATGGGCCTCGCGCAAGGCACGTTCGACGTCCAGGTGCGCGACCCGCGAGGGACGGTGGGGATTCGGGCCAACGGTTTCACGTCGCTCGGTCACGACGACGAGCCGCCCTCTGTCACGATCTTCGAGCCGTCGGACGGGGCCGTCGTCAACGGCGGCGCCGAGGTCCCGGTCGCCTATCGAGCCGACGATCACCGTGGGCAGCTGGCGACGATGGTTTGGACCACCTCCGACGCGGGGGGAAAGGTCGCGTCGGGCACCTGCGCCGTCGAGCCCGGCGTGGCGAAGAACACGTGCCGCTTCGTGTTCGTCGCGCCGAAGGTCAAACAGTCGGACGTCGTCACGGTCCTCGTCACGGCGAGCGACGCCGTCGGCAACTTCGGGGGCGCGGAGTCGAAGATCGTCGTCGCGCCGGCGCCCGTCGTCACCGACGCGACTCCTCGGATGGGGCCGGCCAGCGGCGGGACGGACGTCGTCGTCACCGGGGCGCAGTTCGTCGTCGGCACCCAGGTGCTCGTCGACGGGCTCCCGCTCGAGCCGGGTGGCGGCGCCTTCTTGAGCGCGCAGATGCTCAAGGGCCGCACGCCCCCGCACGAACCTGGCGTCGTGCCGGTCTCGGTGCGCTCGGGCGCTCTCCAGGTCGCCGCGGGGACCTTCGAGTTCGTCGGCAAGCCGATCGTCCTCGCCGTGAGCCCCACGATGGGGCCGCTCGCGGGCGACATCGCCGTCGTCATCGCGGGCAGGAACTTTCGCCCCGGGAACGGCAGGGACGACGTCGGCACGAAGATCGAATTCGGCGCGCCCGACGGTCCGCACACGTCGCTCATCTGTCTCGACGTCGTCAACTCGAACCGAATCACGGGTGTGCTCCCCGCGGGCTCGGGCGCGGCCTCGATCTACGCGAGCGATGCCATCGGCGGCATGAGTGAGTTCCCGCTCGCCTTCAACTATGTCGGCGAAGATGCGCCCGACGCCGGCGCCGTCGCGCCGACCTGCC
>JBBQJG010000294.1:0-7133 GCA_038325725.1 Polyangia bacterium | reverse complement strand
TGGCGCACGACGATCGGCGGCTGGCGCGCCGAGCAGGCGAGCGACGGCTACGAGTACTACCGCTACAAGCAGTCGGACGTCGGCCCGCGCGTCATCCGACAGGTCGTCTCGGGGCCGGTGTGGATCGCGCCGTCGTCGACGCCCATCCGCGCGCTCATCAAGCACAAGGCCGTCAACGGCAAGTGGATGAAGATCGTGAACTATGACGATCTCGGCCCGGGCTTCCTGTCGGCGTATGGGCTCGTCGCCGGCTACTTCGTCGTGCCGGGGCAAGCCGGTAGGCCCGATTGGGACAACGGCGTCCGGGCGCACGGCTCGTCGGACTACCTGTCCATCTATAGCCAGGACGGCTTTTCGCACGGGTGTCACCGGCTGCCGAACCACCTCGCGATCCGGATGTACTCGTTCATCCTGCAGCACCGGAAGAAGCGCATCGTCGGGGATTCGCCCATGGGCTTCACACGGCAGTTCCTGTCGGACGACATGGTCTACGAGATGCGGATCCCATCGCGCGGCTACGTGTATCAGCTGGATCCGCCGCTGCCCGTCAGCGTCCTCGAGGGCAACATCCTTGGTGAGCAGAAGACGCCCGTCATCGGCTACGTGCCCAAGCCGGGCATGAAGTATCCCGGGCCGCCGCCGCCCGCGCCCGACAGCCCCGAGGCGAAGGCCGGCGGCGGGGGAGAAGACGAATGACGGTGTCTCGACACATGCGGCGCGTGGCGCTCGCGCTCGCGCTCGGCGTTGTCGGCGTGGGGTCGGCGCTCGCGGCGCGGCCGCAGCCGCCCGTGAAGCTCTTCCCGTCGACGATGGCGGAGACCGACACGGTGAAGGTCACGCTGCTCACCGTGCCGCCCGCGCCGCGTGTTTTCATTTACTGGGGCAAGAAGCGCCTCGGCATGATCGCGCCGAAGCAGCCGCTGGTCATCCAGCGGCCGCGCGACAGCGGGCCCCTGGATCTGATCCTGCAGTCGGAGGGCTACCTGTCCGTACAGACGCGCGCGTTCACGTTCGCCGACAACAAGGTCACCGTGAAGCTCACGCCCGTCGACCAGAAGAACACGTTGCTCGGCTATCGCCAGGAGCTGCCGCCCGACGAGACCGACGGCGGCATACCCGCGGGGCCTGACGCCGGCGGGCAGTAAGCGATCCCGCTGGACGCTTCGTTCCCGAATCGGGTATCAAAGAGGGGAGGGGCGGGCCGATGAAGAAGACGCGCGTGCTCGTTCTCTTCGACACGGACGGTGAACCACCGGCCGGTCAGGACTGGAAAAAAGAGCTCGAGTCTTCGGAAGAAGCCGAGTTCGACGTCGGGCGCGCTCTCGTCGGCAAGGGCCACGACGTCCGCTTCCACGGCTTCAAGGGCGACATCGATCAGCTCGTGCAGGGGCTGCGCGCGGCTCCCTGCGACGTCGTGTTCAACCTGACGGAGCGCTTTCGCGACCAGTCGGCGCTCGACTACACCGTCGCCGCCGTGCTCGACATGCTCGACATCCCGTACACGGGCGCGTCGTGCGAAGGTCTCATGCTCGCTCGTGACAAGGCGCTCACGAAGAAGGTCCTCGCCTACGAGGGCATCCGCATCCCGCACTTCATGGTGTGCCGGCACGGCCACGAGGTGTCGCGCCCGAGCGACCTGCGCTTCCCCCTCATTGTAAAGCCGCTCGACGAGGACGCGTCCGTGGGCATCGCCCAGTCGTCCGTCGTGCGCGACGACGACGCGCTCAAGGAGCGCGTCACGTTCATCCACGACAAGTTCGACACCGACGCCATCGTCGAGGAGTTCATCGCGGGCCGCGAGCTGTACATCGGCGTCATCGGCGGCGACATGCCCATTTCACTTCCTCCGATCGAGATGGTGTTCGCCAACGATTCGACCGTCGAGAGCCGCATCGCGACCTTCAAGGCCAAGTGGAGCGTGAAGTACCGCGAGAGCAAGGGCATCCAGAACGAGATCGCGAAGAACCTGTCGGGCGACGTGCGCAAGCGCCTCGGCGAGGTCGCCGTGCGCGCGTATCAGGCCGCGGGCCTGCGCGACTACGGACGCATCGACGTGCGCCTGGCCCACGACGAGGCGATCTACATCGTCGAGGCGAACCCGAATCCGTATCTGGCCGACGGCGAGGATCTCGCGTGGGCCGCCGAAGAGGGTGGCTACCTGTACCCCGACTTCATCGAGAAGATCGCCGACATGGCGTGTAAGCGCGCCAAGCGCCGCGGCCCGAGCTGAAGCTGCCGACGCGCTCGGCGTACGCGCGTTTGGGGCGTCGGCGCGGCCTCAAGAGATTGCCGTCGGGATTCGGGCGCATCTGTCGTCGAGGCTTTGCATCGTCGTCGCGGGCTTTGTCCTTGCCGCGATTCGAACGCGCCGAATAAGATACGTGGCGATGGCCAAGAATCGTGTGTCGGCGAAGCGTGCCAAGACTGCGCGGGCGACGCTTAAATCGGTTGGGGGCAAGGCGACGGCGAGCAAGGCGACCGGAGACAGGGCGACCGGAGACAGGGCGACCGGAGATAGGGCCGAAGGTAAGAAGACGGAGAGCCCGCTCGCCGGCGGAGGCTCCGTCTACGTGGGCGTGCACTTCGGCGTTCGCGCGACGACGGTGGCCCTCGCCGACGCGCATGGCAACCTCGGGGCCATTCACAAGCAGCCGGCGCTCGTCGGCTCGCCGGCGCGGTCGGTCTTGGCCGTGCGCGGGCTCATCACAGAAGCGCTCGCGGCCGCCAAGGTGACACGTTCGCGGGTCAAGGTCGTGGGTGCGACGGTGCCGGGGCTCGTCGACCAGGACACGGGCACGTGCGTGCTCGCGCCGAACCTCGCGTGGCGCGACTTCCCGCTGCGTTCGGCGCTCGCCGAGGAGCTGGGCGTGCCCGTCGTCGTCAACAACGTCGCGCAGGCGGCCGCCATCGCCGAGGGGCGCGTCGGCGCGGCGCGCGGCGCGCGTTCGTACGTGTGGATCCACGTCGGCAGCGGCGTCGGGTCGGGCATCGTGCTCGACGGGAAGATCTTCTTCGGTCGCCGCGGCTTCTCGGGCGAGATCGGGCACTGCCCCGTCGTCCACCCCGGCCCGCCGTGCGGGTGCGGGCGCCTCGGCTGCCTCGAGACCGTCGCGTCGGCAAAGGCGATCGTGCGCGCCGCCGAGGCCGCCGTCGCCGCGGGCGAGCCCACGGTGCTAGCCGAGCTGCCGCCCCCGCTGTCGTCGACGGCCGTCGCCGCCGCCGCGCGCGAGGGCGATCCCGTCGCGCGCCGCATCCTGGGCGAGGCGAGCGAGTACCTCGGCCGCGGCATCTCCTTCCTGCTGAACATCCTCAACCCCGAGATGGTGGTGCTCGGCGGCGCGATCGCGCAGGCGGGCGAGACGCTCGTGGGCCCCGTGCGCGCGTCGGTCGCGCGCCACTCTTTGCTGCCGGCCGGCGTCGCTGTTGTCTCTTCGACGCTCGGCAACCGCGCCGAGGTGTTGGGCGCGGCCTTCCTCGCGATCGACCACGGCCACGGCACGCACGCGACGCTGCGCGCGGCGACGCCCGCCGCGCCGCCGGCCCGCGCGCGCGCCCGCGCGGCTCGTTAGCGCTTGCGGACGCGCATCATCTCGTAGGTCTTCCAGCGCTGGCGCTTGAAGCGCAGGCTCGCGTCGGCGTCGCGCGGCTTGTAGGTCGTGCCGTGGGCGACGTAGCGCTGGCCGCTCGTGCCCTGGAAGCTCACGGGGACGGCGATGCGCACGCGCGCCTGGAAGGACTTGTCGATGTTGTAGACGACGGCCGTCGTCGCGTTGCTGACGACCTGCTGCTCGCCGAAGTGCATGAGGCCGCCGATGCCGCCGCCCATCAACGACGTCGCGGCGCCCGTGGCGACGTTGAGGCCGAGCTCGGCCTGAGCGCCGAGGAGCATCTGGTCCTCGGCCGTGAGCGCCTGCGGGCCGAGGGTCTCGCGCAGCGTCGCGATGATCCCGCGCGTGACGCCGAGCTGCGAGATCACGAACGCCTCGCTGCCGGCGTCGGCCCAGGCCATCGCCTCCTGCATGCCCCACGCGGCCTCGGCGCGGCCCGCGAGCTCGAGCGCCCACAGGTCGCGCCCGCCCGTGCGTGCGTCGTAGCGCGGGCTGCACGTGACGCCGAAGCGGCCCCGGCGTGCGAGATCCGAGTACGCGATCCCGAACGGCACGGCGCCGCCCGCGGCGGGGCGGAACTTGAGGACCACGTAGCGCTCTTCGTCGTGCGGGATGCTGCCCAGGCGTACGAAGACGTGGCCGGGGCCCGTGACGACGTAGTCGTAGCCCATGACGTCCGCGAGGACGAGGTTGGGCGGCAACTGCATCTCGACGTCGGTGAGGCGCGCGGCCGTGCGCAGGACGGCGCCCGCCTCGCGCTGGAAGATCGCCGGCATGTCGGCGGGGCTGTCGACGTAGTAGTAGTTGCCGCCCGACGCGTCGGCGATGCTCTGCATGAGCAGCTCGTCGTGGTCGCGGCCGAAGCCGATCGTCGTGACGCTCACGCCCGACTCGGCGGCGCGCTCGGCGATGCGCGACAGCTCGGCCGAGCTCGTGACGCCGATGTTGGGCTGGCCGTCGGAGAACAGGACGACCTGGTTGACGGCCCACGGCTGGAAGCCGCTGAACACCTCGGCGAGGCCCGCGAGCATGCCGCCCGAGAAGAACGTCCCGCCGCCGTCGCGCAGCGCGCGGACGCCCGCGATCACGGCGCCGCGCGAGGCGCCGTCGATGACGACGGGCGGCGCCGCTTCGTAGACGCCGTCGGAGAACGCGAGGACCGAAACGCGATCGCCGTCGCGCAGCTGGTTCACGAACGCCTCGGCGGCGACGAGCATGTTGCGGAACGGATCGCCCGCCATCGAGCCCGAGCGATCGAGCACGAGGGCCATGTTGACCGGGCCGATCGTGGGCGCGCCCGCGCGGCCGTGGACGCTGATGGCGCCGTAGAGCACGCCCGTCGAGGTGCGCGGCCCGATCCCGCACGCGACGTCGACGGCGGCGTTGGCCGAAGAGTCGGCCTGGGGCGCGCTCCAATCGGGCGGCGGCGCCATCGAGAACACTTGCTCCTCGGTGAGCGCCTGCAGTCGCGGCGTCGACGGGAGCTGCACGAACATCGTGCACCCGGTCGCGCCGAGGCTGGCCGCGACGACGAGCAGAATCGAAAGCGCGAGGAGGGAAGGTGCGCGCGTGCGCGCCGGGAAGGCTATTTTCATGGCGGGCGACAGAATATCCGAACGCGGGCCGAACCGGGTAACATGCCCTCCATGAGTCGAATGAATGTTGCCAATCCCTTCGTCCGCGCGACGTTCGCCCTCGCGCTCACCGTCATCTCCGCGTGTGGCGGGGGGGGAGTCAGCGGCGACCAGGCGTCGAAGTTCGCCGGCAGCTGGACGTTTCAATCGGGCATGCTGACGCCCAACTGTGGGGCCGGCTTCAACGTGCCGCCGTTCATGTTGACGGGGCTGCCCCTCGTGCTCACGAGGGTCGACGATTCGACGATCAAGGTCGTCGCCGGCTCGGCGGGGTGCGACCTCACCTTCAAGGTCGTGGGCGCCGTCGCGACGGCGACCTCCGGGCAAATGTGCACGCTCGATACGGGCATGCCGCTCGGCGTGCAGACCATCACAATCACGTCGTGGACGCTCACGCTCGCCGACGCTCGGATCACGACCGACATCTCCGCCGGCATCTCGGCCGGTGTCTTTGCGTGCACGGCGGCCGGGTCGGGCGTCCTCGCGCCCGGCACGCCGGACGCCGGCACTGACTAATAGACCTGAATCTTCGGCTCGAGCTCGGCGGACAGATAGGCGACGCGGCCCTTCTGCGACAGCGGCGCGAAGCCCTTGATGAAGTCGCCGACGGCGACGCTGCCCTCGTCGTCGAACAACACGGCGAAGCCTCGGTAGGCGAGCGTGCGCACGACGCGCCCCGAGGCGCGGCATGTCTTGCCCGACGCGTTCGCGAGCAAGAGCGAGATGCGACGATCGACGTCGACCGTCGCGCGCGACTTGAAGAAGCAGCCGCCGCACGAGATGTCCTGCAGCTCGCTCTCGAAGCTCCCTGCGCCATCACCGAAGACGAGCGTCACGGGAAGGCCCAACCCGAAGCGCTGATGCTGCCGCTGCTCCTCCGCCAACCTCGCCATCGCCATGGAGACCTCCTAACGCGCGTCTAGGATCGGCCGGAACGCGCTTTCTCTCAACCGAGATGCGTGCGTTGGGCGGCTTTTCCCCGGGAATTGTGGGCGTTGGCGCACACGCGGCGTGGCGCGTCGCGCTGGCCAGATCGGCGGGGAGGGGACGCCCGTGCTATCAATCGGGCCGCATGCAGGGCGGTCAACATCCCGAGCGACGGTCGGCCTTTACGCCGGTCTCGCCCTCGCTCGTCCCGCGAACCTTGTTCGCGCGCCGCAAATACTGGGCCGAGCGCTTCGGGCTCGCGCCGGTGTTGCCGACGACGCGCGCCGAGATGGACGAGCTCGGTTGGGACAGCTGCGACGTCGTTCTCGTGACGGGAGACGCCTACGTCGATCACCCGAGCTTCGGGATGGCGCTCGTGGGGCGGCTGCTCGAGTCGCAGGGTTTTCGCGTCGGGATCATCGCGCAGCCGGACTGGCGCTCTGCGGAACCGTTCGCGGCGTTGGGGCGCCCCAATGTCCTGTGGGGCGTGACGGCCGGGAACATGGACTCGATGGTGAATCGGTACACGTCGGACAGGCGGCTGCGCCACGACGATTCGTATTCGCCCGACGGCGCGGGCGGGCTGCGGCCCGACCGGGCGGCGATCGTCTACGCGCAGCGGTGTCGCGAGGCGCACGGCGACGTGCCCATCGTCATGGGGGGCATAGAGGCGAGCCTGCGGCGCATCGCCCACTACGACTACTGGTCCGACAAGGTTCGCCGCTCGATCCTCGTCGATGCGAAGGCGGATCTGCTGGTGTTCGGCAACGGCGAGCGCGCCATCGTCGAGGTCGCGCACCGGCTGGCGGCGGGCGAAGCGCCCGCGTCGATCACCGACGTGCGCGGCACGGCCTTCCTGCGCCCGACGGGCGCGCCGCCCGCGGGGTGGGGCGAGCTCGATTCGCGCGCGCTCGACACGCCGGGGCCGGTCGAGCCCCCGCGCGATCCGTACGCGCGGGAGGAG
>JBBQJG010000293.1:0-7171 GCA_038325725.1 Polyangia bacterium | reverse complement strand
GCGGCTCTCGCGCTTTCCGCCTGCAAGAAAGACGAGCCGCGGCCCGAGCCCGTGGTCGTCGCGCAGGGCGCCGCCGCGCAGAAGCTCATCACGCCCGATCCGGTGCCGGCGCCGTCGGGCACGATCGCCGTGACCGGGACGGTCACGCTCACGGGCAAGCCTCCCGAGATGGCGATGCTCAAGCGCGGCGGCGATCCGTTTTGCGCGCGCACGCCCATGAAGGACGAAGAGGTCGTCGTCGGCGCCGGCGGCGTGCTCAAGAACGTCATCGTGCGCGTCACCAAGGGCGTCACGGGCAACTACGAGCCGCCCATGCAGAACGTCACGATCGATCAGTCGCAGTGCATGTACCGACCGCGCGTCGCCATGATCATGGCGGGTCAGTCGCTGCTCATCCGCAACAGCGATCAGACGCTGCACAACGTCCACACGTACAAGGGCGCGTCGACGCTGTTCAACCAGGCGGAGGTCCCCGGCCTGCCCGCCATCGCAAAGACGTTCAAGGACGCCTCGGGCGAGATCCTCAAGTTCAAGTGCGACGTCCACCCGTGGATGACCGGCTACGTCGGCGTCTCGGCGCACCCGTTCTTCGCCGTCACGGGCGACGACGGCAAGTTCGAGCTGCCGCGCCTCGCGCCCGGCAAGTACACCGTCGAGGCGTGGCACGAGCGCTTCGGCACGAAGTCTGTCGAGCTCACGCTCGAGGCGGGCAAGCCCGCCGTCGCGACGTTCGCGTTCGAGTCGAAGTAACGACGAGCCGGCGCGCTCAGTTGACCTTGGCGGCCGGCCCGAGCGCCACTTGCAGCCGGCGCGCGAGCTCGTCGACGGCGGCGTCGTTCTCGGCTCCGGGCGCGTAGCTGAGCTCGCAGGCGAGCGGCGGCGTCACGGGACAAGGTGGGCTGCGCTGCAGGCCGCCGGGCGCCCCCTGGCCCACGGGGGTGAAAGTCTGCGCGCGCGCGGCCTGACAGCTCACCATGCTCGGCGAGTCGTAGTTGTTGCCGCACCCGGCGTCGGGCGACAGCGCCTCGAGCGTCACCTGGCAGGTACCACGCTGGGCGGCAGCCGCGTCGATTGTGACGCCGACGCCCGTCCCGAACTCGAGAAACGACGAATAGGGGCCGCGCATGCGAGGCGTGAAGAACATCGAGACGTGGGGCGGCGACGGGAGTTGAACGTACGAAGACTGCGCGAACAGATTGCGAATGGTCGATTCGCAGACGTTCGGCGTCGCGGGCGTCGCGATCTCGGCGCGGTGGGGCGTCGTCGAGTAGCAGCCGCCCAGAGAAACGACAGAGGAAACCAGGCTCAGGGCGAACGCCGCCGCCGCCGCTCGGCGGTGGGTTGGCGTCACGCGTCCATTGGGAGCCACGACTTCTTCACCTTAGCCGAGGCCGCGCGCGAATTCGATGTAGTTCGTGGCCCACAAAAGCCCCAGCCGCGGACATTCAGGCTATAAAGGCGCCCGAAATGCTGGTCTATCGGTTCGCGATCGCCACGGCCATCGCGACCTATCTGTTGATACTCATCGGAGGCCTCGTCCACGGCACGGGGTCGAGCTTGGCCTGCCCCGACTGGCCGACGTGCTACGGCACGATGATGCCGAAGATGGAGGGGGGCGTGCTCGTCGAGCACAGCCACCGCCTCGCGGCCGGCACAGTCGTCATCCTGACGCTGACGCTCGCCGTCCTGCTGACGCGCGCGTCGTCGCCCGAGCAGCGACGGCTGCGGCCGTTCGGCTGGCTCGCCGTGGGGCTCGTGTTCGCGCAGGCGCTGCTCGGGGGCCTCACCGTGCTGCTGCGCCTTCCGACGCCGATCTCGACGGCACACACGGCGACCTCGCTGCTGTTTTTCATGACCGTCGTGTACATCGCCGTGCGCGCGCGCCCGGCGCCCGCGGTCGCGACGCCCCGCGCGGCGCTGTCGAGCACCGCCGTGACGCTCGCGATCCTCGCGGCCGTCTCTGTGTACTTCCAGATGGTGCTCGGCGGTCTCGTGCGGCACTCGGGCGCGGCGCTCGCGTGCACGGACGTGCCGCTCTGTCGCGGCGCCGTCTGGCCCGTTGCGCACCCGACGGTCCTGATCCAGGCCCTGCACCGCTTGAACGCGCTCGTGGCCGGGACGCTCGTGACGGCGTCGTCGATCGTCACCTGGAGGTCGGCGCGAGGGCGCTCCGACCTCCGGGCGCTCGCCCTCGTCGCGCCCGTGCTCGTCGTCGTGCAGATCGGCCTCGGAGTCCGCGCCGTGCAGACCTTCCTCGATCTCGCGACGGTCGAGTCGCACCTCGCCGTCGCGACGGCGCTGCTCGCGATTCAAGCTCTCGTCGTGCTGCGCGGACGCCCCGACGCGGTGCCCGCGACCTGGCGCCTCCGCTGGCTCGCCGAGATGGTGCGCCTCGCGAAGCCGCGCATCACGGGGATGGTCATCGTGACCTTCCTCGGCGGCCTGTGGCTCGCGCCCGGTCCCATCGAGCACTGGCGCGTGCTCATGACGCTCATCGGAACCGTGCTGCTCGTCGCGGGCGCCAACGCCTTCAACATGATCATGGAGCGCGACCTCGATCCGCTCATGGAGCGGACGCGCGATCGCCCGCTTCCGCGCGGGACGGTGTCGCCCGAGGTGGCGCTCGTGTTCGCCGCGGCGCTCGCGTGCGCGTCGCTGCCGCTGCTGTTCCTCGGAGGCAACCTGCTCACGGGCCTGCTCGGGTGCCTCGCCCTCGGGTCGTACGTCGGCGTTTACACCCCGATGAAGCGTCGGTCGGGCGCCGCGCTCTTTGTCGGGGCGCTGCCGGGCGCCATCCCGCCGCTCATGGGCTGGACGACCGTCACGGGTCACATCGACGCGCCGGGCCTGGGCCTGTTCGCGATCCTCTTCCTGTGGCAGATCCCCCACTTCCTCGCGATCGCGATCTACCGCGCGAAGGACTACGCGAACGCGGGCTTCAAGGTGTTGCCGGCGGCGATCTCCGAGCGCGCGACGCGCGTGACGATTGTGGCCTTCTCGGTCATCCTCGTCGCGGCGACGATCCTGCTCGAGCCGCTGCGCGTCGCGGGCCTCCGCTACATGATCGCGGCGACGCTGCTCGGGGCCGTGCTCATCGGGTGGGCGGCGGCGGGCTTTCGGCGCGAGGCGACGCGCGGGTGGGCGCGCTCCCTTTTCTTGTTCTCGATCGTCTATCTGACGTTGCTCTTCGTGGCGCTCGCCATGGACAGGACGGTCGCGTGACCGCCGCCGTCGCGCTGTCGGACGCGCCGCGCCTGCGCGTGCGCGATCTCGCGCGCCGCTTCGGCGATCGCGCGGCGCTCGCGAGCGTCAGCTTCGACGTCGCGCCGGGCGAGGTCTTCGGCTTGCTGGGACCGAACGGCGCCGGCAAGACGACCGCCTTCCGGGTGCTCACGGGGTTGATCCCTGCCGATGCGGGCACCGTCGCGCTCGACGGGCGCGCGTGCGCGCCCACGGACCGCGCCTACCGCGCCCGTCTCGGCGTCGTCTTCCAGGAGCCTAGTCTCGATCTCAAGCTCACCGGACGCGAGAACCTGCGCCTCGGCGCCGCGCTTTACGGCCTGCCACGGGCCTTCGCCGCCGCGCGCATCGACGAGGCGCTGAGCCTCATGGACCTGGGCGCACGCGCCGACGAGGCGACGGCGAAGTACTCGGGCGGCATGCGCCGCCGCGTCGAGATCGCGCGCGTCCTGCTGCACGATCCCGATCTGCTGCTGCTCGACGAGCCGGGCCGCGGCGTCGATCCCGAGGCGCTGCGGCGCATCTGGGACGAGCTCGGCGCGCTGCGCGCGACGCGCGGCACGAGCATCATCGTGACGACCCACCAGCCCGAGGAGGCCGAGCGCTGCGATCGCATCGCGCTGCTCGACGGCGGCAAGGTCACGGCGATGGGGACGCCCGACGAGCTGCGCTCTCGCGTCGCGGGCGACGTCGTGCGCGTGCGGGGCGATCGCCCCGAGGAGCTCGCCGAGACGATTCGCGCGCGCCTCGGGTTGGAAGGCGTCGTGCGAGACGGCGAGGTCGTCCTCGAGGCGCCGCGCGGACACGAGCTCGTGCCGCGCGTGGCCGAGCTGTTCGGGCCGGGCCGCCTCGCGAGCGTCGCGACGAGCCGCCCCACCCTCGCCGACGTCTTCGCGAAGCTCACGGGCCGGGGGTTGTCGTCGTGACGGCCTCGGCGCTTCCGTCGACGCGGGCAACGACGCCGGCGGTCGTCGCACATCCCTCGGACCTGTCGACGATCGCGGCGCTCGCCGGGCGCGACCTGCGGCGCTTCTTCCGTCAGCCGAGCCGGGTCGTCGGCTCGCTCGCGCAGCCGCTCATCCTGTGGGCCGTGCTGGGCGCGGGCCTGGGCGGCAGCTTCCGCGCGGGCGCCACGGACGTCGGTTACCTCCAGTATTTCTACCCGGGCATCGTCGTGCTCACGATGTTGTTCACGGCGATCTTCTCGACGATCTCGGTCATCGATGACCGCCACCACGGCTTCGTGCAGGCCGTCCTCGCCGCGCCGACGTCGCGCACGGCGCTCGTGCTCGGCAAGACCCTCGGCGGCGTCGCGATCGCGTCTCTCCAGGGCGTCGCGCTCCTGTTGCTCGCGCCGCTCGCCGGCTTCTCGCTCGCCGAGATCAACTGGCCGCTCATCCTCACGACGCTGCCGCTGGCCGCGATCGGCTTCACGGCGCTCGGCTTCGCCATGGCGTGGTGGATCGATTCGACGCAGGGCTATCACGCCGTCATGAGCGTCGCGCTCATCCCGCTGTGGATGCTCTCGGGCGCGATGTTCCCCGGCCAGGGCGCGGGCCGCGTCGTCGGCACCCTCATGGCCTTCGACCCCATGACCTACGCCGTCGACGCCGTCCGCCGCGGCTTCCACGGCGCGAACGTCCCGGCCGAGCTGCTCGCGAGCGGGTCTGCGACCGTCGACCTCGCTGTCGTTGCGGGGTTCGCCGTGTTCGCCGTCGCCGCCGCCGTCGCGCTCTGCCGCCGCCGCGCCTGATCCGCGCGCGCGCTCCGCGCGGGCCGTTGTTAACGCTCGGCGCGGGCGTCGCGCGCGAGCAGCTCGCCGACCGCCTCGCGTGCCGTCTTGCCGTCGTGGAGGACGGTCGCGACGGCGCGCGTGATCGGCAGGTCGACGCCCAGCTCGTCGGCGAGCGCGCGGGCCGTGCGCGCCGTGCCGATCCCCTCGGCGACGTGGCCCAGAGTCGCGAGGATCTCCGGCACCTGTTCGCCGCGCGCGAGCGCGAGGCCGACGCGGCGGTTGCGCGACAGCTCGCCTGTGCACGTGAGCACGAGATCGCCGAAGCCGGCGAGGCCCGCGAGCGTGAGCGGGTGCGCGCCCAGCTTCACGGCGAGGCGGCTCATCTCGGCGAGGCCGCGGGTCATGAGCGCGGCGCGCGCGTTCAGGCCGAAGCCGAAGCCGTCGGAGCACCCGACGGCGATCGCGATGACGTTCTTGAGCGCGCCCCCCAGCGCGACGCCCGTGACGTCGTCGGAGGTGTACAGGCGGAAGCGCTCGCCGGCGAGCGCCGCTATGACAGCCTCGTTCGCCCCCGCGTCGCGCGACGCCGTCACGAGCGCGGCCGGCTTGCCCTCGGCGATCTCTTGCGCGAACGACGGTCCCGACAGCAGCGCGACGCGCGTGCCCGGCGCCGCCTGCGCGATGACGTCGGCCATCGTGAGGCGCGTCTCGGGCTCGAGGCCTTTCGACGCGCACACGACGACGGCGCCCGCGCGGAGGCCCTGCGCGGCCGCCATCAACGTCGCGCGCACCGTGTCCGAGGGGACGACGACGACGATGACGTCGCGTTCGCGCACCGCCGCGACGAGGTCGTTCGTGACGGCGATCTTCGCGTCGAGCTGAAAACCAGGCGTGCTGCGCGCGTTCTTGCGGTCGCGGGCGAGCTCGGCCGCGGCTGCGGCGTCGAACTCCCACAGCGCGACGTCGTGACCTCGGGCGGCGGCGAGCTGCGCGAGGACGGTGCCCCACGCGCCTCCGCCCAGAACACCAACTCTCACGGGTCGCGCCGCAACGGCAGGCCGCAGGCGGGCTTCACCCGCCGAAGGCCGCTGGTTGGAGGGTTTGGGAACCCTCTCAGGGGTCCCATCACTACTGTCCGGCGATGCGAACGGTGTTGCGGCCGCCGCTCTTCGCCGCGAACAACGCGCGGTCGGCGGCAGCGAGCACCTGGGCCGGCTCGGAGCCATCGTCGGGGAACGACGCGACGCCGAGCGAGATCGTGAGCTTGCCGAGCGGCTGCGTCCCGCCGAACTCGAACGGGAACTCGGCGACCTGCGCGCAGATGCGCTCGCCGACCTCGCGCGCGGCCGCCTTGCCGACGTCGAGCAGGATGATCGCGAACTCCTCGCCTCCGTAGCGCGCGACGACGTCGTTGGCGCGGCGTCCATGCTGCAAAATCTTCGAGACGCCGCGGAGCGCGTTGTCGCCCGCCATGTGGCCGTGGCGATCGTTGTAGATCTTGAAGTGATCGACGTCGATCATGAGCACCGACAGCGGAAGCCCCGTGCGGTTGCTGCGCTCCATCTCGAGCGACAGACGCTCGCGGAGGTGGCGGTGGTTGTGCAGCCCCGTGAGCCCGTCGGTGATGGCGAGCTCGGACAGGCGCTTGTTGAGCAACTCGAGCTCCGACGTGCGCGTCGCGACCTTCTCCTCGAGCGACGAGTTCAGGTTCGCGAGCTCGGCGTTCTTCGACTTGAGCTCCGACAGCAGCTCTTGGCGCTCCCGCTCGAGGCGAAAGCGCTGCAGGAAGTTCTGGATCGTGAGGCGCAGATCGGGCTCGTCCCACGGCTTGGGGATGTACTGGTCGAGCGCCGCCTTGTTGATGGCGTAGACGACGGCGTCGAGGCCGGCCTGACCCGTGAGGAGGATCTTCACCGTCTTCGGGCTGCGGCGGTGGACCTCTTCGAGCAGCTCGACGCCCTTCATGCCGAACATGATCTGGTCGGCAATGACGACCGCGAGCTGCTCGCCATCGTTCTGGAGATCATCGATGAGCTCGAGCGCCTCGCGCGCGTTCTTGGCGACGGCGATGTCGCACTCCCCGCCGAAGCGCGCCGAGAGCTGCTGGCGCAGCGCCGCGAGGATGCCCTCCTCGTCGTCGACGCACAGGATGTGCTCGCGCCGCGCGCTCACGGGGGCATCCCCTCGCCGCGCGCC
>JBBQJG010000292.1:0-7188 GCA_038325725.1 Polyangia bacterium | reverse complement strand
GGCGGCGAGCGCGACGCCCACGACGAAGCCGGCGACGACGAGCGCGAGGCGTCCGACGTCGAGCACGCCTTCGACGCGCACGCCGTGCACGGCCTCGCTCAGCAGACCGAGCGTCGCGGCCGCGAGCATGAGGCCCGCGCCGAGGCCGAGGATCCCGTCGTAGGCGCGCCGCGGGATCGCACGCACGAACAAGAACGGCAGCGCGCCGAGGCTCGTGGCGAGCCCCGAGAGACCCGCCGCGACGAGGCCTTGGTTCATGCGCGCCCGTTTTACACTAAAGTCCCCGCGTGGTCTTTTCGGCCGTCACCGCCTATTTGGGCCTCGGCGCGAACCTCGGGGACCGCGCCGCGACGATCGCCGACGCGCTGGCGCGGCTCGAAACGGCCGGCGTCCGGGTCGTGGCGCGCTCGCCGCTCTACGAGACAGATCCCGTGACGGCAGACCCGCAGCCGCTCTATCTCAACGGCGCCGCGCGCGTCGAGACGACCCTGCCGGCCGACGAGCTGCTCGCGCTCTGTCTCGCCGTCGAACGCGCGCTCGGGCGCGAGCGGGCGCCCGGCGCGCTCGCGCCCGCGCCCCGCCCCATCGACCTCGATCTGCTGCTCTACGGCGACGCGATCCTCGAGCGGCCCACGCTCGTCGTGCCGCACCCGCGCCTGCTCGAGCGCGCCTTCGTGCGCATCCCGCTCGCCGACGTCGCGATGCCGGGCCTGCGTCACCCCGTGACAGGCGACGCGCTCGAGCGCGCGCCAGCTCACCCGGGCGTCAGGCGGACAAGCGCTTCTTGAAGTCGTCGATCGTCGCGGCGAGTCCCTCTTCGAGCGTCACGCGCGGCGTCCAGTTGGCGAGCAACTGCTGCGCGCGCGAAATGTCGGGCTTGCGGCGCGCCGGATCGTCGGTGGGCAACGGCGCGCGCACGACCTCGGAGCCCGACCGCGAGATTTTCCTGATGAGCTCGGCGAGCTCGAGCACCGTCGTCTCGCGCGGGTTGCCGAGATTCACGGGATCGGCGCCGTGCGGGCTCGCCATGAGGCGCACGAGGCCCTCGACGAGATCGCTCACGTAGCAGAACGATCGCGTCTGCTGACCCTCGCCGTAGATCGTGAGCGGCGCTCCCCGCAGCGCCTGCACGGCGAAGTTCGAGACGACGCGCCCGTCGTTCTCGTGCATGCGCGGGCCGTACGTGTTGAAGATGCGCGCGATGCGGACCTGCACGTCGTACTGGCGCGCGTACGACACGGCGAGCGTCTCGGCGCAGCGCTTGCCTTCGTCGTAGCAGGCGCGCGGGCCGATCGGATTGACGTTGCCCCAGTACGACTCGACCTGCGGGTGGATCGTCGGGTCGCCGTAGACCTCGGACGTCGACGCGATGAGGATGCGCGCCTTCGCCTCGCGCGCGAGCTCGAGCATGTTGAGCGTGCCCTCGACGGCCGTGCGGATCGTCCGCACGGGGTTGCGCTGGTAGTGGATGGGCGACGCGGGGCACGCGAGGTGGAAGACCTCGTCGACCTCCATCGTGAGCGGCTCGGTGACGTCGTGACGCATCAGCTCGAAGCGCCGGTTGTCGAGCAGGTGCTCGACGTTGGCGCGCGTGCCCGTGAAGAAGTTGTCGAGGCAGACGACCTCGTGTCCGTCGGCGAGCAGGCGCTCGCACAGGTGCGACCCGACGAACCCCGAGCCGCCCGTGACCACTATGCGTCGTCGTGACATTGAGGATGGATCTCCGAGGGTCTAGTGAACCACGGACGGCGCGAGCATTGCGCATTGCAAAAGTGCGAAAACACAAAATGGCGGCGGCGCCAAATTCGGCACAGCGAAATGGGCAAGCTGGTACCATGACGGTCCTCAGGGAGGACGCTGAATGCCCGTAGACGCCGGCTCCAAGGGCGCGCCCAGCAGCGCGCCGCCTACCGACGGAGATCGCCGTGAAGGTGCCCGCATCCCCATCGAGATGTGGGTCGAAGAGACAACGGACTCGGAGCGCTACTTCAGGCGCGCGGGGAATCTCTCGCGCGGAGGCCTGGGCCTCGACCACACGATCCCGCTGCCCCTCGGCACGATCGTGCACCTGACCTTCACGTTGCCGGGCGATTCGGGCCCCGTGAAGATCTCGGGCGAGATCGTCTCGACGGCGGGCCCCGAAGAGCTGCGCATGGGCGTCAAGTTCGTCGGTGTGTCCGACGAGGCGCGCGGCAAGATCGACGCCTATCTCGCGCGTGTCGGCATCTCGGTCTAACCTCGCCGCATGATTCGCACCGCGGTCGGGGCCCTCGCGTCGACGGGCGCGCTCATGCTCGTGTTGACCACTCCGGTAGGCCCGGCGGTTGCCGCTGGCAAGGGCGGGCCGAAACCGCTCGAGCCCGAGCACGAGATCAAGCCGGCCGAAGGCTACTTCGACGAGACGTTCGCGCTCGAACCGGGCGGCGCCCGCCTGTACGCCGTGCGCACCGACGGCGCGACCTTCGCGAAGCTCGAGATCATCGACCTCGCGGCAGGGAAGACGGCCTCGTCGTTCGATCTGCCGAAGACGCAGTCTTCGATCGAACGCCTCGAGCCGCTCGGCGCCGGCAAAGGCGTCGTGCTCATCACGCGCGAGGGCTCGGCGGAAGCGCCGCGCTTCGTGGCGACGCTCGTCGATGGCGCGGGCAAGGCCGGCGCGAAGACGCCGTCGGCGGCGGCCTTCGGGCGCCCGTCCAATACCGACCTGCTGCTCGCATTCGATCACCGGGACGGCGCGCGCGAGGGTGACACGACCTACACGATCACGCCATACAAGCTCGATACGCTCGCGCCCGTGGGCAAGCCGCGCGTCTACAAGACGACGTCGGGCGGCGAGCTCAAGACGCCGCCGTTCCGGCTGCTCGACTTCAATGACGGCTACGCGCGCGCCGTCGGCGAGCACCCGCGCGCCTACGACAAGAAGACGGACGTGCGGCAGCCGGCGCGCACGGCGATCCTCGACACCCTCACGGGCAAGATCGCGCGCGAGGCCGAGATCGGCGACGTCATGGCGTGGTTCGAGGCCGCCAAGCTGCGGGCGCGCCACCCGGGGCGCGCCGTGTTCGCCGACCTCAACCCAAGTGACTCCGGCGTCGATGTGGTGGACGCCATGGGAAATCGCAAGGCCGTCGAGCTCGCCGTGCCGTTCGGCCTCTACGATGCCAAGTCGCTCACGGACCAGGAAGGTCCCGAGGCGGACGCGTTTTTCTTTGGGATCTCCGTCGACCCGTTGAACCCCGAGGCCGTCAAGCGCCAGAAGCCCGATCTGCCCATGCTGGACCTGTACGGCATGGGCAAGGCGGACGCGCCGGCGACCTTACGCGGACGCATCTTCACCCCGCGCAACGTCACGTGGCGCGCCGGCTACGGCAAGGTCGTCGTGCTCAAGCGGTTCAAGAGCTTCACGCCGGGAGGCGATGAGCTCGACGTGTACAAGCTTCGCTGAACGCGCGCGCGCGACCGCCGCGCTCGCCGTCGTCGTGCTGGGCCTCGCGCTCGCCTCGGGCTGCTCGGACGTGCGTGGGCGAAAGCTCGTCCAGGAGGCCAACGATCTCTACAAGCGCGGCCGGTACGCCGACGCCATCGCGATGTACACCGAGGCCGAGGCGCTCGTGCCCGAGCTGCCGACGCTGTGGCTCAACAAGGGCTACACGTGCCGGCAGCTGATTGTTCCCGGCGCGAAGGATCCGGAGAGCCAGCGCGCCGTCGCCTGCGCGCTCGCGGCGTTCAAGCGGCTCGCCCAGCTGCGGCCCGGCGACGCGCGCGCCGACTCGCTCACGATCGACACGATGTTCGACGCCGGCGATCTGCACGGGCTCGAGGTGCTCTTCCTCGAACGCAACCGCCGCGCGCCCGACGACGTCGACGTCGTGCGCGGGCTTCAGCAGGTCTACTACAAGTCGGGGAAGTGGCCACAGGCGCTCAACTGGTCGAGGCGCGTCGCCGCGCTGCGGCCCCGCGACGCCGAGGCGCAGTACGGCGTCGGCACGTTCATCTGGCAGATCCTGTCTTCGAAGGGCGGCGGCCCCGAGATGGCCGCCTACGACCCGCGCCCGCGCCTACTTCCTATAGAGGAAGGTGCCGGAGAAACCAACGACGCTCAGATCGCGGCGGGGGGCTCGGCCGTCGGTAAGAAGGTGACGAAAGCGAAGAAGCCCGCGGCCCCTGTCAGCCAGTTGCCCGTCGCGCCGCCCGCGCCCGCGACGGCGCCGAACGACATCGGCGGCGGCCTGCGCGCCGAGCTGGCCGACGAGGGCGTCCGTTACCTCAATCAAGCGCTCCTCCTGCGCCCGCGCTACGCCGAGGCGATGACGTACATCGCGCTGCTGCTGCGACAAAAGTCGTTCTCGTTCTTCACCGATCTCCGGGCGTGGCAGGCGGCCGTCGATCAATCGAACGACTGGCAGAAGCGCGCCAACGAAGCGCGCGCGGGGAAGACGTAGTGGCGTTCGAGGCCTATCGCAACCAAGCGCGCCCCGGCGCGACGCGCGTCCGTCGGGTCATGTTCCTCGTCGCCGCGCTCTTGCACGGCGGGATCATCTCGGGCGGCGTCGCGTATTCGTACTGGCACGTCGACGAGCTGACGCCGCCCACGCTGCGCGTGACGTTCATCTCCGCGGCGCCGCCGCCCCCACCGCCGCCGCCTCCTCCGCCCGCCGGCAGCGGCGTGAAGAAGAAGGTCGCGCTCAAACCCAAGGCGGTCGAGATCCCAATCGTCACGCCCAAGCCGACCGAGATCGTCCAGCCGCGCGAGCGACCGGCGCCCGTCAAGAAGACGTTCCGCCAGCACACCGACGAAGAGGAAGAGGAAGACGAGCCCGCCGGCGTGAAGGGCGGCGTCAAAGGCGGCGTCTCGGGCGGCACGATCGGCGGGACCATTGGCGGCACCGTGGGCGGCACGCCCGGCGGCGTCGTCGGCAGCACGGCGGCGCCCGCGCTCGTCGCGCCGAAGTTTCTCCCTCCGATGATGGGCGCGCTCCAAAAGGAGTCGGGCGACGACCCGTCCTTCCCGCCTTCGCTGAATCACGGCGGCGTCGAGTACCTCGTCCAGGCGAAGATCTGCGTCTCGCGCGCGGGCACCGTCGACAGCGTCCTGCTCATGAAGCACGCGGACGCGCTGCTCGACGCTTCGGTCCTGAACGCCGTCAAGAAGTGGCGGTTCCGCCCGCTCGTGGCCAACGGCAACGCCGTCCCCTTCTGCTATTTCGGCCGCTTCGAGTTCAAGTCGCACCTTTAACCGCCCGATCCCGCACAACGTCCAAGGAGACAGACATGGATTTCTCGCTCGTAGGTCTCTGGCACGAGATGGGCCCGGTCGCCCGCGGGGTCGTGATCATCTTGCTCGCGATGTCGCTCTACTCGCTCGCGATCACGGGCGAGCGGCTCATGACGTACAGCAAGGGCAAGCGCCTGTCGCGGCTGTACATCGAGGCGCTCGCGCCGCACGTCGAGAGCGCGGCGCAGCTCGGAGCGGCCGTGGGGCTCGAGAAGAAGTTTCCGGGCGCGCCCGTCGCGATGGTCGTCGGCTCGGGCGTCAAGGAGTACGCGAAGAGCCTCGCCGCGGGCGCGAAGACGGCGTCGGCGTTCGACGTCGCCGAGGTCGTCAACCGGACGATGGAGCGCGTGAAGGAGCGCGAGCTCGCGGGCCTGCGCCGCGGGCTTCCCGTCCTCGCGACCGTCGCGTCGTCGGCGCCGTTCGTCGGCCTGTTCGGCACCGTCGGCGGCATCATCACGGCGTTCACGAAGCTCGCCGATCCGACGAAGGGCGGCGGCGGCATCGGGACGGTTTCGGCGGGCATCGCCGAGGCGCTCGTGACGACGGCCGTCGGCCTCGGCGTCGCGATCCTGACCGTGTGGTTCTACAACTACTTCATGGCGAAGCTCGACGATCTGACGATCGACATCGACGAGACCGCCGGCGAGCTCGTCGACTCGATCCTCAAGACCCACGCCGCATGAACGAGCCCGGTTCCACAGCGCCGCACCCGCGGCGGCGTCTCGTCTCGAAGCGCCACGCCAAGGGCGGCATCAAGGCCGAGATCAACGTGACGCCGCTCGTGGACGTCGTGCTCGTCTTGCTCATCATCTTCATGGTCATCACGCCCATGATCGCGCGGGGCGTGGCCGTCGAGCTGCCCGTCACCGTCCACCACGACCAGAAGAGCGACGACAACAAGGACCTCATCGTCTCGGTGACGGCGGGCGGTGACGTCTACCTGGGCGCGGACAAGATCGCGCTGCCGCGCCTCACGACGGCGATCGCCGAAGAGCGCCGCCGCACGCCCGACAAGGGCATCTTCCTCAAGGCCGATCACCGCGCGCGCTACGGCGTCGCCCGGTCAACGATGGAAGCGATCCACCGCGCCGGCGTCGAGGACATTCAGATCGGCACCGACGACAAGAAGGAGGGCGCTCAGTAATGTCCTTCTCCGTCGGCGGCGCCAAGGGACGACCCTCGGGCGAAATCAACATCACGCCGCTCATCGACATCGTGCTCGTGCTGCTCATCATCTTCATGGTGATGACGCCCGTCATGCTCAAGGAGATCGTCGCCAAGGTGCCGCAGAAGAGCACGGAGCTCGTGCCGCAGCCGCCGGGCGAAAACCCGATCATCGTCGGGCTCGACGCGCACGACACGGTCACGCTCAACGGCGAGACCGTCGCGTCCGAGGCGCTCGCCGAGAATGTCCGCGAGCGGCTCACGCACGATCGCCAGAAGGTTGTCTTCTTCAAGATCGACGACGACGCGAGCTACGGCAGCGCCGTGCGGATCATGGACGTCTGCAAGGGCGCGGGCGCCGCGACGCTGGGGATCGTCACGCGCGAAGAACCCTGAAAAAGGACGTCAGCAGGCGACAAAGGCCCTGCTTCCGTAAACTGCGCCGCAATTCCGTCAACTGACGGAGCGTCGCTTCGTTATTTCCCGCCGGTCGCGCTCGCTCATTTCGAAGCGCCCCGCGCACGATTTCGGCTGGCCCACGGCTCAGCGACGGCCCGTGGCCCTGGCTGAGCGACGGCTGAAAATGTGGGCGTCGAGTTCCCTCGTAATTAAAGGTGCGACTGGAACAGCCGAATTTCCCCCGGCACGAATTCGCTGTTACGATGCTGCCCCGACGGGGGGGTGTGCGGACCTCGCCCGACGTCACTCACGGTAAAGGAGCTCCGAATGAAACGGTTCTTTCCGCGGGC
>JBBQJG010000291.1:0-7195 GCA_038325725.1 Polyangia bacterium | reverse complement strand
GCCTCACGCCGTCGCGCCCTGGCGCGGCGCTGCGGGCGCCCACGCGCGCCCCGCGGCTGCCCGCGTTCCTCGGCCAGGAGGACATGGGCCGCCTCCTCCACGCCCGCGTCGCGCGGCCCGAGCTTTCGTCCGAGGCGCTCGCGCGCGAGCGCGCGCTGTTCGAGGTCATCTACGGCGCCGGGCTCCGCGTCTCGGAGGCCTGCAACCTGAACGTTGACGACGTCGAGCGCGGCGGCGCCACGGGCAGCGTCAAGGTCAGGAACGGCAAAGGACGCAAGGATCGCCTCGTGCCCCTCGGCTCGAAGGCGTGCGCGGCGCTCGAGGCGTACCTCGCGGCGCGCCCGGCCCTCTTTGCCGAGGCGCGCGGCGCCCAGGTCGACGCCGCGTCGTTGTTCGTGAGCGCGCGCGGCCGGCGGCTCGACCCGCGCGTCGTGCGCCGCATGCTGGCGCGGCGCGAGCAGGCGACGGGGACGCCCAACGTCTCGCCGCACGCCCTGCGCCACAGCTTCGCGACGCACCTGCTGGGCGAGGGCGCCGATCTGCGCGGGATCCAGGAGCTGCTCGGTCACGCGAGCGTGCGAACGACGCAAAGATACGCGCACGTCGACATCGATCACCTCATGAAGGTGTATGACAAGACCCACCCGAAAGCGCGGGGCTGACTCGCGCGTTGAGTAAGTTAGGACGAAACATGAACCGACCCCGAATTCGATCGACGACCGTCCTGGCCGTCCGCCGCGGCGAGCAGGTCGCGCTCGGCGCCGACGGACAGGTCACGATGGGCAACACGATCGTCAAGTCGACGGCACGCAAGATCCGCCGCCTGCACGACGGCAAGGTCATCGCGGGCTTCGCCGGCTCGGCGGCTGACGGCATCACGCTGTTCGAGAAGTTCGAGGCGCGCCTGAAGGAGCACAACGGCAACCTCACGCGCGCGGCCGTCGAGCTCGCCAAGGACTGGCGCACCGACCGCGTCCTGCGCCGGCTCGAGGCGCTGTTGCTCGTCGCTGACCGCGAAAAGACGCTGCTGCTTTCGGGGACGGGGGACGTCATCGAGCCCGACGGCGACGCGGCGGCGATCGGCTCGGGCGGCTCGTACGCGCTCGCGGCGGCGCGCGCTCTGCTGGACGCGACGCAGCTGTCGGCGCGCGAGATCGCCGACCGGGCGCTCGCGATCGCCGGCGACATTTGCATCTACACGAACGGCAACCGCGCCGTCGAAGAGCTTTAAGGGGATTTGCCAGATGAAATCGATGTCGGACCTCACGCCGCGCGCCATCGTCGAGGAGCTCGATCGCTACATCGTCTGCCAGAAGGCCGCCAAGCGCGCCGTCGCCGTCGCGCTGCGCAGCCGCTGGCGGCGCCAGCAAGTCCCCATGCCCATGCGCGACGAGATCACGCCGAAGAACATCATGCTCATCGGGCCCACGGGCGTCGGCAAGACCGAGATCGCGCGGCGGCTCGCCAAGCTCGCGGGGGCGCCCTTCATCAAGGTCGAGGCGTCGAAGTTCACCGAGGTCGGCTACGTCGGCCGCGACGTCGAGTCGATGGTGCGCGATCTCGCCGAGACGGCCGTGTCGATGCTGCGCGATGAGGAGCGCGAGCGTCTGCGCCCGCGCGCGCGGGAGAACGCCGAGGAGCGCTTGCTCGACGTGTTGTTGCCGCCCGCGCCGCGTCCGCGCGCGCCCGGGGCGCCGGGCTTCGGGGCGCCCACCGGCGGAGCGATCCCGCTGCCGGGGATCGGTGAGTCGACGTCGCCGCCGCCCGGCGAGAACGCCACGCGCGAGAGCCTCCGGCGCCTGCTGCGCGAGGGGAAGCTCGACGAGAAGATGGTCGAAATCGAGACGTCCGATTCGTCTCAGCCGTTCGCCGACGTCTTTTCGGGGACGGGCATGGAGGACATGGTGATGAACCTGCGGGACATGATGCCGCAGGGCGCGCGCAAGTCGAAGCGCCGGCGCCTCCCCGTGCCCGAGGCGCTCGAGGCGCTCACCGACGAGGAAGCGGCGAAGCTCATCGACATGGATCGTCTGCAGAAGGACGCGATCCGCCGCGCCGAGCAGGCGGGCATCATCTTCATCGACGAGATCGACAAGGTCGTGGGGCGCGAGGGCGGCGGCCACGGCCCCGACGTCTCGCGCGAAGGCGTCCAGCGCGATCTGCTCCCCATCGTCGAGGGCTCGACCGTTTCGACGAAGTACGGACCTCTCAAGACGGATCACGTCCTGTTTATCGCTGCCGGCGCGTTCCACGTCTCGAAGCCGAAGGACATGATCCCCGAGCTTCAGGGGCGTTTCCCCATCCGCGTCGAGCTCGAGTCGCTGTCGGACGACGATCTCGTCCGCATCCTCACCGAGCCCGAGAACGCCCTCACGAAGCAGTACACGGCGCTGCTCGGGACGGAGCAGGTCACGCTCGACATTCGCCCCGACGCCGTCGCCGAGATCGCGCGCATCGCCGCGCTCGTCAACGCGCGCATGGAGAACATCGGCGCGCGCCGCTTGCACACGATCATGGAGCGCGTGCTCGACGAGCTCGCCTTCGAGGCGCCGAGCCTCGGCCCCACGACGATCCCCATCACCGCGGCCTACGTGCGCGAGCGCCTGGACGGCATCCTCAAGGATGAGGACCTGTCGCAGTACGTTTTGTAGCCGTCGCCCTGATGCGCGAAAGGCGCGCACATTGACGCGGCGATCGCCCGTGAGAACGATTGCGCGATCTGGTCGCTCGATCGCGACTTCGCGCGCATGGCGAAGCTCGGATTCGTCTCGACCTTCCAAGCGTCGCAGCCATAGCCGGACCGATCAGCCTGGCTCGAGCGGCGTTAGGGCAGGCGGTAGCCAGCTCGTTAGCGGTCGACGTGCCAGGCGCCGACGGCGAGGTGCGCGGCGTGGGTCCACTCCGCGTGCGAGAGTGTCCCATTGGTAAATCGCTCGACGAGGTGCGCGAGGTCGGCGCCGGTCACCGAGGAACGTTAGCACCGCCGGGTGCGCACGCGACGCGGACGCGGGCGGCGAGCGGCGAGCCGACGTGGGTCGTGAGGAAGCCGTCGACGTCGCGGCGGGCTTCCGTCCCGAGCTCGCAGCGCGCGATCAACGTCGCGGCATCGCGTTCGGGGGCGAGGACACCGTGCGGGAAGCGCGCATGGTGTCGCGCGAGAAGTGCGAGCGCGTCGCGCGGCCGATCGGCGCGGAGATCGCGGTCGGCGTCGCGCAGCAGCGACGTCTCGGCCACGATCGAATCGCTCGAGTCGTCGACGCGGGCGTGGACCGCGTGGTGCGGAACGGGGCGATGCGGCGCGAGCGCAAACGGCGCGGCCGCGGCGACAGGCGCTTCTTCCGCGAGCACGGGCGTCGCGACCGGCGTCGCGACGGGCGCGGCCACGGCGACCTGCGCCGCGCGCGGCGCGTGGTGGCGCAGCGCGAGATAGCCGCCGGTTCCGAGCGACGCGGCGACGATGAAGCCCACGACGACCTTCGCGCCTGCCCCGAACAACGACGCGGCGGCGGGCACGGCGAGCACCGTCGACGACGCGACGGCGACGCGCGCGAGGACGGCGCCCTTGAGCTTGCGCCGCCGCGCGGACGGCATCTCCTCGAGGCCGCGCGCCTGGCGCAGCAGCTCCTGAGTCTCTGCAGAGAGATCGGACGACGACAGGTCGGACATCACTCGCGCTCCTGGCGCCGCCGGTGGCGCGCCGCCGCTTCTTCGATCGAGAGGCGCGCCGCGCGCAGGCGCGATGCGACCGTGTTGGCGTTCGTGCCTGTCGCAAGGCCGATCTCCCGCGTCGTCATCTGCTCGAGATCGGCCAGCACGAAGACCTCGCGCTTGTCGTCGTCGAGCCCGTCGAGCCACGTCTCGAGCAGGCGCGCGGCCTCGCGCTGGGCGATCGCCTCGTCGGCCGAGCGCAATCGGGTGTCGGGCAGCACGTCGGGATCGAGCGGCTCATGGAAGCCGTGCGGGCTCTTCCGTCGCAGCGAGCGCTTGTGCTCGCGCACGACGCGCACGAGGACGCCGAACAGCCACGCGCGCTCCGACCCAGCCCACGCCAGCTCTGGCAGGCGGCGGTGAACGACCATGAAGACGAGCTGGAGCACGTCGTCCACGGCGTCGTCGCGCACGCCGAGGCGCCGCGCGTTTCGCCACAGGAAGTCGACGTGGGCGTCGTAGATCTCCTCGAACGTCTGCGGGACCGGCGCGAGCGGGGCTGGCGCGGGACGTTCGGCGAGGCTCGTGCGGCGCATCGACATCGTCGATGGGTTATGGCCAGTGCGATGAGGTTTCATCACCGAAAACGCAGCTCCAAGCCGAGGCCGCCGCGCAGCAGCACGGGGGCCGCGCGAAAGACTTCACCTACATCCTCTACCGAAAAACGTGGGCGGAGCAGAGGAACTTCGGTGCCCAACCGAAAGAACGGCACGATGTGTCGGAAGACGGCCCAGTGGAGCCACAATCCGCCACCGAGGGCGACGGCCGTCGTCTCGGCGTGGGCGACGTTGATCATGCCCAAGCCGTCGCCCGTCGTCCGCGTGAAGCCCGCGTCGAGGCAGGGCGAGAGCGACCACGCGCCGCGCGCCCACGACCGGCACGCGCGCGCCGACAGGGACGCAAAGCCGAAGCGCGCGCCCACGGTTGCGTCGACGGCGGTGTCGGCCGACCGCGCTCGGTAGAGCGCGCCCTCGATGGCGAGCCACGCGCGCGGCCATCGCCATCCGACGCTGAGCGCAGCGCCTTCGGTGACCGCCGGGAGCGCGCCCCGATCGAGCATCGCGCTCGTCGCCACGAAGGGCTCGGAGACGGGGGGGGGCGGCGGCGGCGGGGCGACGGGCGGCGGCGGCGGCGGTGGCGGGTGCGCCGCCGCGCTCAGCGCCATCGAGATCACGAGCGTCGCGGCGTCGGCGACCGCGCGGCAGCTCCCGCCCGCGAGCACGCGCTCGGCGATCCCCGTCGACGTCGTGATGACGAGCGTCGCCCGCCACGACGCACCCGGCGTCGCTTCGAGCGGCGCGCCCGCGTCGGGCGACGTCGGCGCGACCCGCGCCTCGACGTCGAGCGGCGTCGCGACCGTCATGTCGGCGGGCAGGTTGCGGCGGACGCCGCTCTCGATCGCGGCGGCGTCGGGGCACTCGGCCGGCGCCTCCCAACGCAGGCGCACGAGCGGCGGACTCCCGTCGCGCAGAGCGCGCACTTCGACCGCCGGCGCGGCCGCGAAGAGCACGAAGGCGACGACTGGCGCGAGCATCAGTAGGTGATCTGCGGGAAGTCGAGGCGCGCCTGCGCGTACAGGGCGTCCCACGCGGGTGGCCAGCCGAACGCCGTCGTCGCGAGCGGCTTCAGATCGCGGTGCGCAGCGCCGCTCATGAAGTGAACGAGCTCGCCCCAGTTGAGATCGCGCGCGTAGTGTTGGCCGTCGCCGGGAAAGTTCGCGGCGACGCTCGCGAAGAAGCGCGCCATGACGGCGGCGCCGCCGTCGTCGCGCCAGATGGGATGAAACCAGTCACGGAACCAGTGACACTTCGCGACGGGGAAGGCGTCGACCCACGCGTCGTTCGTCCATTGCGCGAATTCAGCGTCGGCCTCGGTCGTGCGGCCGAGCGCGCGATCGATGTCGTACTGAAAGAACTCGGCCCACTTGCTGTCGCCCCACAGGGGAAACGCCGGCGAGCCGTCGTGACCGTGCGCCGTCGTCTCGACGATGTTCGCCGCCATGTGCTCGAAGAGGAACGTGGGGACCACGAGATCGTCGTACGACGCGAATCCGCAGTCCATGACGTCGCGGTTGTCGTGCAGCGCGCTGAAGTGATTGTCTCTGTGACAGCCGGCGTACCGGCCCTGATGGAGGACGACGTAGAGTCGCCCCGGGCCGAGCGCGCCATACGTGGCGAGCGTGTACGCCCACATCTGCGCGAGGAAGGGGTACAGGGGGGCGATCTTCGCGCGGTCGACGTCGGCGTCGACGTAGACGGCAACGTTCGCGTCGACGTGCGCGAGCGATAGCAGCTGCGAGTGCTCGAACCAGTGCTCTTGCCACGTCTGGGGCACGGCGCGCGGCGTCCCCGTCCCCGAGCCGACGAAGACGACCGGCGCGCCCTCGCACGCGACGCCCCCGAAGCCACAGAGCAAGCCGCAGAGCAAGGCGAGCCCAGGCCGACACGCCAGACGTCCCATCTTCAAAGAGAGAATCTAGGCGCGCTCGGGCCGCGAGCACAACAGGGCGATGTCTCGGGCGCGCGGCCACGACGCCGCGGGTCAGCTCGAAATTCAGCGGTCCGGTGCCGGGCGGCGCGCGAACGCCGGGTCTTGAACGCTTTGCCAGGTCACGTGGAGCGCCGGGAGACCGCCCGTGACGATCTGCCCGCAGAAGGCCGGGCCCTTCATGAGGCCGGCGAGGCAGGAGCACGCGGCCGCGTGGGTGGCGTCGGCGTGGCAGGCGGCCGGCAGGGGGCGACAGTAGTAGCCAGTCGGGAGCTCGGGCGCGTCGCTGAGGAAGATCTCGCAGTAGCTCGTGCGCGCGTCGCAGAAGGCGGCGCCGCACGGGGCCCACCCGGGGACGAGGGCGGGGCAGTGACCCGCGACGGTGCGCTCGACGCCGGCCGCGCGCGCGACGCAGGCGTTGCGGTAGACGTTGCCGTCGCGGCCACAGACGGGCGCGGCGCTGTCGCAGGGCGCGGCGGCCGCGGCGTCGTGATGGCGACACCCGCCGCTCGACGCCGCGAGCGACAGGAGCAACAGGAGCAATCGGAGAGAGACAGCCGGCTTCATGCGCGCCGCGCGCGCCGTCGGCGCGCGCGCGCGAAGACCATCGCGGCGAGCGCGAAGCCCAGCCCCGCGCCCGATGGCGTCGTCCCGTCGACGGCGCAGGCACAGCCCGTCGAGCCGCCCGTCGCGCCTGGTGCGCCGGCCGCGCCGCCGGTCGTCGTCGAGCCGGCACCGCCACTCGTCGTGCCCGTCGTGCCGGCCGTACCACCGATTGCGCCCGCGCCGCCCGTCGTGCCCGCGCCGCCGAGCGCGCCTGCGGCGCCCGTCGCGCCGGCGGCACCCGTCGCGCCTGCGGCGCCCGTCGTGCCCGCGGCGCCCGTCGTGCCCGCGACGCCCGGCGTCCCCGTGCCCGCCGTGCCTGGAGAGCGGCCGGGCACGCGTCCGGTACAGGCTCCCAGGCCGAGGGCGGACGAGAGGACGATCGTGAGGCGCCGCG
>JBBQJG010000290.1:0-7203 GCA_038325725.1 Polyangia bacterium | reverse complement strand
GCCGCCGTCGCAGCGTACGTACCGCTCTTTCCAGATCGGTACGCCTCCACCAATCGCCGCTTCAGATCCAGAGAGTGATCCCGCATCCTAACGTTTGATCACGACCGGCAGATCGCGTCAATTCGAAAGCGGTCTAGAACGTGTAGCCGACGCCGCCGCCCAAGAAGAAGGCGTCGTAGAAGCCGCCTTCGATCTTGGCTTCCCAGCCGCGGACGTGCGGCAGGCGGAAGTCGATGCCGAGCAGGACGTTGACGATCGGCAGCGCAGGAGGGACGTTGGTCTCGCGGAAGCGATGCGGATCGGTCGGATCGTCGATGCCGCCCTCGGTCGCGGCGAGCTGCGCGTCGTCGCAGCCACCCGGCGCACAGCCCGGCTTGTTGTTGTAGGTGAGGCCCTTGGGGAAGCATTGCGTGTAGTCGCCCGCGTTGGCCTCGGTGCAGCGGGCGTCGCTGTTGCTCGTGCGGAGCATCTTACCCGTCACGATGCCGAGGCCCAGGCCCGCGCCGTAGTGCAGGCCGAACCAGTCGGTGAGGTACGAGTGCCACACGAAGGAGGCGTCGATGCCGACCATGCCGAGGCCCTTGAACTGGACGTAGTCGGTGTCGACGTTCGCGTCGTGACCGCGACCGAGCCAGTTGCCGTCGGGCGGCGACAGGCCCACGTAGCCGACCGAGAGAATGAAGTCGAACTCGCCCTTGCGGCGGAAGAACTCGAGCGCCGTCGAGTACGACGACAGCGGGACGTTCTTCTTCGTGAACAAGTTCAGCATCCACTTCGGGACCGAGACCCAGCGCAAGCGCGCGCCGATGCCGTAGGAAACGGTGGGGCCGCGCGACGGCGGCGCCATCGCGAGCGTGCCCGCGAGCGGCGCGCCTTCGAGCGCCGACGGCGCCGTGGCGTCGGGGGCGGGCGCCGCGGGAACCTCGGCGGGCATCTCGCTCGGGGCGGGCGCCGCCTCGACGGGCCGCGCGACGTCCGCGGGCGGCGCCGTTTGCGCGCGCGCGAGGCTCGGGACGCTCGCGACGCAAAGGAAGGCCAACACGATCGAACTCCGACCCGTCATGAGCTCCTCCTCGAATCCAAGGAAAAATCGCGCCGACTATACATGACCGACGTCGGAGCGCGAAGGCGGTGGCGCGGCGACGGGCTCGCTCTTCGCGGCCGCCAACGTCGCCGCGTGCGCCGCGAGCCGGCGCTTGTGGCGACGCCACGCCCGCACGCCGACGACCGCGCCGCCGATGACGAGCGCCGCGAGGATCCCATGCTCGGTGCGACGCGCGAAGGCAATCACGCTGTCGATCTGGCCGCCGAAGAACCACGCCGAATAGACGAGCACGGGCACCGAGAACGCCGCCGCCGAGAAGTCGTAGATGAGGAACACCGACGAGCGCAGGCGCAGCGTGCCCGCCGTGAAGAAGATCGTGAAGCGCAGCCCCGGCGTGAAGCGGCCCACGAGGACGACCTTGCTGCCGAACTTGCGGAAGTACGCGCGGACGCGCAGCTGGCGCCGCGGCGTGAAGTAGCGCTGCGCGAGCGCGCTCGCGAGCACGCGGCGCCCGAAGAAGCGCCCCATGAGGAACGCCGAGCTGTCGCCGAGCACGACGGCGGCGAAGCACACGAGGAACGCCTTGTGGACGTTGAGAACGCCGAGCCACGAAAAGTATCCCGCGGCGAGGAGCGAGATGTCTTCGGGGATCGGCATCCCGAGCCCGCACAGCAAGAGAATGCCCGCGAGCCACACGTACGCCCCGAGAGGCGTCATGGTCGACAAATGGGTGATGAACCACTGCACGGGCGGGGATCCGAGGGGGCTTTATCGAATATCACGGACGGCCGCCAGAGTTGCGCGCATCACGCAAATACCTGCTGCACCCGATTTCGCGACGGCGACACGGGGTGGTTTCCGTCGACACCGCGTTGACAACGAGGGTCCCCGAACGTACGGTCTCCGACGAGGAGGCCCATGAATCGTCGATCTTTTCAGCTGATTGTGGTGTTCACCGTGGGCCTGCTCGGGGTCGGCTGCAAGCCTGACTACCCGACCTGCGAAACGGACAAGGACTGCCAGGACAACGGGCACGCGAAGGAGTTCTGCGTCGCGCGCAAGTGTCAGCAGTGCCGCGACGCCGCCGATTGTCCGACGGGCAACACGTGCAACGCCGGCAAGTGCGACCCAATCAAGGGCTACTGCAAGAGCAAGTCGGAGTGCCCCGCCAACCAGGAGTGCATCGCCAACCAGTGCCAGGCGTGCAAGAGCGACAGCCAGTGCCCCAGCGGTCACTGCGTCAAGGGGGCCTGCAGCGCCAAGAAGGCCTGCAAGACCGAGGACGACTGCGCGCAGGACGAGGATTGCGTCAAAGGCTTCTGCGAGAAGGACAAGGCGCCCCCACCCGCTCCCAGCTTGTGCCGCCTCGATCCCGTGTTCTTCGACTTCAACGAATCGGCGCTCACGACCGACGCGACGTCGACGCTCGCCGCCGACGCCGACTGCCTCAAGAAGGTCGGCCGCGTCGCGACGCTCACGGGCCACACGGATCCCCGCGGCACGCAGGAGTACAACCTCGCGCTGTCCGAGAAGCGCGCCCAGTCGACGAAAGATCACCTCGGGCGCCTCGGCTGCGACGGAACGAAGCTTTCAATACTCCCGCGCGGATCGTTGGACGCGAAGGGGACCGATGAGCCGAGCTGGTCTCAGGATCGACGTGTCGACTTCACCTGGCGCTAAGCGCTTGCAGGCCGCGGCGCTCGCGCTCGCGGCGGCCTGCCTTTTCCTGGCGGCCGCGCCCGGCTGCATGTCGTCGGGCGAGGGCGAGAAGATGCAGGCGGAGGTCACCGACCTGCGCGCGCGGCTCGACGAGATCGACAAGCGCGACAAGGAGTGGAAGGAGCAGGTCGCCCGCCTCAAGAAGGTGCTCGACGAGGCGACGAGGCTGCTGACGCGCAACTCGGCCGACGTGGGCGCCAAGGCGGCGAAGGCCGAGCAGGACATCGCTGCGCTCCAGGGCCGCCTCGAAGAAATGACGCACGCCGCGGAGGTGCAGTCGCGCACGTCGTCGGACGAGCGCAACCGGCTCGAGACGCGGGTCGCGACGCTCGAGCAGACGCAGACGAAGATCGTCGACAGGGTCGCGCCGTCGATGCCCGACGACAAGGACCAGCTGTGGTCGCAGGCCGGGCAGCGCCTCTCGAGCGGCCAGCGCGACGACGGACGGCGCTTCTACCGCGCGTTCATCCAGCGCTTCCCGGCCGACGCGCGCGCGCCGCAGGGCTACCTCGCGATCGGCATGTCTTTCGTGCAGGAGAGCAAGTACCCGAACGCCGCGGCCGAGTTCCAAAAGGTGCTCGACTCGTTCCCGAAGGCGCCCGAGGTGCCCGAGGCGATGTGGCAGCTCTCCCATGCGTTCGTCGAGCTGCACTTCTGCACGGACGCGCGCTCGCTGCTGACCGATCTCATGAAGCGCTTCCCGCGGGCGACGCGCGCCGCCGACGCGAAGGACGAGATCAAAAAGATCGGCAGGCTGCCGAAGGCCGCCTGCAGCAGCTGATCACGCGCGTCTCGGTCACGCGCAAGCCGTCACGGCGCCGGGAAGCCGCGCCACACCCACACGAGCGAATCGGCGAGCGTCGCGTTTCGAACGCTGCCGTCGCAGTGGCCGACGCCCTTCGCGAAGATGAAGCGCTCGTGATAGCCCTTGGCCGCGAGCGCCGCCGACGTGCGCTGATTGGCGATGACCCAGTTGTGATGGCCGGCCTCGGCCGAGGTCGCGCCGTTGTCCATCTCGTTGGCGTTCAGGAAGACGCGCAGGTCCTTGCGCGGGCTGTTCGCGATGAGCTGCAACTCCGAGTGGTAGTCCCACGCGCCGTCGGGGAACATCGCGTGCTCGGGAGCGATGCTGTTCTGCTGCGCGACGAGCGTGCCGGAGTAGGTGATGATCCGGTGGAACAGATCGGGCCGGAACCACCCCATGCTCAGCGCGGCCGCGCCGCCCGAGCTGCAGCCGAGCGCAGCGCGGCCCTCGGGGTTCGTCGTGAACGACAGCTTCGGGAAGGCCGCCTTCACCATCGGATTGGCGACGACGGCGGGCAGCACCTCCGTGTCGACGAACGTCGCGTACTTGCCTGACATCGTGTCGTACTCGAGGCCGCGCTCGCTGCCCTGACCGTCGCCGCCGCCGTTCGCGACGGCGATCGCGATGAACGCCGGGATCGTCCGCGTCGGGTCCTTGGAGATCGTGAGGTTGTCGAGCGCGTTCTTGACGAGCCCGAGCTCACCGGGGCCGTCTTGAATGACGAGCACGGGCGCGCGCGTGCCGTCTTTGTATTGCGCGGGGACGTACACGTCGATGCGGCGGGTGAAGGGTTTCTGGTTCGCCACCTTGAGCGTCGGATCGTCGCCCTTGAACAGCGCGCTCTGCGACGAGTCCATCGAGAATTGGAAGCTCTTGCCCTTCGGGTTGCCCTTGTCGGTGAGGTCGGGTTGCGTCGTGTACGGCGGGCTGATCGTGAGATCGCCGTCGCCGGTCGTTCCGGGATCGCCGATGGGAACCGGCGGACCTTCCAGGGGCGCCTCGAGGCCCGCGTCGACGACCTGGCCGGCCGCGCCCCCCGTCGCGGCCGCGCCGCCGCTGCCTGTCGCACCCGCGGCGCCCGGGTCGGGCGTCGTCGTCGTGCCGGCGGCGCCGTTGTCACCGGCCGCGCCGACGGTCGCGCCCGCGCTCCCGGTCGTCCCCGCCGTCGCGCCGGCATGACCACCTTGCCCTCCTGTTGCCCCCGCCCCCGGCTTGTGCGACGCGCACCCAAAAACGAAAAACACACCGAGCACCGGAATGCACGCGGAACGCAGGGCAGCCATGAATCCTCCTTTGGCCACTTCCGGACAGGGGCCGCCGCGTCCGTTGGGACCGCGACGGGCATGTAAACACTAACACTGGAAGACGCGCCCGCGCGCCGCGAGGCTCACGGAATCGCCAACGCGCGGTGCGTCCTGGAAGAATGCGGTCTTACGACTTCGCGAAGGCGGCCCCGACGAGGCGCGCCGCGGCCGTCGGATCGGGGGCGTCGTCGACGGCGCCGATGACGGCGGCCGCGCGCGCGCCGGCCCGCGCGACGGACGGCACGGCGTGCAGGTCGATGCCGCCGATCGCGACGACGGGGATCGACACCGCCGCGCACACGGCGGCGAGCGCGTCGAGGCCGACGACAGGATCGGGGTTGAGCTTGGTCGTCGTCGCGAAGATGGGACCGAAGCCCAGGTAGTCGGCGCCGGCCGCCGCGGCGGCGAGCGCCTGTGCGCGCGTGTGTGTCGAAAGACCAATGAGCATCTTCTCGGCGCCGACGCGCGCGCGCACGCGGAGCGCGTCTTCGAGCGGGAGATCGTCCTGGCCGAGGTGGACGACGTCGGCCTCGACGGCGAGCGCGACGTCGAGGCGGTCATTCACACAAAAGGGCACGCGGGCCGCGCGACAGAGATCGCGCAGGCGCACGGCGGCGGCGCGCATCGGCGCGGCGTCGGCGCCCTTGGCGCGCAGCTGCAGGCAGCACGGCGACGCCGCGAGCAGCCGGGCGGCGCGCGCCTCGAGCGCGGCGAGATCGCCGAGCGCGTCGGGCTTCACGTCGACGATCGCGTAGTAGCCGCGCAGCTGGCTCGTCCGTTCCACGATGGCGTACACTCTACCGCTTTGCCGACGCCCTTCTCGCTCCAAACAGCCCTCAAACCCATGGGCGATCAGCCGCGCGCCATTCGCGAGCTCATCGAAGGCATCAAGCGCGGCGACGCCTCGCAGGTGCTGCTCGGCATCACGGGCAGCGGCAAGACCTTCACGGTCGCGAACGTCGTGCAGCAGATCCAGAAACCCACGCTCGTCATGGCGCACAACAAGACGCTCGCCCATCAGCTGTACGGCGAGTTCAAGGTGCTGTTCCCCGACAACGCCATCCACTACTTCGTCAGCTACTACGACTACTACCAGCCCGAGGCCTACGTGCCCTCGTCGGACACGTACATCGAGAAGGACTCGCTCATCAACGAGGAGATCGATCGCATGCGCCACGCGGCGACGTATGCGCTCCTCACGCGCCCCGACGTCCTCATCGTCGCGTCGGTGTCGTGCATCTACGGCATCGGCGCCGCCGAGGCTTACCTCGGCATGAAGATCGATCTCGCGACCGGGGTCGAGGTCAAACGCGACGCCGTGCTGCGCCGCCTCATCGAGATTCAGTACGAGCGCAACGACGTCGATTTTTCGCGCGGCACGTTCCGCGTGCGCGGCGACACCGTCGAGATCTTCCCGGCCTATGAACGCGAAAAGGCGATCCGCGTCGAATGGTTCGGCGACGAGATCGACGCGATCTCCGAGGTCGATCCGCTGCGCGGCAAGGTCTTGCGCAAGCTCGAGGAGGTTTCTATCTTCCCCGGCTCGCACTATGTGACGCCCGCTGATCGCCTGACGAAGTGCATGACCGGCATCAAAGAAGAGCTGCGCGGGCGCCTCACGGAGCTCAAGGCGCAGAACAAGCTCGTCGAGGAACAGCGCCTGTCGCAGCGCACGCTCTACGACCTCGAGATGCTCGAGCAGATGGGGCGCTGCAAGGGCATCGAGAACTACTCGCGCCACCTGTCGGGCCGCGCGCCGGGCGAGCCGCCGCCGACGCTGCTCGATTACTTCCCGAAGGACTACCTGCTCTTCGTCGACGAGTCGCACCAGACGATCCCGCAGATCTCGTCGATGTCGAAGGGCGACCGCTCGCGCAAGGACACGCTCGTCGATTTCGGCTTCCGTTTGCCCTCGGCCGTCGACAACCGTCCGCTACGCTTCGAAGAGTGGGAGGCGCGCGTGCCACAGGTCGTCTACGTCTCGGCGACGCCCGCCGAGTACGAGCTCAACGCCGCGCAAGGTGTCGTCGTCTCGCAGATCATCCGCCCGACGGGCCTGCTCGATCCCGAGATCGAGGTGCGCCCCGTCGGACAGCAAGTCGACGATCTGCTCGGCGAGATCCGCGAGCGCGTGAAGGTCAAAGAGCGCGTGCTCGTGACGACGCTGACGAAGCGCATGGCTGAGGACCTCACCGAGTACTACTCGGAGCTCGGCGTGAAGGTGCGCTACCTGCACAGCGACATCGACACGCTCGAGCGCATCGAGATCCTGCGCGACCTGCGCCTCGGCGAGTACGACGTACTCGTCGGCATCAACCTGCTGCGCGAGG
>JBBQJG010000289.1:0-7267 GCA_038325725.1 Polyangia bacterium | reverse complement strand
GGCGAGATCGCGGGCGAGGGTGTCGGGATCGCAGGAGAGGTAGGCGAGCGTCCGGGGGTGCAGGCGAGCGAGCTCCGTGAGGGCTGCGGCCGAGCAGCCCTTGCGCGGCGGATTCACGACGACGACGTCGGCGCGCGCGATGTCGCGCAGGTGCGTCGTGACGTCGCCCGTGACGAAGCGGGCGTTCGTGACGCCGTTGAGCGCGGCGCTCGCCACGGCGTCGGCGGTCGCGGCGGCGTGCTCCTCGATGCCGAGGACATCCGCCGCGTCGGGCGCGAGCGTGAGCGCGATGCCGCCGACGCCGCCATAGGCGTCGACGACGTGCTCGCCCGCGCGCACGCCGGCGTCGCGCGCGATCGACGCATAAGCGAGGGCGGCGACGTCGCGGTTCGCCTGGAAGAAGGCGCCGGGCGACAGACGAAGGCGCACGTCGCCCACGCGCTCCTCGAGGCTGGTCGCGCCGTCGAGGGGGCGCGTCTCGTCGCCGAAGATGGCGTTGCCGCGCGTCGGGTTGACGTTCTGGACGACGCCGACGATCTCGGGCCGCGCGGCGCGCAGGGCGCGCGCGAGGTCGAGGAGACCCGTTGCCGCGGGCCGCGTCGTCACGAAAATCGCGAGCACCTCGCCGACGCTGTTGACGCGCAGCACGACGTGGCGCAGGTCGCCCGTGAGCGTGCGCTCGTCGTAGGGCGCGACGCCCGCGGCGTTCGCGCAGCGGGTCGCGGCGGCGGCGACGTCGTCGAGCGGTGGCTCGGCGATGCGGCAGCCGGCGAGATCGATCACGTCGTGCGAACGGGGCGCGAAGGCGCCCAGGACGATGCGGCCCCGCGCGCCGGCGGCGACGAGCTTCGAGCGGTTGCGGTAGCCGAGGTCGCGCGGCGACGGGACGCACGGCGCGACGACGACGTCGCCGAGCGCGGGGTGTTGCGCGAGGGCGCGGCGCACGCGCGCTTCCTTCCACGCGCGCTGCGCGGCGACGTCGAGGTGTTCGAGGACGCAGCCGCCGCACGAGCCGTAGGCGGCGCAGGCGGGCGCGCGGCGCTCGGGCGACGGCTCGAGGATCTCGTCGAGGCGCGCCCAGGCCTCGGACCGGTGCGACGAGAGGTGCGTGAGCGTCGCCGTGACGCGCTCGCCGGGGAGCGCGCAGGCGATGTGGATGCGCGCGCCGTCGAGCGTCGCCGTCGCGGCGCCCTCGTCGTCGAGATCGTCGCACACGAGCGTCGCGGACTGTCCGTCGCGGAGGCTCACGGGCGCCCCGCGGGCTCGGCGCCGAGGGCGGCGGCGAGGCGCGGCAGCGAGACGTCGTAGCGGTACGCCGTGCCGCGGTGCCCGTCGTCGAACTCTTCGTGGACGTGAGGGACGCCGAGCGCCGTGAGACGCGCCGACAGCACGCGCGCGCCGAGATCGAGCGCGTGCTCGTCGCGCGTGCCGGCGTCGAGGTACACGAGCTTCATCCCGCGCAGCGCCTCGGCGTGTCGGCCCGCGAGCTCGACGGGATCCCAGGCCTTCCAGCGCCTCCAAGTGACGTCATCGAGCGCGCCGGTCTCGAGGTCGAAGGGGAGGGCGACGCCGTGCGGGCGGGCGGCGTCCGGCGAATAGGCCGCCGCGAGCGCGAGCGTCATGATCGTCGTGAAGTCGTCGGAGCGTTTGACGACGGCGCGCGCGAAGTGCGCGAGGAACCCCGCGACGCCGCCGTGTCGGCGCAGCGTGCGCACGACGACGGGGACGTCAGGCAGCACCGACAGCTCGAAGTACATGTCGCCGGCGTGGCTGGCGACGGCGGCGAAGAGGTCGGGGTGGCGCATCGCGAGCACGAGCGCGCCGAAGCCGCCCGACGACTTGCCGCCGATGGCGCGCGCGGCGCCCGTGGTGCGCGTCCGGAAGCGGCGGTCGATGAGCGGGACCAGCTCGGTCGTCAGGTGCGTCTCGTGGCCGCCGTGGACGGGCGAGTCGAGGTACTGGCTGCCGCCCCAGGCCGAAAAGCCGTCGGGCGCGACGACGATGACCTCGCCCATCGCGCCGCCGTCGACGAGCCGGTCGAGGCGCTCGCCGAGGCCAGGCGCCCACGGGTTGCCTTGGAACATCATCTCGCCCGTGCCGGCGTAGCCCGCGAGCCAGTAGATCACGGGGTAGCGGCGCTCGGGCGCGCCCGCGTACGAGGGCGGCAACCAGACGGCGACGCGACGGACGGGCACATCGCCGAGCGTGTTCGCCGCGAGGGCGCGGCTCTCGACGGTCTCGACGACGATGGTGCCCGACATCACGCGAGCATATCAGCGGCGCCGCGTCTCAAACGACCGTTTCCGCCGACGGCCGAGCGTGGCATAGTGGCGCGCGATCGAATGCATCGCATGAACGTTCGTAGAGCGTCGTCGTCGCGTTGGTTGCTCCTGCTCGCGCTCTGCGTGATCGCGCCCGGCGCGAACGCGAAGCCTGCCGCCGTCGGCCCCATCGCGACGCCCGCGCTCGACATCAAGAGCTGGGACCTCGCCAACGGCCTGCGCGTGCTGTTCCTCGCGAACCACGCGGCGCCCATCGCGACCGTGCAGGTTTTCTATCACGTGGGCTCGAAGGACGAGCACGTCGGCATCCGCGGCGTCGCGCACATGTTCGAGCACCTGATGTTCAAGGGCTCCGAGCACGTGCCGCCCGAGGAGCACGCGCGCCTCTTGAAGGAGGTCGGCGGTCAGTCGAACGCCTTCACGACCGAGGATCTCACGGCGTTCCACGAGACGGTGCCGCCTTCGTATGTCGGCTTCGCGATGCAGCTCGAGGCCGAGCGGATGCGCCAGCTCAAGCTGTTCCCGGCGACGATCGACTCGGAGCGCAAGGTCGTCGAGGAAGAGAAGCGGCTTCGCGTCGACAACGATCCCATCGGGAAGGCGATCGAGCGGTTTCGCCAGCTCGCGTTCACGAAGCACCCGTACAACTGGACGGCCATCGGGACGATCGAGGACCTCGAGAAGGTCACGCCCGCGGACTGCCAGAAGTTCTACGACACGTACTACCAGCCCAACAACGCGACGCTCATCGTCGTGGGCGACGTCTCCGAGGCGGACGTGCGGCGCCTCGCCGAGCAGCACTTCGGACCGCTGCCGCGCGGCGCCGAGCCGCCTCGCGCGAAAGCCATCGAGCCGCCGCAGACGGCGCGCCGCGAGGAGAAGCTCACGCTCGAGGTGCAGATCCCCGTCGTCGTGGGTGGCTACCACATCCCGCGTGCGGCCGACGCCGACGTGCCCGCGCTCGAGGTGCTCGGCGCGATCCTCTCGGGCGGCGAGTCGGCGCGCCTGAACCAGCGCCTCGTGCGCACCGAACACCTCGCCGTCGCCGCGGGCGGCCTCGCCGAGACGATGGAGGATCCCGGGTTGTTCCTCGTTTACGCTGCGTACTTGCCCGATCACGACGCCGTCAAGGTGCAGGCGAGCCTGCTCGAGGAGGTCGCGCGCGCGCGCGCCCACGCCGTCACGGCGCACGAGCTCGACAAGGCCAAGAACCAGCTCGCCGCGGGGTTCGTCTTCGGGCTGCAGACCGTCGACGGCATCGCCCATGCGCTCGGCGACGCGCAGTACGTTCGGGGCGACTGGCGCGAGTTCGGCAAGGGCGCCGCCCGCTATCTCGCCGTCACGGCGGCCGACGTCACGCGCGTCGCGCAGAAGTACCTCGTCGACACGAACCTCACGCTCGTGACGCTGCAACCCGGCGCCACCAAGCCGGGAGGTGCGAAGTGACCGATCGACGCCGGCTGGGGGCGCTCGCGGGGGTATTGCTGTTGGGGTGCGGGCACGCGCCGAAACCCGCGGGCAGCGTCGCGTCGATCGAAGTTCAGTACGAGGACAACCCCACGTCCCTATCGAAGTCGCACCAGGCGAAGGCCGCCGACGAGCCGGCGTACTGGCAGAATCGCAAGGACCTCATCGCGGCGCCCGCGCCCCCTCAGGCCGCGCCCCTCGCGCTGCCCAGCGTCGTGCGCTGGAAGCTCAAGAACGGCCTCGACGTCGTCGTTGTCCCGCGCAGGGACCTGCCCGTCGTGAGCGTCGGCTTCGCGATCAAGGCGGGCGCCTACGACGAGGACAAGGCGCAGTCGCTCGGCGTGGCGGACTTCACGGCGGCCATGCTTCGGCGCGGGACGAGCGCCGGCGCCGGCAAGAAGGCGCGCAGCGCCGACGACATCTCGTCCGCGATCGACTTCGTGGGCGGCGTGCTCGACGCGCAGTCCTCGCTCGAGAGCTCGACGGGGATCTGCTCGGTGTTGTCGAGGGATCTCGGCCTCTGCGTCGATTTGATCTCCGACGTCCTGCTGCGCCCAGCGTTCCCCGAAAAGGAGATGGTCGAGATCCGCGACCAGGTGCTCGCGTCGCTCGCGGCGCGCTACGACAACCCACACGAGCTGTCGGCGGAGCACTTCGATAACTTGCTGTTCGGCGAGAAGAACCCGCGCGGCTGGGTGCTCACGCCCGAGGACGTCCGGAAGATCACGCGCGACCGCCTCGTCGCCTTCTGGAAGACGTTCTACCGCCCCAACAACGCGATCCTCGCCGTGGCGGGCGACGTCGATCCGGCGCGCCTGCGGCCGCTGCTAGAGAAGGCCTTTGGAGGGTGGCCGAAGGCCGACGTGCCGGCGCGGCCCGCGTTCAAGATGGTCGCGCTCAAGGCGACGCGCGTGCTCATCGTCGACAAGCCGGACCTCACGCAGGCGTCGGTCCTCCTCGGCCACCGCGGGCTGCGGCATGCGGATCCGCTGTGGTTCGCGGCGACGCTCATGAACTACGTGCTCGGCGGCTCGGACTTCTCGTCGCGGCTCATGGCCGAGGTGCGCTCCAAGCGCGGGCTCACCTACGGCATCGGGTCGTCGTACGGCGCGACGCTGTACGACGGCGCCTTTCAGGTCTCGGCGTCGACGAAGAACGAGAACGTCTGGGAGATGCTCGTCGCGACCGTCGGCGAGCTGCGCAAGATGAAGAACGGGGGCCCGTCGGCGGGCGAGCTCGCCAAGGGCAAGGGCTACTACGCCGGCAGCTACCCCTTCAAGCTGCAAACGGCGGCGGGCGTGGCCGTCGGCATCGTCGACGCCGAGCTGCACGGTCTCGGGATCGAGTACGTGCGCGACTTCACGCTCCGCATGGCCGCCGTCGACGAGGCGCAGGCCAAAGAGGCGGCGCAGACGCTGCTCGACCCGGACAACCTGCTCGTCGTCATCGTCGGCAAGGGCGACGTCATCGAGAAGCAGATCGCGCCCACGGGCCTGCGCTGGGAGCGGATCAACTTCAAGGATCCGATCAGCCACGCCGCGCGCGCGGCGCAGCGCAAGCAGGCGCCCTCGCCTTAAGCGCGCCCGCGGTCTTCGAAGCCGCGCAGCGCGAACGCGACGCCGATGAAGGCGAGCACGTAACCGGAGACGACATCGGCGACGAAGTGTTGCTTCGTCGTCAGCGTCGACATCGCCAGCAGCGTCGCCATGACGAGCGCGACGCGTCCCAGGACGGGGCGATCGCGAATGAGCAAAAGCGACAACATCGTCGTGTGGGCGACGTGCAGCGATGGGAAGACGTTGCCGGGCGCGTCGACGCTCTGGACCCAGGCCATGAAGGTCGACGACAGGCCGGAGTAGGGCGGGCGCAGCACGGGGCGCGGGTACTCCGCGCCAATCGTGAGGTGGCAGATCGCGCCCACGATCATGACGAGGACGACCGAGCGCGCCGTGCGATCGAACAAGGCGCGCCGCCGGAGGCCGCCGATCGTGAGGAGAAAGACGCCCACGTAGAACGGCAGATAGCACCAGGCCGTCCACGTCCAAAAGGGGATCGCGTCGTCGAGCGACGTTCGCAGGAGCTCGGTCGAACGGTGAAGGGGCAGCTGGCCGATGCCGAAGTAGACGGCGGACTGAAGGACCGCGAGCGCGAGGCCGATCGTCCACCGGTGGCGCGCGGACGCGAGCGCGGGCGGGGCGGCGGGCGCGTCGCCCGCGACGTCGACGGCGGTCATGCCGTCCTCATGATAGGCGACCGTGCGCGAACTTCAGATAGTCCCCTTCGTGAAAAGACGGCAACGTCGGGTGACAAGCGGCGGCGCCGTGCAGCGCGACGAGCGAGAAGCGCCGACCCGCGGCGACGGCGCCCTGGTCGACGGTCTCGAGGAACGCCTCGGCGCGGACGTGGCTCGAGCAGGACGCCGCGCAGAACGTGCCTCCCGGCGCCGTCACGGCGGCGCACAGCCGGTGCAGCCGCGTGTAGGCGCGCAGCGCCGTCGGGAGCGCGCGTTCGCTGGGCGCGAAGCTCGGCGGGTCGGAGATCACCAAGTCCCAGCGCGTGCCGGCTTTGGCGGCCCGCTCGAGGAAGTCGAAGGCGTCCTCGGCGTAAAGGGGCCCGGCGGGCAAGCCGTTGCGCTCGAAGTTGCGCCGCGCGGCCGCGATCGCCGGCGCGGCGACGTCGACGGTCGTCGTCTCGCGCGCGCCGCCCGCGGCGGCGTAGATCGAAAAGCCGCCCGTGTAGCCGAAGAGGTTCAGGACGCGTTGGTCGGCCGCGAGGCCGCGCACGCGCGCGCGGTTGTCGCGCTGGTCGAGGAAGAGGCCGCCCTTCTGCCCGTGGGCGAGGTCGACGCCGAAGCGCAGGCCGTTTTCGCGCACCTCGAGCTCGCCCTCGGGCAGCGCGCCGATGGCCGCGGTCGCGCCTTCTCCGTCGTTCCCGCGGACGACCACCGTCGAGATCGTCAGGCCCGCGGCGTGCGCCGTCGCGACGAGCCGCGCGGGCAACCCGCGCGCAGCGAGGTAGAAAGCGCGCGCGCCGTCGCCGTCGGCGCGCACGACGGCCGCGGACCCGTAGACGTCGACGTGCACGCCCGGGAGGCCGTCGGCCTCGCCGTGCACCCAACGAAAGGCGTCCGTTTGGGCGCGGTCAATGAACGCGAGCCGCCGCGCCAGCGCCGCCGCGAGCCGCGCGTCGACGACGGCGTCGACGTCGGGCCCATCGGCCGCCGTCGCGATGACCCGCACGGCGATGGGCGAGCGGGCGTCCCAATAGCCGCGCACGAGCGGCTATCGGTCAGCCGTCACGACGAAGACGAGCGCGCCGTCGGGCACCCCTTCGGGCGCCGTCACGGCGTCGCGGTAGATCCACGGGTGACCCTGCCGGATCGCGCGCGCCAGGTTCTTGCGCAGGACGACGCGCGGGAGCGCCGGGCGACCCGTCATCCGATCATCCGGAGGGCCTACTTCGAGGAATCGGGCGGTCGATCGGAGATCGGCACGGCGACGGCGACGGGCCGCGCGAGC
>JBBQJG010000288.1:0-7294 GCA_038325725.1 Polyangia bacterium | reverse complement strand
CAGAGGGTGACGACGTCGTGGCCCCGCTCGCGGCGCGCTTTCGGGTCGTGAGCGTCGACGCGCGTGGCTTCGGCGAATCGGCGCTGCGCGCGACCGGTGGCGCCTCCGATCCCTATTCGATCGCCGATCTCGCCGACGATCTCGCGGCGCTGCTCGACGCGCTCGACGTGCCTCGGGTCGCGCTGCTCGGCCAATCGATGGGCGGGTACACGGCTCTCGCCTTCGCAAAAAAGCACGGGGCGCGCCTCGCGGCGCTCGTGCTCAGCGACACGCGCGCCGCCGCGGACACGCCCGACGTGCGCGCCAAGCGCGACGAGGCTCTGTCGCAGCTCCACGGCAGCGGCCCCGCGGCGTACCTCGACGGCAGCCTCGCGCGGCTCGTCTCGCCGGGCGCGACGCCCGCCGTCCACGCCGCCGTGCGCGCGCGGGCCGAGACGCGCGCCGAGAGCCTCGTGGCGGGCGTCGAGGCGCTGCGCGATCGCCCCGACCGCACCGACGAGCTCGCGGCGATCGGCTGCCCGACGCTGTGTCTGTGCGGCGCTGAAGATCTCGTGACGCCGCCCGCTGAGATGCGGCGCATGGCGTCCGCGATCGGCCGACGCGGCGGCGCCGCGGGGGGCGCGCGCTACATCGAGCTCGCGGGCGCGGGGCACCTCGCGCACCTCGAGGCGCTGACGCCTTTCACGACGGCCGTGTCGTCGTTCTTGTCGGACGTCCTGCCGGGATCGGCGTCATGAAGCCCACGGCGTCGTTCTTCGAGCGCATTCAGGGCGCGGCGCGCGCGATCGCCGATCACCTCGACGGGCGCGGCGCCGAGGCGGCGATCATCCTCGGCTCGGGCCTCGCGAGCGTCGCCGATCGCCTGCAGGGCGCGCGCACGGCGCCTTACGCGTCGCTCCCCGGATTCCCCGAGACGACCGTCGCGGGCCACCCGGGCCGCCTCGTCGTCGGCACGCTCGCGGGCCGCAAGGTGCTGCTGTTCTGCGGCCGCGTGCACGGCTACGAGGGATATCCGTCGGCCGAGATCGGCTTCGGCGTGCGCGTTGCCGCCGCGCTGGGCGCGCGCACGGTGATCGCGACCAACGCCGCGGGGGGCGTCGACCCCGCCTTCGCCCCCGGCGAAATCGTCGCGATCTCGGATCAGATCAACCTCACGGGGCTCTCGCCGCTCACGGGCCCGAACGACGAGCGGCTCGGGCCGCGCTTCCTCGACATGACGGACGCCTACGCGCCGGCGCTGCGCGCGATCGCGACGCGCGTCGCGCCTGTTGTGCTCGGCAAGCCGCTGCGCGAGGCGATCTACGCCGGCATGCCGGGGCCGGCCTACGAGACGCCGGCCGAGGTGCGCCTGCTGCGCGCGCTCGGCGCGGGGCTCGTCGGCATGTCGACGGTGCTCGAGGTGATCGCGGCGCGCCACGCCGGGCTCTCCGTGCTGGGCCTCTCGCTCGTCGCGAACCACGCCGCGGGCGTCACGGGCGAGCCGCTCCGCCACGAGGACGTCACGCGCGCCGCGGCCGCGGGCGCCGATGCCATGGGCAAGCTCGCCGCCGCGGTCATCGCGGAGCTGACGTGAAGACGAGGCCCGGCGCGAAGACCCCGCGCGCGAAGCCCGACGACGCCGCGTTGGTTGCGGCCGCGCGGGCCGTGCGTCGCCACGCCCACGCGCCCTACTCGCGCTTCGCCGTCGGCGCCGCCGTCGTCGACGAAAAGGGCCGAGTTCACGTCGGGTGCAACGTCGAGAACGCGTCGTACGGCCTCACCGTGTGCGCCGAGCGCAACGCCGTCGCGGCGGCGGTTGCCGCGGGCGCACGCGCCGTGCGCGCCGTCGCCGTCGTGACGCCGATGCGTCCCCCGGGCACGCCGTGCGGCGCCTGCCGCCAAGTCCTCGCCGAGCTCGGCGAGCCCGCCACGCGCGTGCTCCTCGCGTCTCCGACGGGAGCAGCGACGCCGACGACGCTCGGCGCGCTCCTGCCGCAGACCTTCTCACTGCGACGCCGTCGCTGAAGAGGCGCCCCCGCTCCTCTCCCCGGCCCTCTCCTCGCAAGCGAGGAGAGGGTGACTCGCTGAAGCCACGCTCCTCGAGCGAAGCGCTCCGCCTTCCGTCTCCCTCGCCCGGCGTGACGGGAAGAGAGGTCCGTCTCCCTCGCCCGGCGTGGCGGGAGAGGTCTACTATTCTGCGGCCGGCGCGGCCTTCTTGGCGCGCTCGGGCACGGGCTGGCCGAGGATCCTCCCGGCGGCCTCTTTCGCCGTCTGGACGAGGTCGGCGCGCGCCTCCATGTAGTCGCCCGAGGCCGTGAGGAAGTCCTCGAGGTCGAGCACCTTCTTGCCCTTGCGCGAGCGCTTCGCGCAGTAGTCCCACGCCTGCAGCTGGCGCTGATCCTCCTCGTAGAACTTCTTGGCGTTCGCCTTGAAGGTCCTCGACGGCGTCGCCTTCGCGTCCTTGTCGACGTTCTGTACGAGCGGACCGCACTGCTCGCGCACGCGCGTCATGAACGTCACCGCGTCCGCCTTGCACGTCTGGGCCAGGAACTCGAGGACGCCCTGGATGTCCTTCTTCTTGTCGAGCTCCGGGATCGCGCACACGAGGAACTTCTCGAACGCGACCGACTCGGCGGTCGCGTCGGGAGTGAACGCCGCGCCGACGTCCTGGAGCGTCTGGTCGACGTCCTTGACGGCGCCACGGCTCTTGATCTTCTCGGCGTAGACCTCGAGGCCCGTCTGCATGCGCGGCAGCGCCGCGAGGTACTTGTCGAACGGCTCCTTGAGATCCGCCGGAAGATCCGTGCTGAGGCCAGTGAGCGCCGCGCGCGCGCCCTCGAGCTTGGGCACGCACTCCGTCGTCAGATGCTCGGAGTAAGTCTTCTGCTGCGTGAAGTACGCGCTCTCGATCTTTTGTTGGATCTGCGTCGCGTTCGAGAACAGGCCGACGTCGACCTCGCTCGCGAGCGCGCAGTTCCAAAACGCGCCCATCTCGGACTTGTCGCGCTCGGCGAAGCGACCCGCGGCGTCGAGCACCTTCTGCGCCGACGAGGTCTTGTCCTTCTGCTGCTTCCACCACACACCGCCGCCCACGAGGGCCGCGACGAGCACGACGCTGTAGATCAGGCGCTTCCGCTTCGCGGCGGCCTCGCGCTCGGCGACGAGTCGCTGGTACTCCTCCATTCCCGGTGGGGATGCTCCCATGGACATGTGACTGCCTCCTCGGGCGAGTTCGGAATTTCGGATCGCTGGGGACGCGCGCGACGCGGAAAAGTCGAGCCGCAGGAAACCGCAGTTCAGCGGTGAAATCAAGCCGACGGCGACCGCTCCGCGACGGCACCTCGACGTGTGTGCCGGCATTCTCGACGTTCGCGCCGGTGCCGGGCTTTCTACTTCTTGCCGAGCTGACTCGAGAACACCGACCACGACCGCAGGTAGTCGAGCGCCATCTGCAGCTGATAGTCGTCGAGGCGGCGCGCCTCGACGGCCTTGTCGCCCTGCTCGTTGCGCAGGCGGTTGCGAAGATCGCGCTCGCGGAGCAGATCGCCGTCGGCCGACTCTGGGACGGGCGCCGTCGACTCGACGACGACATCGGGCGTGATGCCGCGGCCCTGGATCGAGCGCCCGCTCGGCGTGTAGTAGCGCGCGACGGTGATGCGCAGGCCGCACGGCTTCGCGCCGCAGCCATCGAGATCGATCACCGTCTGCACCGACCCCTTGCCGAACGTCTGCGTCCCCAAGACGACAGCGCGCTTGTGATCCTGCAGCGCGCCCGCGACGATCTCGGCGGCCGACGCCGTCGCGCCGTCGACGACGATGATCATCGGAAAGCCGAGCCACTTATTTTTTGTATGAGCCTTCCACTCGTCGAGCACGCGCCCGCCCTTGCCGACCGTCTTGAGCAAGAGCCCGTCGGCGACGAAGCGGTCGGCGACGCGGATGCCCTGATCGAGCAGCCCGCCCGGGTTGCGCCGCAGATCGAGCACGAGCCCACGCAGGCCCTTCGCCTTGCCGTTGAGCGACTCGAACAGGTCGCCGAGCATCGCGTCCGTCGTCGCCGAGAAGAAGCGGATCTTGACGTAGGCGATGCCGTCGTCGAGCAGCTTGCCCTCGACGGGCTTGAGCTCGTAACGCTGGCGCTTGAGGTGGAACGTCAGCTCGCGTCCGCGGCGGTCAACGACGAGCGTGACCTCGCTGTTCGGAGGCCCTTGCATGCGTGAGACGGCGTCGTCGAACTCGAGCGCCGCGACGTCGGCGCCATCGACGCGCTTGATGACATCGCCCGGCTCGATGCCGGCTTTCCCGGCCGGCGAGCCCTCGATGGGCGAGATGATGACGAGCCGCGACTTGCGTCGCTCGACGTCGATGCCAATGCCGTCGATCTGCTCGTTGCCCTCGGTCTCCTGCTTGAGCTTGCCGTACTCCTCCGGATCCATGAACCGGGAGTGCGGATCGAGCACGTCGGTGAGCCCGCGGGCGGCGCCGTACATGAGCTCCTGCTCTTGCACGTCTTCGACGTAGTGGGTCTCGATGTACGAGAGCACCTTCGTGAAGACGCCGAGCTTCTGGTACGGGTTGAAGCGTCCCGCGGCGAGGGGCCGCGCGAACACCATGCCGGCGCAGAACGACGCGGCGACGAGCAACGCCAGGACCGCGGCGCGCGGAGATCGTTGAAACGAGCGCATCGCGGCAGTTTACGGCAGAGCGACAGGCGCCGCGAGCAGTTGGGGCAGCAACGGATCGACGGGCCGACGCCCGCGCCACACTTCGAAGGTCACCGACCCCGCGCGTGTGGCGACGCCGAGGGATTGCCCCGCGACGACCGAGGCCTCCAGCGCGACAGCGACCTCGCTGAGGCCGCCCACGATCGTCGTCCAGCCGGCCCCGTGATCGAGGACGACGGCGAACCCATCTGCTTCACGTTCGACGCGCGCCACCGTGCCGGCGCCGGGCGCGCGCGCCCGTTCGCCGGCCCGCGCGGCGAGGCGAACACCCGCGCGCGTGACGAGCAGCCGCGTCGCGGTGTCGGACGTCGTCCCGAAGCGCGCCAGCACGGCGCCCGCGACGGGCGGCGCGAGCCGGGGCCGCGCGCCGATCGGCGGCTCCGCCGTGGCCGCCGCCTCGAGGGCGTCACGCTCACCGCCCGCGCGGAGCGCTTCGGCGTCGAGAGCGCGCGCTTCGGCGCGGTCGCGAGCGAGGGCGACGCCCCCCGCCGTCGCGCCACGCACGCGCGTCGCCGCCGCGAGGTCGGGGGACGCGACGACGAGGCGATAAAGAGCGCGCAGGCGCCAACGCACCTGCGCGCGCGCCGTCTCGCTCTGGCCGCGCAACAGGCCGGCACGCGCCGCGAGCGTCGCGGTGTCACGCCGGGCGCGCGCGTCGGCCGCGCCTCCTTCGTCGTCGGCGCGCGTGGGCCCCGCGACGAGCGAGACGAGCAAGACGGCGCCGAACACCGCGCGGCGCCGCCGCGCGAGGCCTCGCGCGGCCCGCTTCCGCGCGCCAGCGGGCTTCCGCGCGTCAGCGGGCTTCCAAGCGTCAGCGGGCTTCAACGACATCCCGCACGCGCAACACGCCGGCCGATAGGACATACGCCGTGAGAATGAGCGCCGCCGCGCCCCCGCCCCACTCGCGCGCCGGCAACGAGGGCCCGCCCCAGAGGACCCGCGCCGCGAAGAAGGCCGCGAGAAGCCCCGCCGCGACGCCGAGCGCGCCCGCGCCGGTCGCGAGCACCACGGCGGGTCGCGCGCTGGCCGGGCGCGAAAGCCCCAGCGCCGCGAGCACGCGCAGCTCGCCACGATACCGACCGCGCAAACGCACGAACGCACCGCCGATGAGCAGCACGACGGCGAGGCCCAGCACCCCGCCTCCGACGGCGACCGCGAGCACCGCGACGCCGAACCGCGCCGGGAGCGTCGTCGCGGCCCCCGCGGGCGGCGCCACGAGATCGACGTCGGCGACGCCCGCGAGCCGACGCAGACGAAACGCGAGCGCCGACGCCGCGCCCGCGGGCCGCACGGTGACCTCGATCGAAGAGAACAGCAGCTCGGGCCCGACGCCGTCGACGATCGCGGCACGCGCGCCGAGCTCGCCCCGCAACCGCTCGAGCGCCTCGCGCGGCGAGACGAGCCGCGCCGCTTCGACGCCCGGCAAGCCCGCGAGCACGCGCTGGAGCGCGGCGACGTCGGCGGGCGGAAGGTCGTCCTTGAGGTACGTGATGACGAGCGCAGACGGCTCGACGGCCGCGGCAGCTTCCCCTTTCCCCGCGTGCGTCGTCACGCGCGCGCCGGCCGCGCAGAACGCCGCGAGCGCGAACGCGAGCGCGATCCCGAGCCAAGCGCCCGTGTGTCGGCGCGCGTCGCCCGCGAGGCGACGCACGAGCCACGGTCCGGTCACGGCAACGCCTCGACGCGCAGGAGCGGCGGTGGCGGCGGCGTGCGTCGCGCGGCGACGATGCCGATGGGACCGCCCCCCGCGAGCACGCGTCCGCCCTCGAGCCGCACGCGCCGACCGCCCGCGCGCACGACGGCCGTCGCGAACGCGCCGTCGGGCGACGTGCACAGCGCGGCCGCGCCCGCCTCGCAAGCGCCCAGCATCGCCGACAGCACGGCGCCCGCGTCGCCCGCGGCGAGCCCCGCCGCCGGATCGTCGAGCACGACGAGCGGCGGCGCTCCCGCGAGCGCGCGCGCGAGCGCGACGAGCCGCGTCTCCGACGTCGACAACGTCTCGGGCGGGCGCGTCGCCGTCGACGCGGCGCCCACGCGTCCGAGCGCCCGCAGCGCGAGCTCACGCGCCTGCGCCGGCTGATAGCCGCGGGCCCCCGCGGCGAGCATGACGTTCTCGAGCGCGGTCATCCGCGGCAACAGCGGCACGTCGTCGGCGTGAAAGCCGATGTTGCGCCGGACATAGGGAAGCGACGCATCCTGCAGTCCGGCGACGTCGCGCTCGCCGATCCACAGCTCGCCGCCCTCGGGCCGGCGCAGCGCCGCCGCGACGCGCGCGAGCGCCGACTTACCCGCGCCGCGGCCACCCTCGACGACGACGAGCTCGCCCGCCCGCACCTGCAGGCTCACCTCGTCGAGCACCCGGTGGCCGGCGACGCGCAGCGAGATCCCCAACAGCCGGAGCATCCCCCGATGCTACCGGCCCCACGGGGGACCTCCAGTTTTGCTATCGCTCGGTCTGACTTCGCCGGCGGCGTCTCGCCGCCGCGAGCCCGAGAGCGCCCAGCCAAGCCATTGCCGTCCACGCGCCTGCTCCCGACGCGCCGCCCCCCGAGGGCGCCGCCTCGCAATTGCACGCGCCACCTGTTGCACGC
>JBBQJG010000287.1:0-7347 GCA_038325725.1 Polyangia bacterium | reverse complement strand
CCCACCCGCCAGCCGATCCTCTCCGAGGTCGGCCTGTCTCACGAAGCGACGGCGAACGTCATCGCCGCCGTCGAGGCCGACCTCCCGGCGCTCGTCGTCGCGGGCACGTCAGCCCCGCGCTGACCCCGAACGCAAAAACGGCGACCGGCCCCGAAGGGACGATCGCCGTTCCGCGAAAACGACCGTCGCCGAGCGACTGTCGTGTCGTGGCTATTTACTTTCCGACGGTCGCCTTGCCGACGAGGTCGCGCGCCATGGCGATCATCGTCGTGTCCATCGCGCCGTTCTGCGCCGCCATCTCGGGCTGGGTCAGGAAGATCTCAGCCTTTTTGATCTTGCCCTGAAGGATGCTCGGATTCCAGACCTGCGGCGTCGTGCCGAGCTCGCCGATAAGGGTCCACATGAACATGCGCCACTGATTCGCAGCGTACGTCTGGTAGAGCGCCTTGTGGGTCGGGTCCGTCGGCGTGTACTTCAGCTGGTAGGAGTTGATCGTGTTGAAGTTCTTCTCCTCGGCGAAGTTCGTCACGACGGGGAAGTAGCCGGCGCGCATCGTCATCGGCGTGACCGGGAACCGACCCATGTCGGGGTGGAAGAACGGGAAGACGTTCGGCGACCGCGGCAGCGTGTCGTACTTCATCATCTCGACCGAGCGCTTGCTGACGATGAACGCGCCGTGGATGGGGAGCGAGCCGTTGTCGAGGAAGGTCTCCTGCGTGAAGTACTCGTCACCCTCGGCGACGTAGTCCGGCTCGACGTTCATCGTCGACGGGTCGAGCGTGAAGCCCAGCCAGAACCACGGAACGATGATGCGCTGGAGCTGCTCGTTGGCGTCGTTGCGCGTGAGGCCGGGGATCGTCTCGGAGGGAACCGAGAACTTGCCGCCGCCCACGCCGAGCGTCGCGCCGACGTTGTGAATGAAGTCGCGCTGGTTGGCGCCGACCATCCAGATCGTGTTGTAGAGCATGCCGGTCTTCGAATCGACCGGGAACGGCGTCGGGTTCGCCTTCATGAAGCCCGCGAGATCCGTGTCCCCCGCCGCGAGCTGGCGGAAGAAGAAGTTCGCGATCATGACCGAGCCGTACTTGTGCTTGAACCAGCTCGTCTCGTCGCGCGGCAGCGAGATCATCGCCGCTTTGAGCGTGTCGAGGGTGGGGTTCGCGAGGTAAGCGTCGTGCGCCGCAAGGACGGCCGCGGGCAGCGCGCCCGGGATGACCGCCGTGTCGGTGATCCAATCGGCGATCGTGCCGTGGTCGTCGCACATGTGCTTGTCGGCGCACGGGACGTTGACGCCGTCGTTGTTGAAGATGTCCTCGGTGTACTTGTTCAGAGCCACGCCAACCTTGAGCGTGCGCAGATTGAGGCCGGCGAGCTCCGTCCAGGCCTGCTTCGCGTCGGCGGCCGAGTTGATGGGCGCGCCCATCAGACGGAGATTCATGTCCTTGAGCTCTTGGCCGAAGGCCTGATCACGCAGGGCCGGCGTCGCGCCCGCGAGCACCGCGCCACCCGGCTGGAACGGACGGTACACCGCCGGATCCGGCGGTTGCACGATGTTGTACTTGGCGCGCATGGCGTGAACCATGTCGATGATCGTGTCGATCGTCGCCTGGCTGGCCGGCGTCTGGTGCTGGAAGGCGCGACGGTAGATCTGACCATCGGTGTAGCCGATGAACGCGAGGTCCATCGGGTCGGCCGCGTGGCAGCTCACGCAGGCGTTCTGGTCGACGTCACCCGGCTTGCGCCACGCCGCGAGGCCCGCAGTGTAGGCGGCGCTGACCTGAGCGGCGCTCCAGCTCGCTTCGGGACGCGCGAGGCAGTAGACGGCCGGAACCGGCAGGCCCGCGGCCGCCGGGGCGTTGCGATACGCAAAGATCGCCGCGATGTCGGCGTCCGACAGTCGAGTCGTCGAGAAGTTCGGCATCGTCGCCACGATGCTCTTGCCCTGTGACGTCGTGAACTTCAGCGTCGCGCTCTGCTTGCCGCCGCGCACGATCGCCGTCATCTCGGCGAGCGTCATGTTCATGCGGCGCAGCGACGGGTAGCCGTTGCGCCCGCTGGCCGTCATGCCGTGGCAGCTCGAGCACTCCGATACGTAGATCGGAGGCGCGGCGCCGGCAGTACTCGCGCCGTCACACTTCGCGCCGGTCGGAGCAGGCGGAAGGACAACGACCGTGCCACCGCTCCCAGCGGCGCCAGCAGGAGGCATCGTCATGGGATCGACCGTCATCCCCGTGCCCGGCACGGTCGGAATGACCATCCCGGTCCCGGGAGGCGTCGTCATCGTCATCGTGCCGGGAGTCGCGCCCGGCATCGTGGTGACGCCCGGCGTGGTGGACGGCGTGCCATCCGTCTTCTTCGGAATGTTGCCGCTCGAGCAAGCGAGCGCGGAGAAAGAGAGCGCGACGACGGCGAGGCCGCTCGCAAGCTTCTTTGCGCCGAAAGGTTCCCGGTTCGAACTCATTGGGAGTCTCCTGTGTTCGGCCCTAACAAATCGTGGTGCGAATTCGCGGTCCGCAGCCAACGACGCCAATAACTATGCAGTCGTGCAAAAGGACGTCGCAAGGGTCCTGACACGTCGGAGAATGTGCGGACCGAGAATGAACGACGCGATCTGACTCAACGTCCTGAATTGCTTGTGCTTCCCGCTGGCCGACGAGTCGTGCATGCGGCCCCTGCTCGATGCAACGTGGCGGATCCTCACGGGATCCGTCCCCGCGCGCGTGGTCGTCAGAAGCCGATTCTTCGCATGACGAAGCGGGGAAGCCAGCGAATGACCATCATCACGAGCGCCCACATTCGAGGCGCGTAGACGACGGGCGTCCCGGCGTCGAGCGCGCGGCAGACGAGCGCCGCGACGTCGTCGGGCTCTCCCGCGAAGGGCGGCGGCCTCAGGCCCTCGGTCATGCCCGTCTTGACGAAACCGGGCTTCACGCAAATCGTGCGCAGGCCCTGCGCGCGATATTTGTGGTCGAGCGCCTCGAGGTAACGCGTGAGGCCCGCCTTCGCGGCGCCGTAGAGGACGACGGGCTTTCGGCCGCGCTCGCCCGCGACGGAGCTGAACACGCAGAGCGTGCCGCCCCCCTTCGCGAGCAAACGCCGGCGCGCGTCCTCGCTGAACAAGATCGTGTTCGTGAAGTCCGCTGTCAGCAACCGGCGCGTGAAGTCGAGATCGGCTTCGAGGCGATCTTGCGTCGCGAAGAGCCCCGCGGTGACGACGACGATGTCGAGCCGGCCGAGCGCGGCCTCGGCGCGATCGAGCGCGGGCGCGAAGGTCTCGGGCTTCTCGAGATCGCACGCGGCGAAGCCAGCGACGCACTCGGGGGTGCCGGCGCGCGCGCGCAGGTCCTGGGCGGAGGCTTCGAGCTCGTGCTCGTCGCGCCCAAGGAGAAACAGCTTGTCGCCGCGCGCGGCGAGCTTGCGGGCGAGCGCGCGGCCCATGCCACGCGTCGCGCCCAAAATGACGACGGTCGAGTTCCTGGGGGGAGCGCTCACGGCGGGCTCACACTACCAGGGCGTCGCGCGCGGCGAAAACCGCGCGCGATCAATCCGCGTCCGCGGGCGAGCAGAGCTCGCCGACGGCGGCGCGGCCCTTACGAGCGCTGCGAGGCAGCCGTGCGGCGGCGCAACTTCTCGACGAGGGTCGTGCGACCCATGCCGAGCAGCTTCGCCGCTTCCTTCTTATTGTTCTGCGTCCGCGTCAGCGCGGCGTTGACGTAGGCGTTCTCGATCTGGCGCAGCATCGTCGGAAGATCGACGGGCAACGTCACAATCGTTTGATCCTGCGTCATCGCGACCTCGGACAACGAAGCGCCCCCGTCCGCGGCGACGTCCGCCGCCGTGCTCGGCAGCGATGCCCATGCGGCCTCGATTCCATCTCTTGATGTCATGGGCTTGACATCGGCCGCTCCTCGTCAGCGCTTTAGGAACGTCATCGAAACGACGAGGACACAGGGGCAACGCATGGCACCGTCTCCCGTTCGTGGCGTCGTGGGACGCGTCCGCCTCATGGGCAGCAGCCGCTGGCGGCCTCCCCTCGAGCGCAAGCGCGCCCCCAAGATCATCGCCGTCGGCTCGGCGGCGGCGGGCGTCGGCAAGAGCGTCGTCGCGTCGAACCTCGCCGTGGCGCTCGCGGGGCTGGGACCGCACGTCGTGCTCGTCGATCTGGATCTCGCGTCGTCGCGCCAGCAGGCTTTGTTTGGCATCAAGCGACCGCTGCCGGGCGTGCAGGCCTGGCTCGACGGCAAGATCGAGACGCTCGAGGCGTCCCTCTCGGCGACGGGCATCCGCAACCTTCACCTCGTGACCGGCGCCGCCCCGGCCTCGGCGGCGAGCCGCGACCTGACGCCCGAAAAACGGCGCGCTCTACAAAGACAGCTCGCGCAGGTCGACGGCGACGTCGTCATCGTCGACATTGGCGCCGCGAACCGCGACGACCTGCTCGACTTCTTCTCGATCGGCTCGATCCGACTGCTCGTGGGCGGTCCAGACGCCGCGGCGATGGAGGCGACGTTCGCCTTCCTCAAATCCGCGTCGCTGCGCGCCGAGGCGCGCTACGGCGACGGCGCCCGCGCGGCGCTCGCGCGCTTTCGCGGACGGCTCGTCGGCAACAACGCGGGCTCTCCCGAGGAGGTCGAATCGTTTCACGCGTTCTCTCGCCTCGTGCGCGAGCACCTCGGCATCCCCGTGCCCGTGCTCGGCTGCGTGCGCGGCAGCGACCGCGTCGCGCAGTCGGTGATGGCCCAGCGGCCGCTGCTCGCGCGCCGCGGGCTCGACGAGAACGTGCGCGTGTTCCACGCCATGGCCGAGGCGCTCATGGCCGACAGCGTGACGACGGCGGGATCTGATGACACGTGCGACCTCGGCGCCGAGGACGCGCCCGTCGTCGCGCCGGAGCCGCTCCCCGTCGACCTCCGCAACTACGCCCGCCTCCACCCGCGCTATTCGGTCGACTGGGCGGCGCGGCTCGTCCTGCCAGATCGCGAGACGGCCGTGCGCGTTCGGGACGTGTCGTTCACAGGCGCGGCGATCGAGGTCTTCTCGCGGCTCACGGCGGGCGACCGCGGGCGGCTGTGCCTCGATCAAGTTCAGGGGCAACCGTCGCTCGACGTCATCGTCCGCAACGTCGTGCCGGGTGGGCGTCGCGTCGGCATCTCGTTCGAGGAGCCGGGCGAGGTCTCGGCGCGCATCGTGACGGCGGCGAGCGCGCTCGCGGCCGGCCCTGGCCGTCGCCGCGACGAGCCGCCGAAGCCCCCGCCGCCGTCTTCATCGAGCTCTTCGGCGGCTTGACTCGCGCGAACGGCGCGGTGAGGCTCCGGGGCGGATGCTCCGCCGCGCCCTCGTCGCCCTGTCGCTGCTCGCGCTCGGCGCGTGCACGTCGCGAACGATCCAGTACTCCGACGGCGGGCTCGACGCCGGCTCTTCCGACGGCCCGGCGGGCGACGCGCCCGGACCGCTCGCGCTCGACGTCTCCGTCACGGGATGCGCCCACTACGACGTCGGCGCCGCGCGGTGCTCGGGCACGCCGCCGCTCACGCTCGCCTTCGCGCCCGTCGGGTCGCCCACGCTCACGCGCTTTGTTTGGTCTTTCGGTGACGGCACGCCCAACTCGACGGACCGGACGCCGAGCCACGCGTACGCGCTGCCGGGCACCTATGACGTCGCGGTCGTCGCGGACGGCCCCGCGGGCAGCGTCTCGCGCACGCGCACGAAGCTCGTCGAGGTGACGGCGTTGAGCGCGGGCGTCGCCTGCGACGTCGACGCCCAGTGCGGCGGCCTGCGCTGCCTCTGCACGAACGGGTCGTGCGGGCCGGCGTTCTCGCGAGGTCTGTGCACGGGCGCCTGCCCCGCCGTCGCGTGCGGCGCCAACGCCGTGTGCGCCGCCTTCGTCTTGCCGACGCCGCCGTCGACGCGTCCGACGCCCGACGCCGCCGTCACGACGGTGCTCGATGCCGCCAACGAGCCGCGCGCCGTCGACCCGAGTGCGGCCGACGCCGCCGTCGACGCGAGCGTGGTCGACGCCGCCGTCGACGACGCGGCCCGCGACGCGAGCGTCGTCGATGCCGCCAACGACGCGGACGGTGGCGCGGAGGTCGACTCACCTTCCGACGTGCCGACGTCCGCGTCGTTGGCGGATGCGGCGGTCGAGGTCGAGCCCGCCGCTTCGGAGACGTCGTGCCTCGCGACGTGCAAGGCCGACACGGACTGCGCGCCCGAATTTGCGTGCCGTTCGGTGGTGTCGGCGGCTGCGGGCGCGACGCGCGCCTGGGTGAGCGCCTGCTTGCCCACGGCCCTCCACGAGATCGGCGCGCCTTGTCGCGACGAAAACGGCGCGCTCGCCGACGGCGCGTGCGCGAGCGGCCTCTGCGCCGACCTGGGCGCGCTCGGCGCCTGCAGCGCCGCGTGCGGCGTCTCTTCGCCGTGCCCGACGGGGAGCGCGTGCGCCACCTTCGGAAACGGGCGCTCGCTCTGCGTCGCCCTGTGCGGAAGCGGCGTCACGTGCGCGCGCGATCCGCTGCTCGCGTGCGAGCCCGCGGGCACAGCCGGCGCGCTGGGCTTCCAAGCGTCGCCGGTCGCGACAGGCGCGACCTACTGCGCACCGCGGACCTGCACGGCGACGAGCGACTGCGGACCCGCGGGCTGGTGCACGCCGCTCGGCGCGGGCGGCCACTGCGCGCGGCCCTGAAGTTCGCTACGTTCTTTCCATGTCGACAGATCCCGCGCCGATGTCTCCGTCAGGTCGACTCGCGATCCCCGTCGCGCACGGCCAGCTCGAGGCGGTGCTCAAGGAACCCGAGGCGCCCGTCGCGGCCGCCGTCGTCTGCCACCCACACCCGCTGGGCGGCGGCACGATGAACAACAACGTCGTCTATCGGCTCGCCAAGGCCCTCGTCGGCGCGGGTGTCGTCGTGCTGCGCTTCAACTTCCGCGGCGTCGGGGCTTCGACGGGCCAGCACGACGGAGGCGCCGGCGAAGAAGAGGACGCGCGCGCGGCGCTCGAGACGCTCGCGGAGCTCCACCCGCGCCTGCCGCTGTGGATGGCGGGCTTCTCCTTCGGCGCGCGCGTGGGCCTCACGGTCGGCGCCCAAGAGCCGCGCGTCGAAAAGCTCCTCGGCATCGGCCTCGCGCTCAACATGTTCGACTATTCGTTCCTCGCGGCGACGCCGAAGCCGAAGGCGATCATCCAAGCCGCGAACGACGAGTACGGCGGGCGCGCGCCCGTGCAAGCCGCCGTCGCCACCTTCATGGAACCGAAGCGGTTGTGGATCGTCGACGACGCCACGCACCTCTTCCCGCAGCACCTCGCGCCGCTCGAGGCCGCCGCGGGTGAAGCCGCACGTTGGCTTCTCA
>JBBQJG010000286.1:0-7400 GCA_038325725.1 Polyangia bacterium | reverse complement strand
ACGGCACCGAGCCGAACCGCCTGCTCGTGGATTTCCTCGAGCGCGCGGGCGCGAAGGTGTCGGTCGTCGCGCCTTATGTCTACGCGACGGCGAGCGACACGGCGCGCGTGGGCGAGCTCGTCGCGACGCTCGCCGACGGCGGCTGCGACGCGATCGCCTTCACGAGCGCGTCGCAGGTCGATCGCCTGTGGCAGGTCGCGCGCGAGACGGGCGTCGAAGACCGCCTCGTCGCGGGGCTCGCGCGCGCGCGCGTCGCCGCCATCGGTCCCATCGTCGCCGACGCGCTCGCGGCGCGGCGCACGCGCATCGACATCATCCCCGACAAGAGCTTCGTCATGCGCCGCCTCGTCAACGCCATCGTCGAATCCTTGGGGACGCCGTCCCGGTCATGAGCGGCGCGCGTCGAGCCGCGCTCGCCGTCGCCTGCGCCGTGGTGTGCGCGGCGGCCGCGTGCGATCGCCTCGTCTCGAACCTGAGCGGCGGCGTCGGGCCCGAGTCGGGGATCCTGCGCGGCAAGTTGCCCCTGCCGACCCGCGCCGCGAACCACGTGCAGCGGCTCACCGACGGGATCGCGGCCGAACCCGGCGATCCTTGGCGCACCGATCTGACGGCGGTGCTCTCGGCGCCGGACGCCTCCGTGACCTGGGACCTGGGGACCGAGACGCCCGTGCGGTGCGCGCTCATCGACGCGGACGGCAACGATCGCTACGAGGTCTCTCTGTCGAAGGACGGCCAGACCTTCACGCCGCTGTGGACGGCGGCGCCCGACGAAGAGGCGGGCCAGCAGCTCCGCGCGGGCCGCGACTTGCGGGGCGCGGGCCGCTACCTGCGCGTCGCCGGGACGGGCGGTGACGGGCAGTGGTCGATCTCCGAGGTGAGCGCGTGGAGCGAGTGCCCGAAGGCGTGGCCACCGCTCGCGATGCAGCGGGGCACGTCGCTCGACGACGCCGTCACGCTGAAGCTCTGGGCGTTTGCGGCGCTCGCGCTCGCGTTCCTGCTGCTCTACCGGTCGCGCATGCCCGAGTGGGCCAAGCTCCTCGTCGTCGTGCCCGCGGGCGTCGGCATCGCCCTCGCCCTCCAGCTCGCCGATCTGTGGCCGCTCACGGGCGCGCTCGCGATCAAGGTCGCCGGCGCCGGGGCCGCGCTCGTCGGCGCGGTCGCGGTGCGCGTCGGGCTCGCTAGGCGTCGGGCTCGCTAGGCGTCGGGCTGGCTGACGAGCTTCGCGAGCTCGCCCTTGGCGTGCAGCTCGCGAACGATGTCGGCCCCACCGACGAGCTTGCCGTCGACGTAGAGCTGCGGGAACGTCGGCCAGCTCGAGTACTCCTTGAGCCCTTCGCGGATCTCGTTGTCGGCGAGGATGTTGAACGAGCCGAACTTCGCGCCGGTCTCTTTGAGCATGCCCACGACGGCGGCCGAGAAGCCGCACTGGGGCATCGACGGGTTGCCCTTCATGAACAACATGACGCGGTCCTTGGAGATCGTTTCGGTGATGCGCTGACGGAGCTGATCGTTCACGGGTGACTCCTTGTTACGGCGTGCTGTCTTGCGATCGGAGGCGCTCTTCGGGCGTTTCGGTCACGAGCGCGAGCGCGTGGATGGGTCCGCGCATCGCGTCGCCGAGCGCCGCGTAGACGAGCCTGTGGCGATCGACGGGGCCCTTTCCAGCGAAGGCCGTGGACACCACGGTCGCCGAAAAGTGGTCCCCGCCGCCCGTCGTGTCAGCGACGGTGACGACGGCGTCGGGTAGCGCCGCGCGGATGAGCGCGCGGATGTCATCGAGGGAGATCGCCATGGCGGCGATCCTATACCACGCGCGGCGCGGGCATATACTCGACGGCGATGAAGCTGGGGACGCGCGTCACCGCCGTGACGACCGTGCTGGTCGCGGGCGTGCTCGCGGCGCTGGGCCTCGCGGCGCTCAGGGCGCGACGCGCCGACCTGCAGGCCGACCTGTCGCGTGAGGCGCGCGAGATCGCGACCGCGCTGTCGGCGGGCCTCGAGCCGCTCGAGAAGGCGGACGCGCAGGCGACGCTCGAATGGCGCGTTCAGGCCGCGCGCGAGAACGGCGAGATCTTCCAGCTGGCAATCCTGCGCATCGGCGACGAAAAGCGCACCGACGATCCGGCGTGGCTGCTGCTCGTACAGGGCGCCGAGATCGAGGACGGCGCCGTGGGGCGCGTGTTCGACTCGGCGACGGGCGCCAGGTCCTTCGCGATGGCCGTGCCGCTCTTCGACAGCGCGGCGCTCGAGCTGCCGCGGCGCGATCCGGCGCGCCGCGCCGTGGCGGTGCTCGGCATGCGGCGCAGCGTGGCCTACATCGATGCCGAGGTCACGGCGACGGCGCGGCGACTCTTCCCGCTCTTCCTCGTGCTCGCTGTCCTCATCGCGAGCTCCGTCAAGCTCGCCTTGCGCGTCACCGTGACGCAGCCGCTGCGCCGCCTCGTCGAGGGCATCGATGCGGTCGGCAAGGGCGACCTGTCGCGCGTCATCCTCGCCGAACGCGACGACGAGATCGGCACGCTCGCGGGGCGCTTCAATGCCATGACGGGCTCGCTGCGCGAGGCGCGCGAAGACGGACAGCGCGGCGCCGAGGCGCGGCTCGCGCTGGAAGCCCGGCTGCGACAGTCCGAGAAGCTCGCGACGATCGGCCAGATGGCCGCCGAGATCGCCCACGAGGTCGGCACGCCCCTGAACGTCATCGGCGGCCGCGCGCGCGCCATCGGCAAGATCGTCGCGCGTAGCAACAACGACAGTCAGGCCACGGGCTCGGGCCTGCGCCCCGTCGACATCGCGAAGAACGCCAGCATCATCGGCGGCGAGGTCGAGCGCATCGCGAAGATCATCCGCCAGGTGCTCGATTTTTCACGCCAGCGCGGCCCCAGATTGACGCAGACGCGCGTGCGGATCGCCGCCGTCATCGCCGAGGCCATCGAGTTCCTCACCGAGCCGGCGCGGCGCCAGCGCATCGCCGTCGAGGTTTCGGCCCCCGCGGGGCTGCCTGATGTCCCCGGGGATCCCGATCAGATTCAGCAGGTGTGCCTCAACCTGTTCATGAACGCCATCCACGCCATGCCCGCGGGCGGCACGCTGCGCGTCGTCGCCGAGCGCGTCGTGCGGCGCAAAGGCGGCCTCGATCTCGCGGCGCCCGCCGAGTACGTCGTCGTCGAGATCTCCGACTCGGGCGCGGGCATCCCCGAGGACCACCGCGACAAGATCTTCGAACCGTTCTTCACGACGCGCGACGAAGGGCAGGGCACGGGGCTCGGCCTCGCCGTCAGCAACGGCATCGTCAAGGATCACGACGGGTGGATCGAGGTCGAGAGCCCGCGCGTCCCCGTGCAGGGCCCCTCGCCGTCGGGCACGCCGGGCCCCGCGCTGCACGGGGCCGTGGGTGCCGTGTTCCGCGTGTTCCTGCCGACGGGGGTCGCGCTCGCGGGGGCGTCGCCGTTCGACACGTCGCCCGGGATGCCGGCGGCCCGCGCCACGCCCGCCGCGCTTGCTACCGCCGATCGCTTGCGCAAGGATTGATCGAGGATTGAAGTTGGCCCAAGCCGCAGAGACCGCTCCCGATCGCTCGCGCGCCGCGCGCGCCGAGCCGCGCGCGAGCATCCTCGTCGTCGAAGACGACACGGCCATGCGAGAGATGCTGCGCGAGGCGCTCGAAGAGGACGGCTACCTCGTCGAGGGCGCCGCGGGCGGGCGCGCCGGCGTCGAGCGCGTGCGCCGCGGCGGCATCGACCTCGTGATCTCCGACGTCAAGATGCCTGATCTCGATGGGCTCGACATGCTCCGGGAGATCAAGGCGGTCGCGCCCTCCCCACACGTCATTACGATCACCGCCTTCGGGTCCATCGACACGGCGATCCGCGCCGTGAAGCTGGGCGCGTTCGACTACATCACGAAGCCGTTCGAGATCGATCAGCTGCTGCTTTCCGTTGAAAAGGCGCTCGCCGAGCGCGCGCTTCGCTCCGAGGTCGTGCGCCTGCGCGCCGAGGTCCAGCGCAGCTACCGCTTCGACAACATCATCGGCAAGTCGGCGCCCATGCAGGAGGTGTTCGGGCTCATCCGACGCCTGTCGGGCTCGGCGGCCACGGTGCTGGTCACGGGCGAATCGGGCACGGGCAAGGAGCTCGTCGCGAAGTCGATCCACTACAACAGCCCGCGCGCCGGGCGACCCTTCGTCCCGCTCAACTGCGCCGCCATCCCGGACGCGCTGCTCGAGAGCGAGCTGTTCGGCTACAAGCGCGGCGCCTTCACCGACGCGCGCAGCGATCGCGCGGGCCTGTTCGTCGAGGCCGACGGCGGCACGATCTTCCTCGACGAGATCGCCGAGCTGTCGCCCGCCCTGCAGGCGAAGCTCTTGCGCGTGTTGCAAGAGGGCGAGATCCGCCCGCTGGGCGCGTCGCGCGCCGAGCGCGTCGACGTGCGCGTCATCGCGGCGACGAACCGGGATCTCGAGACGCGCCTCGCCACGGGGGCCTTTCGCCCGGACCTCTACTACCGGCTCAACGTCATCCACATCGACCTGCCGCCGCTGCGCGAGCGCGGCGAGGACTTGCTTCCGCTCGCCGAGCACTTCCTGACGACGTGCGCGACGCGCGCCGGGAAAGAGGTGCGCGCCGTCGAGGAGGCGGCCAAGAAGGCGCTGCTCGTGCATTCGTGGCCGGGCAACGTCCGCGAGCTGGAAAATACGATTGAACGCGCCGTCGCGCTCTGCGAGGGCGGGACGATCCGCCTCGAGGATCTCCCGGCCGCCGTGCGCGACCGGCGACCGGGCGAGCCCGACACGCTCGCCGTCGCGCTCGCGCGCGGCCTCACGCTCGCCGACGTCGAGCGCGACTACATCCAACGCGTGCTGACGGCCGAGGGCGGCAACAAGACGCGCGCCGCCCAGCGGTTGGGCCTTGACCGAAAGACGCTGTACCGCAAGCTAGAGGAGTACGCCGCCGCGGGCGTCTCGCCGTCGACACCGCCTTCGCCGTCAGAAGACATCAAGGACAAGGACGACTCCGCCGAGACTGATTGAGAGACTGAAAGAGGATGACGACGCCCTCCGACGCAAACGCCGAGCCCACGCGCGCCCTCGCGACGTCACCGGTCACCTTCGAGGGGCTCGCTTGCGCGGGCGCCACGGTCCTCCGCTCCCCCGTCTCCGGTCAGCCCTGCGTCTACTGGCGCGTGCGCATCGCGCAGCGCCTGACGGCGCGTACGCAGCTCGTCCACGAGATGGCGTCCGAGGAGCCGTTCGAGGTCGCCTCGCAAGGCGCGCACGCCGCGCTCCGTCTGCGTCTCGATCCGACGGTGTCGCGCATCGAGGCGCCGCCCGTGTTGCACCGCGAGGGCACGCCTGGCGCCGAGGCCGCCGCGCAGTACTTCGGCCTCGCGGGCGCGGTCTCCGTCGAGGAGACGCTCATCCGTCTGCACGAGTCGCTCACGGCCGACGGCATCATCAGCGATCTCGACGCCGCCGTCGGCGCGGGCCCGACGCGCGGCACGACCCGCGGTCCCGAGCTCGTCGACGCGCTCGTCACCGTCGAATCGAAGAGCCTCGGCCCGGTCCTCCTGCCGTGGGCGCTCAGCACGGCGGCCGCGCTCATCGGCGGCATGGGCCTCGCGACCTACGCCGCCTGGCGCGGTCACTTGATCCACATGTCGCCCGCGAGCTCGATCCGCGCGCCGCGCTTGTTTCGCGGGGGCAGCGATCAAATGCGCCCGCCCGAGATGCCGCACCCGCGGCTGCCGTAACTGTACGCGCCTCTGATATAACGGCGCTCCATGGCCGTTCTCATCTGCGGAGGTGCGGGGTTCATCGGCAGTCAGACGGCGAAGCACGTCGCGGCTGCCGGGCTCGAGCCCGTCGTGTTCGACAACATGTCGTCGGGGCACCGCTGGGCGCTGCGCTGGGGCGCCTTCGAAGAGGGCGACATCGACGATCGCGCCGCGCTCGATCGCGTGCTCGCCAAGCACGACATCACGTCGGCGATCCACTTCGCGGGCTTCATCCAGGTCGGCGAGTCGGTGCGCGATCCGAGTAAGTACTTCCGCAACAACGTGAGCGCGACGGTGACGCTGCTCGACGCGCTCGTCGCCAAGGGCGTGCGCGACATCGTCTTTTCATCCAGCGCCGCCGTGTACGGCGATCCCGTGCGCGTGCCGCTCGACGAGGACCACCCGATAGCGCCGCTGTCGCCATACGGCGATTCGAAGGCGATCGTCGAGCGCATGCTGCGCTGGTACGGCGGCGCCCACGGGATGCGCTGGGCCGCGCTCCGCTACTTCAACGCCGCGGGCGCCGATGCGGACGGCCAGATCGGCGAGGACCACCCCACGGAGAGCCACCTCATCCCGCTCGCGATCGAGGCGGCCCTGGGCGGCCCCGCGCTGTCGCTGTTCGGCACCGACTACCCGACGCCCGACGGCACGGCGATCCGCGACTACGTTCACGTCGCCGATCTCGCCGATGCTCACGTGCTCGCGCTCGGCCATCTCGAGCGTGGCGGCGAGAGCTTCGCCGCGAACGTCGGCACGGGCACCGGTCACTCGGTGCGCGCCGTGATCGCCGCCGTCGAGCGCGCGAGCGGCAAGAAGGTCGCCTACACCGAGAGCCCGCGCCGCGCGGGCGACGCGCCCGAGCTCGTCGCCGATCCGCGCCGCATCGGCAAGCTGCTCGGCTGGAAGCCGCGCCACGCCGACCTCGCGACGATGGTCGAGCACGCGTGGCGCTGGCGGATGTCACGCGACAAGCGCTGACGCGCGGCTACCTCCGCTTCGTGCGCTACTTCAGCTTCGTGACCGTGGCGTGCCAGCTGTTGCCCTGCACGAACTCGATCGCGGGCGCGCCGCCGGCGAGCTTGGCGCACAGGCGCTCCATGTCGGCGCGCGTCCAGTAGTGCGCGATGTGCGGCAGCATCTGGTCGAAGATGATCGACTCGACGTTCTTGAACGAGAGCGTCTTTAGGTAGCGGTAGTAGTCGGTGCGCCACGGCAGCCCGTGGATCGCGGGCCAGGCCGCGAGCGTGACGCCCTTGGCGACGGCGTGGGTCACCTCGATGGGGAAGCGAGAGCCCAGGGCGCGAAAGGCCTGGATCACGGGCAGCAGGAGGCGGTTGCCCTCCGTCGCGTAGCACCACAGGACGAGCTCGCCGCCGGGCGCGACGCAGCTCCACATCTTGAGCAGGGCGTCCTCGTAGTGCTCGAGGTGGTGCAGCACGCCCAGGCAGGTCACGCGGTCGAACGTTCCGAGGGCGGCGGGGTGCAGGTCGTAGGCGGACACCTTCTCGACGCGCGCGTTTGGGAAAGGCGCGAGGTTTTTCCGCGCGGCGGCCAGGCTGCCGTCGTCGACGTCGACGCCCAACACCGACGCCGCGCCTGCCTGCACGTACCAGTACGGGTTGCGGCCC
>JBBQJG010000285.1:0-7402 GCA_038325725.1 Polyangia bacterium | reverse complement strand
CGTCCTCGATCCGCCCGCCCTCGCCAAGCGGGGCGCGCCGAGCGGCGCGGGCGCGGCCGCCGCGTTGGGCGCCGCCGATCGCGCCTACAAGGAGCTCATCCTGCGCGGCGCGCGGCTCACGCGCCCGGGCGGATTGCTCGTCGCATGCTCGTGCTCGGGTCGCGTGTCGCGCGCGCACTGGGACCAGCTCGTCACCGAGGGCCTCGCCGACGCGGGCCGCGCCGGACAAATACTGGCGCGCAACGGCGCCGCCGCCGATCACCCCGAGCTCGTCGGCGTGCCCGAGACGGCCCACCTCAAGACCTGGATCCTGCGCGTCCTGTGACGACGACTACTCGACGCGCAGGTCGTCGATGAGCAGGCCCGACGACGGTCGCGGCAGTCCGCAGCCGGTCGAGTAGGCCGCGATCTCGAACACGACCTCGTCGGTCACATCGCTGGGCAAGGTCAGCGTGCGGCTCTGAACTTCGCTCTGGACGAGCATCGTGCCGTCGGAAAAAACGATCACGCCCTCGGTCATGATCGGTCCGATCGCGTCGGCGCTCACGAAGCTCTTCCCCACGGAGCCCACCCAGGCGCTTCCCCCGAACCCAGCCCCCGAGACCAGCTCGATGGCGCGCGTTTTGTAGACGACCTTGGTGGCGCCTGCGGGAACGGCGAGGCGCACGAGCAGCCTTGGTCCGGCGCCGACCTTGACCGCGAACGGCGCATCGGGCCGACCGACGTAGACCGCCTGCGCGCCCGCGAGCGGCAACAGCGCGGACGCGATCGCCGTGGTCTTGATCTTGTCGATGGTGGCCGCGCCCCCGACGGACGTCCCCGTCGCCGATTCGAAGCCGTCCGCGGGCACGAGCGGGGGCGGCGTGAAGTTGCCGATGCGGACCGCGGCGGATGGGCCGGGCAGCCCGGCGAAATCGACGAGGCCATCGAGCTCGACCGCGTAGCCACCGCCGACGCCCAGCACGACTGACGGCTTCGAGAAACCGAGCACGAGCCGCTCCGCGTCGGGGAGATTTGCATCGTTGAAGATTGGCTCGAGCGCCACGCCGAACCCGTCGCCGCCGACGACGCGCGCCGTGGCTCCGACGGGCAACGGCTCCGACGTCGACAACGAAAACTCTTCGAAGGGCTCGGCCTCGAGCGTAGCCGCCACGAGCGTCGGGGGCGTCTCGTCGGTGATCGCAGAAAACGTCGCGTCGAACGCCTCCATGAACATGCAGTCGCCGCACGAGATCTGCGCCTGCCCCGTGGCGTGCCCCGTGAGCCTCGTCCCCGCGACGGTGAGCTCCGTCGTCTGATAGGTGAGGCGCGTCGCCGAGCCACACGTGCCCAGCGGTGGCATCCCCGTGTCGAACGGCGTCATCACGCGAAACGTCTTTCCGTCGGTCGTGGTCGTGGGCACGATCGAGCCGGTGCCGTTGGCCCCCACGATCATCCGATGCGCGACCGCGTCGAGTACGAGCGTGAACCGATTCGTGGGCGAGAGCCCCTTCACAACCCCGCCGCCGGTGCCCGGCCGCGAGACCACGGCGACGACGTCGAAGGCGCGGAGCCCCAAGGACCGGACGTCGACCCCGCCCTCCCCGACGTCAGCGCCGGCATCTCCCGCGACGACGCCGCGCGCGCCGCATCCTAGGGCTCCGAGGGTCAACCACAGTCCGAGCGCCCGATGAGCGCGGGCCGAGCCGTTCGTGCAAAGCATGCGCAAGCCTCAAGCAAAGCAGATGCCCGCGCGTCTGTGAACCCCGCCCCCGCGAAGCGAGGCACGAGCCCCGACATTCCTGCCGCACGCCTCTGATTTTCGGGGCTCCCGGAGGAGCGGCCGAGCGCCTACGCGAGCGCGGCCGTGACCGGCTTGCCGACGAGGACGTTCTCGCCGAGGACCGACGGCGAGACGCCGAGCGCCGTGCCCAGGGTCTTGCCCATCGCCGCCAGGGTCTCCTCGAACGGGATGTCGCCCGAGGCGTCACCCTTCCCTGTCGCCGACGCGATGGGCATCGCCGCGTAGTCGCCGGCCTTGGGCATGAGCCCGCCGACGACGCCGCCGCGGATGCCCTTGCCGATGAGCACGGTCGCGTGGTGGTTCGCGAGGTGGTCGCGCCCCTTCGTGCCCTTCTTCGCGAGCGTGCGGCCGAACACGTTCATCGCGGCGAACGTCACGCGATCCTGGAGGCCAAGCTCGCCGAGCTTCTGCATGAGGTACGTGATCGTCGACGCGGCCGCGACGGTCTGCTTCGTCTCGTTGACGAGATCCGTGTCCGTGTGGTTGTCGCCGCCGAACGGGATGTGCATCGACACGACGGGCGTGACGTTCATCTTGATGAGCGTGACGGCCGCGAGCACCTGGTTCATCGGATCGTTCGTCGTGATGGCCGAGAGGTTCTCGAGCAGCGCCTGCGAGATGCCGCGGGCCTCGCTCTGCGTCTGCGCGACGCGGTCGAGGAAGGTGCGCTGCTCGTTCGTGCCGTGCGCCTTGAAGACGGCGTTCAAGCGATCGAGATCCTGATCGCGCAGCTTCTGGAGCGTGCCGAGCGGCCCGGCCGGGTTGGCGAGCGTGTCGCGCAGCGCGCTCGGCGACAGCGACGGCAGCACGCGGCCCTGGTACGACAGGAACTCGCCCGAGCCGCTCGCGCCGACGACGACGGGCTCGTGCTGGACCGTGTTCAAGCACGGCGCGAGCTGGGCGGCAAAAAACGAGACGAGCATCTCCTGGCGGCGCGTGCCGCCCATGAGGCGCATGACCTTCGGCTGGTTCGCGTGGTTGTTCGTGAGCGTCGTGTGGTGGAAGAACGACGTGCGATCGAGCACCGCCTGCGGCAGCGTCGACCACGGCTGCGCCGCCTCGACCGTCGTGCTGCCGAGCTTGAACGACGTCTTCGCCATCAACGGATCGAGCGAGTGCGCGATGTCGGGGTAGTCGTAGGTGCCGGGGACGTTCGCGTTGAGCGGATCGCCCGAGCCTGACGTCGAGAGGATGAGGTACTGCGACTTCTCCGGTGAGAAGCAGGCCGCGTCGTAGGACGCGGCGAGCGCCCGGCGCGGGTTCGCGAGCAGCGCGACGGGGACGCCCGTCGCGAGCGCGCGCAGGCCGAGCCAGCCGGCGCCGAACAGGCCGTCCATGATCGCCTTGCGGCGGCCGGGGTCGCAGACGTGCTCTTCGCGGAGCGGCGACGCCGGCGTACCGCAGGACTCGTGCTGGTCTTTCATCTCGTCACACATGATTAGAGCCCCACGGCGATGGTTGAGGGAGCGGTGCACGCGAGCACGAACGTCGACTTGAGCGCGTCCTTGGCCTTGATGCCGGTCGTCTTGAGCGCCGCTTGGTAGTGGTCGGACAAGATCTGCCGCGCATCGACGGCGCGTGGATCTCCGTCGGGTAGGCCCATGAGCGTCTGCACGAAGTCGGTGATGGCGGGCTCGGGCATCGTGCTGACATAGCGGCTCGGGATCGGCTGGGTCGCCGTGACGGCGACGTCGACGACCTGATCGGCGAGCCGACGGCAGACGTTCTCGGTGCCCGACCTGAAAAAGAGGCTCGTGTCTGACGGGACGACGGGATCCTCGGCGCCGCGCGAGTAGCCGTCCGTCGGCAGACCACGCGCGAGCGTGAGCACGGCGTTCTGCGCGCCCGTGTTGCCCGGCAGGCCCGACAGCCCGCACGGGTCGTTGATGCCGAGGCGGCGCCCGAGCAGTCCGCACCAATGATCGCGGCGCGCGACACTGACCGGCACGCCACGGTCGTCGAAGGTCTTCGTGTGGGCCGCGCCCGTCACGAGCGGCGACGAGAACAGCTCGCGCACGAGCGTCTTCCAGGCGAGGTGGCTCGTCGAGAACACGTCGACGACGCGCTTGAACTCGGCGTCGTCCTCGGAGCACGGCGCCGAGTCGGCGTAAAAGCAGAGCTTCTGGGCCCACGCCGCCGCGAACCCCGGGTGTTCGGCGATGGCCTTCGCGAGATCGGCCGCGCCGCTCGCGGCGCGGCTCACGCCCGCGAACGTGAACACGCCCGTCTGGGCGATCTTCAGCGGGTCCATCTGCTCGTGGTACATGAGGGTGTAGGTCTGCTGCAGCGTCTGGCGCATCGGATCGAGCGTCTGGTGGCAGCCGTAGCAGGGCGAGCCCGGCGCCGCGTGCTCCGAATCGAGGCCCGTCTCGCTGACCGGCACCGTGGAGTTCGAACCGTCGAAGCTGCGCCCGAGCCCGACGATGAGCGTCTGGTTCATCGTGACGCGGTACAGGTTGCTCGTGTTCGTCGACCAGTTCGCGAAGAACGCCGGCGTGCTGAAGAAGCCGATGCGCGGCACGTTGAGCACGAGCTCCTTGACGCCGCGGAGCGCCGCGACGTCGTAGAACTTCGTCGTCGCTTCGCCCGGCTTGGGGGCGCGCACGTTGACGGCGTGCCAGTCGGTGAAGTCGGCGTCGGTGAAGGCGGGCGCGATGTTGAACGCCTTGCACGTCAGGTTGTCGAGGATCGTCTTATCGTTGTCGACGTGACCCATGAGGATGCTGAACAGCTGGTACGGCGCGTCCTCCTTCGTGAACGAGCGCTCCGGGTTCGCGCAGGTCGGCATCGCCATACCCGTCGAGAACTTCAGGTAGTTCGGGCCCGCCGGGTTGAGCGAGTCGGTCATCGTGATCGTGAGATCGCTCGACGCCGTCACCGTGAGCCCCGGCGCCACCGGCGTGGGCGGCGTCGTCTTGGGCGGCGGGGGCGGCGTCGTCGCCTTGACCCAGCGGCTCGCCGTCCTGCCGGCGTCATCGACGTAGCGATCGTCGAGGAAGGCGAGGAAGGCCGCCATCGCCGTCGTCATCTGGTGCTGCGTCGTCTGGACCGTGCCGTTGAACGGCTGGCCGCCCGCGACGAGCTGCCACGCCGTGCGCGGGAAGCTCTCTTGGAGATCGGCGTACAGGCGAAGGTTCGTCTGTCCGTTCGTCCCGAGCCCGCGTCCGCCAAGCTGGTCTAGGGTCGTCGTCCCATCGACCTGGGCCTGCTGGAAGGCGTTGCGGAAGAAGAGGAGCATCTTGGTCTGGAACTCGGGCAGGGCCATCCACTGATCGACGAGCCCGCGCAGCGCCTTCGGATCGGCCGTGACGGCGGCGAGCTCTGCGGCCGTGGGCGGCAAGCCGGTGAGCAGCGTCTTGACCTTCGCGGTGTAGCTCGCGGGCGCGACGGCCTCGAACGCGACGGGACCGAGCGCCGGGCCGGGGTCAACGGCGCCGCCCGTGCCCCTCGCGCCAGCAGACCCGACCGTGCCGGACTCGCCAGCCGCGCCCGTCGAGCCGGCCTGGGGGTTCATCGAGTCCGTCCCCCCCGCGCCGGTCTGGCCGGCGGGATTGGTCAAGGAGCCCTTACACCCGACGCCGAGGCTGGCGCTCAAAAAGGCGAGGCCGAGGGCGAGGCCACGCGGAGCAAGGAGGCTGGTTCGCATGGCGCCTCCCTTGTGCAAGGCGTGTGCGCGGCGCGACGCCCACTCAACTCATCGAAATCATTAGAGGCTCGCGGCGCCAACCCCACGAACTGAGGACTCGAGTCCGCACCCGGGTGATGCCCGCGGTTATCACCTCGTCAGCGCAGCGGTCCGTAGGCCTTGCAGGGGCTCGTCGGCAGCAGAGCGAAGTTCTTCGCGGCCTTGTCGGTGTAGAGCGGATCGACGAGCAGATTGTCCTTCGCAGAAAAGCCCTTCGTCGGCCCGACGTCGCCCTTCGTGCCCATCCAGATGCAGTTCTGGTTTGCCGAATTCCCCGTGCCGAGCGGCCCTGGAAAGGCCGCGTAGACGTTGAAGCCGACCGTCGAGCCGGAGATGACGTTCAGGCGAACGGCGTCGTTGACCGACACGGTCTTGCCGTCCGAGCCGAAGAGGACGCCGCTGCCATTGCCGTCTATGACGTTGTGCTCGACGGTGAATGAATCGCCGTTCGGGAAGAACGAGACGCCGTCGCCCGCGTTGTCGAAGATGAAGTTGTGCGCGACGGTGCCGGACTCGGCGTAGCGCGCGACGACGCCCGCCTTGCAGCCGTGGATGCGGTTGCCCTCGACGACCGTCAGCTTCGCGGGGCCCAAGGTCGGGTCACCGAGCGTGAGGCAATCGAAGCCGACGTTCGTGATGTCGTTGCCGCGCAAGGCGACGCGATCGCCGCTCACGAGCGGGCTTGCCGACTTCGACGTCGCGCCGTCGCCGTCGAGCGTGAGGTTCACGATGGCGATGTTGTCGGTCGCGTCGCTGACCGTGAGCTTGCCGCGCAGGATCGGGTGGGCGCCGGGCGCGGCGGCGAGGGTGATCGGGCTCGTCGTCGAGCCGCCCTTGGGGAAGGTGATGTTCTCGACGTAGGTGCCGTCTTGCAGGCACCCCGTCTGGCCCGCCGCGAGCGACGCGACGAGCTTCGCCACCGTGCGGAACGGTCCGTCGGGCGCGCCGCCATCGACAGGATCGGTGCCCGTCGGCGACGCGAGCTTCGTGCACGGCACGCACGCCGTGGGCAGGCACGACAGGGAGACGTTGACCGCGGTGGCGCCGCCGACGACCGACGTCCCCGAGCGGCCGAAGTAGCTCGGCACGGCGGGGTTGCCAGGCGCGTTGGGCGCGTAGCGCGGACAGTGTTTCCCCGAGGCCGGCGAGACCGGACTGTAGACGGCGACCTCGAGGACGATCGAGCGGCCCGGCGCGAGCTGGGCGAGCGGCGGGTCGAGCGTCTCGAGCACCGAGGGGAGCTTTTCGAGCGTCATCATGGGGTCGGCTGCGAACGGCACGCAGCGCGCCTCGAGCACGTGCTCGGGCCCCGCGTCGGGCGTCTCGTCGATGACGAACACGCCGATCTCACCGCCGCACGAGATCGACGTCCGCACGCAGTTGCCGGCCGCCGACAGCTGCAACGTCACCGTGTGGTGCGCGTCGAGGTTGCAGCCGAGCGCGAGCGCCGCGACGACGACGCTAAGGCGTGCAGGTCCGATCGAAGCACCAACGGTTGACGGCGTAGGTCGTGGTTCGTTCACGATCGATGATCCACAGCGTGCCGAGCGCGGTGGCCGCCCCGACGGCGAGCAGCGGCGGCACGACCCACCAACTCCTGTACCACGCGGTCGTGGGCGGGCGCGATGGGCCGCGTCCGGCGCCGTCCACGAGCCGCTCGGCGGGCGGGGGCGGAACGAGCGCGAGCGCGAGCGCCGCGAGGACGGGCTCGACGGGCGTCGCCGGGATCCACGCGCCGAGCGCGCCCGTACGCGCGTCGTAGACGGCCGCCTCGGCCGTGACGCCCCCGTGCCCGTCGCGCACGAGCACGAGCACGTCGAGCGAAGCGTCCGCGGCGAGCGCGGCGGCGCCCGTCGTCCACGGAGGCGAGGGTTGCGAAGCCGTCTTCGTGTCGCGCGGGTCGGGCGTCGCGAGCGCGACGCGCGCCTCACGCA
>JBBQJG010000284.1:0-7410 GCA_038325725.1 Polyangia bacterium | reverse complement strand
CCCGTACTTGCCCTTGAGCGTGCCCGCCTGCGTCTTCGACTCGCGGCGCTGCGCGTGCGCGATGCCGAAGTCGCCCAGCTTCACGTCGCCGCGCTTCGACAGGAAGATGTTCGAGGGCGAGATGTCCCGATGCACGATGTGCATCGTCTTGCTCTCCATGTCGCGCGCGTTGTGCGCGTAGTCGAGCGCCTCGAGCACCTCGTTCGCGATGTAGAGCGCGAGGTGCCGCGGGACGTGCAGGCGCTTTTGCGCGCACGCGCGCAAAAGGCCCAGCGCGTCCGTCCCCTCGACGAACTCGAGGGCGATGAAGTACTGGCCGAGGACGTCGCCGAAATCGAGGATCTGGACGATCTTCGGGTGCGTCAGCTGTGCCGTGAGCTTCGCCTCGTCGATGAACATCGATACGAAGGTCGCGTCGGCCGCGAGGTGCGGCAGGATGCGCTTGATGACGAGGACCTTCTCGAACCCGTGGGACGAGCTGATCTTCGCCCGGAACACCTCGGCCATGCCGCCGACGGCGAGGCGCTCGAGGAGCAGGTAGCGGCCGAATTGCGAGGGCAATTGCAGCGCAGCACCCCCCACGATCGACATTCGCTCCCGAATATATCAGGACCGACGCACTTGGCGGAGCCCCAGCGTCACCTGGTTTCGTCCCTGCGCGAACTCCGAGCGCAGCGCGGCTCTGCCGCGCGCAGCGAGCGCCGGAGGGCGCGGGAACCCTCTCGGGGTTCCCGAATAGAAGCTCAGCGTCGCTTCGCCATCAGCTTGCGGAGCTGGAGCGGCTCGACCGTCTCCGTCGCGAGCTCGAGGGTGCGGTAGGCGGAGCGGCGCCCGCGGGCTTGGCTCTCCTCGTTCGTGGCGACCTCGGCGAGGAGCTTCTTGCCCTCTTCGTAGTAGCGGCGCTCCTGCTCGACGAGGATCTCGCCCAACAGCTGGGCCGTCTCGGTGTCCGCCTTGTCGTTACAGTAGGTGGCCAGGGCCGCGAGGCGGGCCATCGACAGCGCCTTCGCCGTGACGTAGCCGGCGGCAGACCGTTCCTCGGCCGTCTGCAGGGAGCGGTGGAAGGCGAACACCTTCGAGTAGCCGCCCTCGCGCGGGTCGTAACCGACAGTTCCCAGGGCGCCGAGGCGCGCCGCGAGCAAGCGGCACTGGCGGGCGTCGTCGCCGCACTGTTCCGCCAGCGAGAGCTTCATCTCCAAGTCCTCGCAGTCGCTGACCCAGAGCGCGGCGACCTCCGCGGCCTCCATGCGGGCCTTGAAGACGAGCCGGAGGACGTCGGTGACCTCGAAGGCCTCCTTGGCGATGCCCGCGGTCTGCGCGTCGACGATGCGCTGGATTGACGCTTGGTTCTTCGCGTCAAGCTCGGTCACGAAGGTGTCGGCGGTCGCCATCTTGGGTGTGTGCCTCGTGCGGTCGGAAGGCGGTCGGAAGAGCGGTCGGAAGAGCGGTCGGAAGAGCGGTCGGAGGAGAAGATCGGAAGGCTGCGTTGCGCCGTCAAGGAGCGAGGGCAACCACCCGATGTCTAGATCTGAAGACCCTGCCACAGGTCTGTGTTCATAGCCAACCGCCCTCGGGCGGATGTGAAGGAGTCCCGTGAAGTCGACAAAGCGCGCAGCGAGCCAGGCCCCCGTCGCGAAGGGGCTGCTCGCTTTGGCCATGGTCTTGGCGCCGGTCGCGACGGGCTGCGGGACCGACGAGGACTGGCAGCCGTCGGGCGTCGGGCCGCCGATCGACCATCGCACGGGCGCGCTCGCGGAGCCGAGCGTCGAGGCCCCGGGGCTCGACGGCGACATGGTGCCGATGCCGCCGCAGTCGAACGGCGTGCAGCGCGTGCAGAGCGCCCTCACGAGCGACGACGCGCCGGCGCGGGTCGGCCCGCCGAAGGTCTTCTATCTCTTCTACGCGAACGGCAAGGATCTGCCCGCGACGGACGCCAACGCCTGCAACGGCACGCCGCCGAAGTTCAACTGCACGTTCGCGCCGACGCTCGCCGAGTGCCAGCGCCAGATCCAGACGTACCTCGACGCGTGGTACGCCGACCTCAACATCATCTTCACGCTGACGCGCCCGACGTCCGGGAGTTTCTACACCGAGGTCGTCTCGTCGGGCGGCGGCGCGTGGTGCGACGTCAACGCGAAGGTCGCGGGCGTCGCGCCGTTCCTGTGCCGCGACATCGACGGCGGCGTCGCCTACACGTTCCTCGGCGGCACGAGCGCGAAGCAGACGGCGATCATCATCGCGCAAGAGCAGGCGCACCTCGTCGGCCTCGAGCATGTGTCGAGCCAGAAGGACCTCATGAACCCGAGCATCTGCTCGGATTGCGACGGCGGCTTCCTCGACGCGGACCTGCCCACCTCCGGCGATCGCTGCGATCGTGCGACGCAGAACTCGTACCAGATGCTCAAGCAGCGCATGGGCGCGTGGCCCGGCGGCCCGAAGCCTTCGGCCTTCGGCTGCATGAGCGATCAGCGGCCGCCGACGCTCGACATCACAAATCCAATCGACGGCGCCAAGGTCAAAGCCAACTTCTCGCTGCACGTGAGCGCGAAGGACGACTGCGATCTCGCGACCGTCGCGGTCTCCGTGATGCCGCAATCGCTCAAGGCGACGGCCTACGCGCCGCCGTTCGAGTGGGATCTCACGAACATCAGCGGCGAGCAGACGATCACGGTGACGGCGGTCGACAGCTTCGGGCACGTCACGCAGAACAGCATCACGGTGACGGCGCCGATCGAGCCCGGCAAGCTGAACTCGATGACGCCGGGCGCGGCCGGGTGCACCGTCGCGACGAGCGCGTTCGGCCTCGCGGGGTTGTTGCCGGCGCTCGGCGCGCTGCTCGTGTTCTCGCGTCGCCGCCAGCCGCGCGTGCGCCGCCGCTCCGTCTCGGGCGCGTTGTCGACCAAGGACTGAGCGCCGCTTTTCTTTTCGCGCTCGATCGCCGAGCATCGGCGGGCATGCGTTCGCTCGACGCTCTGCCGACTTTGGGGATCGGCATCAGCACGTCGCTCAACGTCGCCGTGCCCGACTTCGCGCGGCTCGCGCGCGCGCGGCCGGACCTCGTCGAGTTTGTCGAGTTCGCTGTTGATTCACGCGAGGCCGAAACGCTCGCCCACCGGCTCGCGGCGGAGCTCGCGCGCGGCGTCGCCTTCGTCGCGCACCCCATCGAGCTGTCGCTCGACCCCGACGAGCCGCCCACGCCGAGCGCGCTCGCGGCGCTGCGCCGGGTTGTCGAGACGTTGCGCTCGCCGTGGACGCCGCAGGACATCGGGACGTGGGTGTGGAAGGGCGAGCACCTCGGCGGCGGGTTCATTCCGTGCGCGCTCACGCGCGAGACGCTCGACGTCGCGGTCGCCCGCGTGTGCGCGGTCCAAGACGCGACGGGCGTGCCTTTTCTCGTCGAGAACCCGCCATTCGCCGACGTCGCGGGCGACCTGAGCCTGGGCGCCTTTTTCAGCGAGCTGTGCGCGCGCGCCGAGACCGGCATGATGCTCGACATCGGTCACCTGCTGTCGTACCGACTCGCGCGGCCGCACGACGTCGCCGTGCTCGAAGAGCTGCCGCTCGCGCGCGTCGTCGAGGTTCACCTCGCGGGGGGCGCGTGGGTCGAGACCGTGGACGGTCCCGTGTTCTGGGACGACCACGGCACCGAGATCGCGCCCGAAGCGCGGGCGTTGCTCTTCGACCTGTGGCCGCGCCTGCCGGGCGTGCGCGCGCTGTGCTTCGAGTGCGAGGGGCGCGGCGAGGACGGCGTCGTGCGCGAGCTCGAGGCGCTCGCCGCCCGGCTGCGGTTCCCGGGGCGGGCGTGATGAGCGCGCGCGACGAGATCGCCGCGGCCTATTCGCTCCTGCGCGAGCCGGGCGCGCCCGTCGACGCCACGCGCGCGCCCGCCGTCGCGGCGCTGCGCCCAGCGCGCGTCCGCGTCGCGGTCGAGGCGGTCATGTCGGAGCTGCTCGCCTCGGTCGTCGACGCCTTCCCAGCGACGGCGCGCCTCCTGTCGGCCGTCCACGGCGCGACGGCGGGCTGGCTCGAGGACTACCTGCGCTCGCCCGAGCTCGCGGCGCGCCCCCCCTCGACGCGCTTCGCGACGCTCGCGCAGATCGCGGCGACGTTCCCGGCGTTCGCGAGGCGCTCCGCTCTCGGGGCGCCCGCTTCGTTGGCGCCGATCCTCGAAGACGCGATCTCGTTCGAGGGCGTCACGAACGGGCTGCGCGGGCCGGACCCAGGCCTCGCCGCCGTCATGTACCGCCTGCGCGGGCCGTTCGTCGCGACGAATGGTCTGCTGCGACCGGCGGCGTTCGCGGGGCCGACGCTCCCGCGCGTCGCGCTCGCGCCGCACGCGCGCCTGGGCGCGTACGCGCGCGACGTCGCCGCGCTCCGAGATCGCGCGCGCTCGTCCGTCGCGGGCTTCCTCGCGCCGCTCGAGTGGGCGATGTCGCTGTCGACGAACCCGGCGTTCGCGGCGCGGCCGGGCCCGTACTGGTGCGCGCACGTCCTGCGTCCCTCGGGCGAGGTCGCGACGGTCCCGCTCGCGAAGTCGACTCACGACGCGCTCGCGACGGCGGCACAGGCGCGCGTCGAGACGCTCGACGATTGGATTCGCCTCGCGGCCGCCGGCGCGTTGCGCGCCGCCCGAGCGTGAGGCGCTGCGCGCCGCCTGACGCGCGTCAGCTGTGGCCGGCGCGGCGACGGAGAAACCACTCGAGCGACAGCAGCGCGATGCCCACGACGAGCAAGAGCGGGCTCGACCACAGCTCGACGGTGCGGTGGTTGCCGACGCGGACCTCGCGCGGCGCGCGCACGGCCGGGTGACCGAAGTCCTCGAAGCGATAGTCGCCGTGGCCCGCGGCCGCGAGCTCGCGCAGGACGTTGTCGCGCGCGGCGACGTCGTCGAGCTCGCGGCCCTCGGCGCGCACGACGAACGTCTTGTCCTCGGCGACGTCGTGCCCGTCGACGGTGGCGTGCCCCTTGACGTGGTAGGCGCCCGGCGGCAGCACGCCGAGATCGATCTGCGTCTCGCCGTCGCCGTTCGTCGTGCCCGCGAGCGTGCGCAACGGCTTGGCGTTGGGGGCCGCGTCGGCGGCGACGAGCGCGAGCGTGACGTCGACGTTCGCCGCCGGCGAATAATCGCCGTGCATGGCGCGCACGCGCGCGACGGCCGATTGCCCGCGACGAACCTCGACGCGATCGAGCTCGATGCGCAGGAGCGTGAGCGCGGGATCGCGCACGAGCCAGCGAATGGCGTTTTCCCAAAAGCGCTGAAACGCCCGGCCGTCGTCGCCCTCGCCCGCGGCGGGCAGGCCCCAGTGCCAGGCCGTATCGGTGAGCAGCGCGAGCGAGCGGCCCTTGCCGGCGTTGGCGGCGACGAGCACGGGCGCGGGCTTGCCGTCGGGGCCCTTGAGCGTCGGGTGCACGAGCAGCGTCGTCGCACCCGCGCGCGCGCGCGGCACACGGTTGATGCCCTCGAGCGCCGGCAGCTTGCCCCAGCGCGCCTCGTTTTCGTGCGGGTCGAGCAGCAGCGACGTCACGGGGTGCGTCTGGCCCTCGGGCGTGAGGCGCGGCTTGAACGTGTCGGTCGTGACGTCGCGATCGGGGACGCCGTTGAGCGCGGGCGGCGTCGGCGGCAGCTCGACGGCGAGCACGTCGTTGAGCGGCGTCAGGCCGTACCCGCCGCTCGCGAAGGAGAGATCGCCGCCGATCATGGCGATGGCGCCGCCGCTCTCGACGTAGTCGCGCACGCCCGGCAAGAACGGTTCGACGCCGTAGGGCGCGAAGTTGAAGTTCTGGAAGATCACGAGATCGAAGGACCGCAGCTGCTCTTCGAAGATCTCGTACGTCGGGAACGGGATGAGCGACAGCTCGCGCTGGTTCCACGGTTGCTCGTCGGTCTCGGTGCGCAGGATGAAGAACGACACGAGGTCGACGTTGGGATCGCGGCGCAGCATCGCGCGCAGGAAACGCTGGTCCCACGAGGGGCGGCCGCACAGGTGCAGCACACGTACGCGATCGCGGATGACCTTCACGGTGAACGTCTGCTCGTTGTTCGTCGCGAGCGCCTCGCCGCCCAACACGGGCGTCGCGATGCGGAACACGAACGTCCCCGGCTGATCGGGCACCCAGTCGAACGACACCTTCTGCTCGGAGTGGGCGTCGCGCAGCACGACGCCGCGCGTGGCGACGGGCCGGCCGTCGCGCGTCAACGTCACGTCGATCTGCCGGTCGGCCAAACCCGTCTGGCGAATGACCGCTTCGAGGGTCACGGGCGTGCGCACGAACGCGAAGTCGTCGGCGAGCACGGCGGCGACGGAGAGATCGCGCAGCGATTTTTCGCCCACGCCGATCGTGTGCACGGGCGCGCCCAGCGCTTCGACGTCGGAGCGCGTCTGCGCGTCGAGCGGACCCTCGCCGATGCGGCCCGTGTCGACGCCGTCGGAGATGATGACGACGGCGCCGAGATCGCGCCCCGCGTAGCGCGCGCGCAGGTCGCCGAGCGCCTCGCCCGTGCGCGTGGCGTCGCCCGCGGGCGCGGCGGCGAGGGACGTCATGGTCGCGGGCGCGAGCGCCTCGCCGAACGAATAGAGATCGACGCCGTGGCCGTCGCGCTCCCACGCGGCGAGCTGGGGTGCGGCGCGCGCGAGCAGCCGCGCCGCGCGCTCGGCGCGCGAGGGCCCGCCGTCGGGCGGACGCACGTCCATCGACCGCGATGTGTCGACGACGACGGCGACGTGGTTGGGCACGCGCACGACCTGGCGCTGCTCGAGCGTCGGCTGCAGCGCCGTCGCGAGGCACGCGAAGATGCCGGCGGCCCGCAGCAGGAGCAACAGCCAGCCCCGCCCGAAGCGCTCTTCGATGAGCGACAGCGCCGAGAAGCACACGGCGAGACCCGCGACGACGATGAGCGCGACGACGCCGCCGCGCCCGAGGTGGGCGCTCGCGCCCAACGTGACGTGCCAGTCGTTAAAAGCGCCGTTGGCGAACGCGCCGCCGCCGAAGGGGCTGTGCGCGAACGCGCCCGGGAGACTGGTGTCGTTCATCGCGGGAACCGCCGCGTGCGCAGGACGTAGTCGATGTGCGCCTGTTCGGTTTTGTAGTCGAGGCAGAGCGCGTACATGACGAGGTTCACGGCGAAGCGGAAGGCCTGCTCGCGCTGCTCGTCGCCGCCCGGGATGACCTCGTGCTCCCAGCGGCCGAAGCCGTCGCGCGCGAGCGCGCCCTCGAGATCGTTCTGCGTGTAGACGACGGCGAGGCGTCGATCGCGCTCGACGCCCTCGACGTAGGGGGCCGCGAGGATGCGCCCGGGCGCGCCGCGCAGCACGTAGAACGACTTCCACAGGACGTGATCGTCGGGCACGCGTGCGGGCAGCTCGCCGGGCAACATCTGCGCGAGCAGCTTGCGCACCGATTCGTCGAAGC
>JBBQJG010000283.1:0-7417 GCA_038325725.1 Polyangia bacterium | reverse complement strand
GCCCCGCGCGGAGGTCCGCGTGAGCCTGCAGGGGCGTCTCGCCGACATCTCCGTCGTCGAGCTTCTCCAGTTCGTTCACCTCGGCGATCGCTCGGGCACGCTGCGGCTGCGCGACGATCTGCGCGTCGGCTCGGTCTCGGTGCACCGCGGGCGCACCGTGGGCGCGACCTGTCCCAGCGCCCTGCCCCTCGGCAAGCTCCTCGTTGCGGCGGCGCTCGTGACGCCTGCGCAGCTCGTCGCGGCCGAGGCGCGCCAGGCGGCCATGCGGCCGCGCCCCAACCTCGACACGGTGCTGGTCGAGATGAAGGCCGTCGCCATGGGGGCGATCATCGGCGCCGTCGAAGAGCAGATCAAACAGTGCATCTACGACCTCGTCACGTGGGCCGAGGGTGGGTTCGAGTTCGACGTCGGCAACGTCGAGACGCTCGCGGACCTGTCGCCCGTGCCGGGGGGCACCGTCCCGCCCGTCGATGTCCACACGCAGGGCGCGCTCATGGAGGGCCTGCAGCGCCTCGACGAGCGCGCGCACGCCGCGTCCGCGGGCCTCGAGGCCGCCGCCGAGGACACGAGCGTCAAGAAGCGCGACGCGCGCCCGACGATCCCCGTGCATCTCATCGACCCGGCGTCGCCGTGGCTGCGGTCGGTGCTCCAGATCGTCTCGCGCGACGTCGAGCTGGCCCGGAAGATCAGCAGCAAGGTCGCCGTCGAGCGCATCCGGTCGGTGCGCGTCTCGCTCCGCGACGCGGGCGCGCCCGGCCCCGACGAGGATCCGCCCGCCGTGCTCCTCGATCTGCGCGGCGGCGCCGCGACGCTCAACGACCTCAAGACCATTCGGCGGGTCCACCCGCGCGCGCTTCTCGTCGTCTTGACGCCGCCCGAGACGCCCGCGGCCGCCCTGTACGCCGCCGGCGCGGCCGCCGTCCTCGGGCCCGATCCCGATCTCGTCGCGGCCTGTGTCATCAGCCTGGTCGGCAGCCTGCGTGATTCGTCGCGCGAGGCGGCCGTCGAGCGCGGCGTCGCCGAGGGCTTCGCACGCGTTCACCGGCTGTTCCAGGACCTACGCTCGGGCGCGCTGTCGTCGACGTTCGCGCTCAACCTCATGGCCGTCGTCTCCGAGTCGGCCGAGCGCGCCGTGCTCTTCCTCGTGCGACGCCAAGACCTCAAAGCCCTGGGCGCCTTTGGTACCAGCGCCGACGGCCGCCCGCTCGCCGAAGCGACCAAAACGCTGCTCGTGCCCTTGGGCGCCGCCGGCGCGCTGCTCGACGGCGCCTCCGACGGCCGCGCGCGCGTGCTCCCGTTCGACGAGCGGCGCTTCCCGCCGGCGTTCGGGGCCCTCATCGGGCCGCCGCGCACGGGCCAGGCCCTCATCGTGCCCGTGCTCGCGGGGCAAGGCCCCGTCGCCGTGCTCTACGCCGACAACGGCGCGAGCGTGCGCAGCCTCGGGCGGACGGACGCCATCGAGATCTCGGCGGCGCAGGTCGGCCTCGCTTTCGAGAACCACCTCCTGCGGAGACAGCTCGGCCCGCGCGTCGAGACGAGCGGTCTGCACGAGCTGGGCGCATGAGCCGGCGCGGCTTCGGGCTGCGGTGCGCGCTCGCCGCGGCCGGCGGCACATGCTCGTACGAGCTCATCAAGGAAGCCCTCTTCCCCTCCCTGTCCCGCTGGGGCTCGCACGCGATCACGATCTCGTGCGCGACGCTCGCCGCCTTCTTCGTCGCCTCCGTCGTCGATCGCAACGCCACCGACCTGCGCACCGTGCTCGAGGCCTTGCGCGGCCGCGGCGAGCGTACGGCGGCCGCGCTCGAAGCCGTCGTCGACGCGATCCCCGCGCCCGCCTTCCTCGTCGATCGCAACTACACGCTGCTCACGTTGAACCAAGCGCTCGCGACCCGCTTTCGGCGCAGCATCGAGGAGATTCGCGGCCGCAACCCGTTCGAGCTGCTCGGCGATCAAGACCTCGCGCGCGCGCGCACGCGCCACATCGACGAGGTCTTCGCGACGGGCGTGGCGACGGTCTTCCACGACGTCAACGGCGGCCGTCACTACGCCAATCACCTGTGCCCCGTGCGCAACACCGACGGCGAGATCTGGGCGATCGGCATCGTCGCGATCGACCTGACCGACCTGCGCGAGACGCAGGCCCAGCTCGTCCGCGAGGAAGAGCTGCTGCGCTTCGGCCTCGACGCCGCGCACCTCGCCGTGTGGGAGTGGGATCTGTCGACCGACACCGTCATCGTTTCGCCCGAAGCGCTCGAGCTGCTCGGCGGCCGCCCGCGGGAGTGGCGCGGTGCCTTCGCGGATTTCCTCGGGTACGTCGAGGCGCCCGATCGCGCGCGCGTCGAGGCCAAGCTGCGCGCCATCGCGAGCGGCGACGTCTCGGGAGAGCCCGTGACGTTCCGCGCGCGCGCGCTCCCGAGCCGCGCCATGTGCTGGGTCGAGATCCAGGGCCGCCTGTTCGTGGCGCCCGGGGGACGACTCCGCATGGTCGGCACGGCTGGCGACGCCACGGCCCGGGTGGAGGCCGAGGCCCAACGCCTCGAGAAGGAGGAAGAGATCCTGCGCCTCAACGCCAGCCTCGAGCGCCGCGTCGCCGAGCGCACGACGGAGCTGACGTCGGCCAACCGCGAGCTCGAGGCCTTCAGCTACAGCGTCTCGCACGATCTGCGCTCTCCGCTGCGCAGCATCGATGGGTTCGCGCTCGCGCTGCTCGAGGATCACGGCGACCGGCTCGAGCCCGAGGCGCGCCAGTACCTGGACATCGTGCGCCAGCAGACGCAGCGCATGGGTCAGATCATCGACGACCTCATCGGCCTCGCCCGTCTCACGCGCAGCCCGCTGCGCACGGGCCCCGTCGACGTGAGCGCGCTGTGCGGTGAGATCGTCGACGAGCTCCGCCGCCGCGAGCCCGAACGCGATGTCGACGTCACGATCGCCCAGGACATGACCGTCGTCGGCGACGCCAACCTGCTGCGCATCGCGCTCGAGAACCTCATCGGCAACGCCTGGAAGTTCACGGGGCGCACGCGCGCGCCGCGCATCGACATCGGCGTGACGGGGCCGGCGGCCATGCCAGAGTTCCACGTCACCGACAACGGCGCCGGCTTCGACCCCGCGCACGCGTCGAAACTGTTCCAACCGTTCGCGCGCCTGCACGCGGCCTCCGAGTACGAGGGCACGGGCATCGGCCTCGCGACCGTCGCGCGCATCATCAAGAGGCACGGCGGCGCCGTGTGGGCCGAGAGCCGCCCCTGCGAGGGCGCGACGCTGCGCTGGACGCTCCCGCAGCGGCACGACGACTCGCGCCCGAACGCGCCGATGACCACGAACGCGCCGATGACACCGACGCCGTCGGACTCCGGAGCGACGGTCGACATTCACGGTCCCGTTCTATAAAATCGCCGCTCGTTTCATGGTGCGCGCCCCGCAGCGCACGCAGGGAGGGGTCGATTGAAGGAAGCCGAGCGCCAACGAACCGAAGCGGCGCGCTCCGTGATGGCGCTCCGGCTCCCGGCCCCGTCGCGAGAGGCGTCGCGGCTCCTCGGCGGCGGCGGCGGGATCGTCGCGATCTTCGCCGCCTTCTTCGTCGTCGCCGTCGTCGCGGGAGGCCTGCTCGTCGCGCGCCAGAAGGGCCGTATGCGCGCCAGGGCGAGAGGCTTCGTCTCCGGCGTCGCCGACTTCCGCACGATGCAGCTGCGGCGCTGGGTCGATGAGCGCCGGGGAGATGCCCTCGTCACGCGCGCCGACCCGATCCTCGCGCACGCGCTCGCCGCTGGCCCGACGGCCGCAAAGGACGAAGACGGGGCCGCCAAGCGCCTCGCCCTCGTCGCCACGGCGTACGGCTACACGGCGCTTGTCGGGCTCGATCCCAAGGGTGAGCGCCGCTTCGGCTTCGGCGCCGAGGGACAGCTCGTCTCACCCGAGTGGACGGCGCGCGCGCGCGAGGCGATGAAGACGGGCTCGATCCAGGTGCTCGGCTTGCGCCGCACGGACACGTCTCCGCCGGGGTTGGCCTTCGACATCGTCGCTCCCGTCATGCTCGAGGGGCCGAACGCCAAGGTCGTCGCCGGCGCCCTCGTGTTGCGGACCGACCCGAGCCGCGTCCTGTTCGAGGTGTTCGACATCGCCCCGGCGACGAGTCTTTCGGGCGAGCTGTCGCTCATCGTCGGCACGGGTCCGGGCGCCTTGTTCGTCCACCCCAAGCACCAGGTCGAGGGTCATACGTGGATCGCGACGCAGCCGTCGGCGACGAACGATATGCCCGAGGCGCGGCTCGCGCGCGGCATCACCGACCTCGCGGGCGCGACCGACGAAGGGGGCAAGCCGATCCTCGCCGTGGCGCGCCCGCTGCCCGACTTTGGCGCCACCCTCATCGGCCAGATCGAGACCGACGAGCTCGTGGGTGAGGGCGCGCGCGCGCTGTGGCTCATGGTCTCGCTTCTCGCGGGCCTGTTCCTCGCGACGGCGCTGCTCGCGCGCTTCGGGTGGGCGCGCCGCACGCGCGAAGCGCTGCGCGCCAATGCAGAGAAGTTCAAGATCATCTTCGAGACGATGCAGGAGGGCTACATCCTCTCGACAGCCGAGGGCCAGATCCTGCTGGTCAACCCCGCGATGGGGCACATGCTCGGCTACGCGAACCCGAACGAGCTGCTCGGCAAGAGCATGCCCACCGACGTGTTCGTCGACGCGGGCGAGCGCACGAGGCTGCGGGGCCTCCTGGCCGAGGCGGGCACGGTGAAGAACTTCAAGGCGACGTTCAAGCGCACCGACGGCTCTCCCGTGATCGTCGAAGGCAACGTGCGGCTCGTCAAGGACGAGACGGGCGCGCCCGTCGGGACCGAGGGCATCGTGCGCGACATGACGGCCCACTATCAAGCCCGCGCCGAGCTCATCGCGGCGCGCGAGGCGGCCGAGGCGGCCGCCGTCGCGAAGTCGCAGTTCCTCGCCAACATGAGCCACGAGATCCGCACGCCGCTCAACGCGATCGTGGGCCTCGGGCACCTGCTCTTGCGCGGCGAGCTGCCGACGCGGCAGCGCACCTACGTCAACCAGATCCAATCGTCGGCGCGCATGCTCCTGGGGACGGTCGAGCACGTCCTCGACTTCTCGAAGATCGAGGCGGGCAAGCTCGAGCTGGAGGCGGTGCCCTTCCAGCTCGACGACGTCATCGAGGACGTCGTCGGCATGCTGTCCGCGCAGGCGCAGGGCAAGGGCGTCGCGCTCGTGACGGCGCTGCCGGCCGACGTGCCGCGCGCCCTGCTCGGCGATCCGCTGCGCCTGGGCCAGGTGCTCACGAACCTCGTGGGCAACGCCCTCAAGTTCACGCGCGCGGGGCAGGTCACGCTCGCCGTCGAGCGCATCGAGCTCGGCGTGCAAGGAGCCCTGCTGAAGTTCTCGGTGCGCGACACGGGCATCGGCATCTCCGCCGACCAGCTCGCGCGCATCTTCGAGCCATTTCAGCAGGGCGACGGCTCGACGACGCGGCAGTTCGGCGGCACGGGCCTCGGCCTGTCAATCAGCCGGCAGATCGTCGACCTCATGGGCGGCCGCATCGAGGCGACGAGCACGCCCGGCGCGGGGAGTGTCTTCTCGTTCGCGGTGCTCCTGCCGCTGCGTACGGAGGCTGGCGCGCCCGCGGCGTCGACGGCCGACGATGTACTGGCTGTCTTGCGCGGCGCGCGCGTGCTCGTCGCCGAGGACAACGCCATCAACCAAGAGGTCGCGCGCGAGCTGCTCGAGGGCGTGGGCGTCGTCGTCTTCATGGCCGACAATGGTCAGGACGCCGTCGACACCGTCCTGGCGTCGAACGGCGCGATCGAGGCCGTGCTCATGGATCTCCAGATGCCGCGCCTCGACGGCCTCGCGGCGACGCGCGCCCTGCGCGCGCACGCGGCGCTCGCGCGCCTGCCCATCATCGCGATGACGGCGCACGCTCTCGTCGCCGAGCGCGAGCGCTGCGTCGCCGCCGGCATGAACGACTACGTCTCGAAGCCCTTCGAGCCGTCCGAGCTGTTCGCGCTGCTGGCGCGCGTGCTCGCGGGGCGTCAGCTCGGATCGGGCGCCGGGCGAGACGCCGCCGACGCCGCGACTGTTCGCACGGCGTAGCTCGTCAGCGACCGCCATGACGACGTCATGGAACAAATATAGCCTCGCCTGGCGTTAAACTGCGGGCATGGCGACGCCGGTGCCGAGCACGCTCGCCGACGGAGGCCGCAGCCGCGTCGACGCCGCGCGCGCGTATCACCTCACCGTCATGGGCCCGGACGTGTTCGAGACGCGGCCCCTCCCGGCCCACGGAGAGCTGATCATCGGACGCGGCCGCGGCGCCGACGTCCCCATCGACGAGCCGCGGGCGTCGCGGCGTCACGCGCGGCTCCGCGTCGGCGACGGGGGTACCTTCGAGGTCGAGGATCTCGGCAGCGGCAACGGCACGCGCGTGCGCGGCCGGCGCCTCGAGCCCGGGTGCGCCGTCGCGCTCGCGCCCGGCGAGGGCTTCGCGATCGGCGCGCTCGTCCTCATGGTCCAAGCCGACCGCGCCATCTCGGCCGTCGCGACGCGCGCCTCTCAGGCGCCGGAGGGTCCCGCGACGGCCGCCGTCGTGTGCGTCGAGGACAGCATGAGGCGGCTCTACGCGCTCGCGAAGCGCGCGGGCGCCGGCACGATCGGCGTCGTCATCCTCGGCGAGACGGGCGTGGGCAAGGACGTGCTCGCGCGCGCGATCCACGACGCGTCACCGCGCGCCGCGCGCCCCTTCGTCTCAGTAAACTGCGCGGCGTTGTCCGAGTCGCTGCTCGAGAGCGAGCTGTTCGGTCACGAGCGCGGCGCCTTCACGGGCGCGGCGCAGGCCAAGGCGGGCCTGCTCGAGACGGCGCCCGGCGGCACGGTGTTCCTCGACGAGGTGGGCGAGCTGACGCTCGCGGTCCAAGCGAAGCTCCTGCGGGTCCTCGAGACGCGCGAGCTCGTGCGCGTGGGCGGCGTCCGCGTTCACAAGCTCGACGTCCGGTTCCTCGCCGCGACGAACCGCGACCTCGAGGGCGATGTCGCACGCGGCGCCTTCCGCCGCGATCTCTACTACCGGCTCAACGGCATGACGCTCACGATCCCGCCGCTGCGCGAGCGGCCGCGCGATCTGCCCCTGCTCGCGCGGCACTTCGTGACGACGCTCGCGAGGGGGCGCGCGCGGCCGCCGACGCTCACCGACGGGGCGCTCGCGCGGATGGCGCGGCACGACTGGCCCGGCAACGTCCGCGAGCTGCGCAACGTCGTCGAGCGCGCTCTGCTGCTCGCGGACGGCTCGGCGATCACCGAAGAGCACTTGGCCGGCGTCGAGGCGCCCGCGAAGAAGGAGGCGCCCGCGGCGGAGCGGGACCGCATCGTCGCCGCGCTCGCGGCGTGCGGCGGCAACCAGAGCCGCGCGGCG
>JBBQJG010000282.1:0-7435 GCA_038325725.1 Polyangia bacterium | reverse complement strand
GATGTAGAATTTCAGAAGGACGATCCCCCCCCCCGTGTAGGTCCCAAGGCCGCTGATGCCGTTGACCGTCTCGATATGTCTGAAGTCGCCCGTCTCGGGTTTGGTGACCATGACGGTCGGCTGGCTGAGAGGATCGTCGTTCAACGTCCCGCCCGCGCCGTGGCAGCGAATGCAGCGCGCCTCCATGAGCGGTTTGATGTCCCGCGCGAAGCTGACGACGTCCGGAACGGGCTCGTCGCCGCAGCCGGCAAGCGCGCCGCCGCCAACGATCAGGATGGCGAGCGCGAAGAACGCCTTTGTGAGAGCCATCGAACCTCCGCAACTTACGGGTTCGGGGCCGCGCCCCATTTGATCAGCATGTCCCTCTCGCGATCCGTGAGCGTCGGCGAGGGCGGCGGCGGCATCAGGGCGGACACCGCTGGCCTCGGCGGCGTCAGCGTCGCATCGGCCTTCACGGGGACGAGGAACGCCTTCATCAGCCCTCCGAACGGCTTTAGCTTGTCGAAGGTCGTGAAGTCGCTGCTGGGCTTCGGCATGTCGGTCATGTACATCGCCACGAACCAGGCGGGAAGGCTCGGATCCTTGTTCTCCGTCCCGCCCGCGCCGTGGCAGCGAATGCAGCGCGCCTCCATGAGGGGCTTGATGTCACGTGCGTAGCTGACGACGTCCGGAATGGGCTCTTCGCCGCAGCCCGCGAGCGCGCCACCAGAGACGAGCAGGACAGCGAGCGAGAGGAAGGCATTCGTCCGCATCGTTGACCTCAGAAGTGTCCTCAAAGGTAGTAGTGCAGTTGCAGCATCGCGAGACGCGCCGTGCCGCCGTCGAGGGAGCCGCCGCCCGTGAGCTGGTAGCGCCCGAGGAAGACGACCTCGCAGTGCGCCCAGGGGAAGAAGTTGAGCTGGAAGTCGTAGGCGTTGCGGCCCGTGTACGAGACGTTCAGGTCTTCCTGGAAGCGCTCGTAGGCGATGCCCAGCATGAGGGAGCGCACGGGGAACAGGTTCACGCCCGTGTACGAGACGAGCTGGTTGTCGGCGTGGCTCGTGCCCAAGAAGGTCTTGTGGATGAGGTCCGCCTCGCCGAGGAGCAACAGCTTGCCCTTTTCAACCCACAGCTTGCCGACGACGCCGGCCTGATACTGCGACTCTGCCGCGCCGACGCCGACGCGAAATTGGCCGGCGACGGCGGCTATCTTCGCGAGGCGCAGCTCGCCGTAGCCGGTCGCGCCGAATTCGCGCGGCCCGATGGCGCGCAGCCCGTCCGGCAGGCCCGTCGGCACGGGCGCGAACACCGTCGCGTGCGCTTCCCAATCGTCGGCGACGTAGCCGCCCGAGGCGTTGTACGTCTCTTCGTACAGGTTGAAGCCCGTGTAGCGGCGCACGTAGTACACGTGCTCGGCGAAGCGCAGGCCGTACGGCGCGAAAAACCGGCCCACGCGGGCGTACGGACCCGTCGCGCTCGGACGCCACATGACGTAGTGCTCGCGCGACATGAAGCGATCGAGCGTCGTGCCGAGCCGTCCGATGGGCGACGTGTCGTCGGGACGCACGATGCCGCGCGCACCGCCGATGACGTTGAGCGACCACGCCTCGCCGAACGCGACGCGCGCGTAGAGATCGCCCTGCATCGGGAACGCCGCCGTCTCGGACCCGTCGGGGCTGCCGACGTCGTTGTTGAGGACGGCGAACCGGAAATCGCCGCCGAGCGCGAGCCACGACGGCAGCGGCACGAGGCCGTGCAGGAACGCGCCGTCGCCGCCGAGGCTGATCGTGTCGCCGCTCTCGTCGCGGCCCCACGACGTCAGCAGACCGCCGCCACCGGGCGACTGGTGGCACTGGCTGCAGCGGTTCGTGCCCGAGCTGAACTGGAACTGCGGGTACGCCTGCGCGTCGCGCGCGCCGGCGAAAGAGAGCAAAAGGAAGAGGAGACCGGCGAGCGAGGCGCCGAGCGTCGAGATCCTGAGGGTGCGAAGGCGTGCCATCTGTTTGAGTTCCCGCTTAGTCGTTCTTGGCGCCGTTGGTGACCCACTGCTCGAACAGCTGGATGTCGACCTCGGGCAGCGCGAAGTCGGGCGGCATGCGGCGCGCGCCTTCCGCGCGCATGAGGTGAATGACCTCTGAGTCTGCGGGGACGGTGGGAATGACGAAGTGGCGCGTCGTGAGCTGGCTCCAGGCCACATCGATCGAGCCGAGATCGACGCCCGAGCGGCGCACGATGTCCGAATGGCAGCTCGCCGTCGCGCACGAAGGCTCGACGAGCGCCGGATAAATGTAAGACCACGTCGGCGGTCGATCGTCGGCGCTGCCACAGCCGGCCAACGCGACGGACGCGGTGGCGAAGGCGGCAAAGGCAACGACACGGGAGAGCCGCCACTTCAGCGAGATCCCGGAATGCATCGGCGAGGGATTATGCACTAATGGACATCCGCCTCAATCTTTAAGTCCGAGGCCCAGACCGCCCCGAGGTCGAAGAAAGTCGGCGCGAGCCACAGGCGCTCGGCCCCGAGCTCGATGCGCATCGGGCCGCCGAGGTGCTCGACGACGCCCGAGAGCGCGGCCGGAGGCGCGCCCGCCGGCTGCGGGAGCGTCGTCGAGGCGAGCGGCACGCCGCGCGCGCGCAGAGACAGGCGAATCTCGGGCGCCGGCGACGCCTCCGGGGTGTCGGCCATCACCGTGACGACGTAGCGGCCGGGGGGCACGTCGACGTCGGTCGCGGCGGCGGCGAGCGCCGTTGACAGCTTGAGCCCCACGCCGTTCCACACGCCCCGCACGGCCGAGGGGCCCTCGCCCGGCGCCGGCACGGTCGGTTTCCACGCGCAGAGCTGCGCGTGCCCCGCCACGTCGCACACGACGGCGGCCCAGCGGTGTCGGTCGCGCAGCTCGGCTCCCGCGGCGACGACCCGCGGCCACGCGACGAACAAGGCGACGACGAGCGCGAGCCCGCCGACGAGCTCGCGCGCGAGACGACGGCGCCCCCGCTCGTTGAAGCGCCGCCCGAGCCCGTCGCGCACCGTCTGCGCGAGCCACCGCCACGCGAGGCCCGCGAACGGGAAGAGAAAGACGGCGATCGCCAGGTGGTAGCGGACCTCGGCGAAGAAGGCGACGTAGAGCGCCGAGAGCGCGAGCGGGAGCGGCAGCAGCGCGAGCGCGACGAAGACCCGCCGCGAGGTCGCGACGGCGACGCCGAAGAACGCAGCGGCGACGAGCGCGAACCAGAAGACGTCGACGAAGGCCTCGAGCCCCGCGCGGTGCGCGGCGAACCCGGCGAGCGCGGCGGGCGGCAGCACGCCCTGGCGGAAGAGCGGCCAGTACAGCAGCGAGCGCTCGCGACCGAGCAGACGGTCGGCCTTGGCGGCGAGCAGGCCGAGGGCGTAGTCCGGCTCGAAGGCCGTCCACTGGCGGGCGAGCGCGTAGGCGGCGCGATCGGACTCGCGGTGCGGGGCCTCGAGCATCTGGTAGCCCGTCGCCCGCGTGAACATGAGGTTCAGCGAGCGCGAGTAGACGCCCTCGCTGTTCGGGTTCGCGCCCACGAGCGCCGTGTGGCCGCCGTGGCTGTCCGTGAAGAAGAGCTCACCGTAGCGGGCCTGATTTCGCAGGCCCCACGGCACGAGGATCGCGAAGGCGATCGCGCACGAGAGCGCCGTGCGGCGCAGCCCCCCCGCGAACGACGTGCGCCGCGCCCACCAGATCGGCGCGGCGAGGACGACGAGGGGCAGCGCGATCGCGCGCACCGTCGCGGCCGCGCCCATGACGACGCCGAAGAGGACGGCGGCGCGCACGGGCCGTGCGTCGGCGTCGCGCAGCAAGAGCCACACGGCGGCGACGCCGAGCGCGGCGGCCGGCATGTCGGTGCCGAGCACGCTCGCGACGGCGATGCCCGCCGGCCACAGCGCGCACAGCACGCCCGAGACGACGGCGGCGGCGCGTCCGAAGAGCCGCGCCGCGATGCCCGTGACGGCGACCGTCGCGAGGACCCCGGCGCCCACGCCGAGGAGCTTGGCCGCGAAGAGGCCGCCGCCGAGCGCCCGAAGGGCGGCGAGCGCCAGCACGTAGCCCGGCATGAAGATGAACTCGGGATCGAAGGCTCCGTGCTCGGCGAAGTAGCCGGCGGACTCCCAGTACATCGCGAAGTCGCCCACGGGATGCGTCGGCACGGCAACGATCCAAACGAGGCGCGCGACGAGGGCGAGCGCCGCGAGGCCGAGCACGGCGCGGCCGCGGAGCGCCGGCTCGCGCCGTCCACGCGTCGGGCCCGCTGGCTCCGACGGCGGCTCGTCGCTCATGTCACCCGGAGCCGTCATCGATCTCGGCTCAACGATAGACCAACCGCCACCGTCCCAAGGAAACGGCGTCACGCGGCCAATCCGGGAGGGTCCGAGCCCAGCCACCGACATGGTCATAGGCGGCGAACCAGCGCGCGCCCGTCGCGCGCGCCGTCTCGGCGACCGTGGCGCTCGGCGTGCGCGTCACCGTGAGCGACATCGATTCCGTCGCCGGGACGCCCGCCTCCTCGGCGATCGCGATGTCCGCGAACGTGAGCGGCTCGAGCATGACGCGCTCGTGGGGGGCGCGGTGCGCGCGCAGGTACGCGGCGAGCGCGCGGTCTTCGTCGTCGAGGCGCGTGAGCGCGCCCATGGACTCGGCGCCGCCCCACATGCGACCTTCCGGTGACGTCGCGACGGCGAAGGCGACGACGGAGAACGCGAGCCCGACGAGCGGCGTCGCGACGAGCGCCGCGGCGAGGCGCGCGCGCGGCACGGCGGCCGCCGCGAGCGGCAGGAGCAACACACCCGGCACGAGGGCGAAGCGCGGCAACGGCTCGAAGCGCAGCCGCAACAACCCCTGGCCGAGGTAGAGCGCGATGGGCGCGAGCCCCGCGACGAGCACGACGCGCAGCGCGGGTCGCGCGATCTCGAGCCGGGCGCGCGCGCGCCAAGAGGAGGCGGCGAAGGCGCCCGCGACCGCGAGGACTGGCGTCATGGCCGCCACGAAGGCGAGCGCCCAGATGCCGACCTGGCGCAGCCGCGCGAGCGTCGGCCCGAAGCGCGCGACGGCCGTCGCGGCGAGCTGCGCGTGATCGCCCGAGATGTAGTGCGCGAAGAAGAACGCCTCGCCCGTCGCAGCCGCGCTCCACCCGACCCACGCGACCGGCAGCGTCGCCGCCGCCGCGAGGAACGCCGCGAGCCCGTTCGCGAGGCGCTCCGACGGAGCGCGCGTCATCCACGCGGCGGCGACGGCCGCCGGGATCGCGAACCAGGCGTCATAGCGCGTGAGGGCCGCCGCCGACGCGAGCGCGCCCGCGGTTGCGAAGGCGCGCGTCGGCAGCTCGGGATCGTCGAGCGCGGCGACGAGTCGCTCGAGCATGGTGACGAACAGCAGGAGATAAAGCGACTCGCTCGCCGCCGTCGTCGACGCCTGCAGCGCGAGCGGCGACACGGCGAGGCCGACCGCCGCGAGCTCGGCGCGGCGCGGCCCCACGAGGCGCGTCGCGAGCCGCGCGAACGGCACGAAGACGAGCAGGCCCGCGAGCAGCGACAAGAGGCGCGACGAGCGCGGCACCCAGGGATCGAGCGCGATGAACGCGCGCATGAGCGTCGGGTGGAGCGGCCCGAACTGGCAATAGGCGCGCGGATCGGCGGCCGCGGCAGGCTCGAGCGTGAGGCGCTGCGCGATGAGGGCGCGCATGGGCGCGTCGCCATGTTTGTTTTCCGCGAAGGGGAACAGCGCCGCGCGCAGGACGAGCGCGAGGACGAGAACGCGCCCCAAACGAAACGGCGCGGCGTCCGAGACGCCGGGCTCGGTCACGCCGACGCCGACGCCAGTGCGGCGCGCACGCGCGGGAAGGCCGCGGCGATGTCCTCGAGCGAGACGGCGCCCACGGAGATGCGGAACCACCCGCTGTCCTCGGCGAGGCCGAACGCCTGGAAGGCCACGACCGCGAACCCCGCCTTGTCGAGCAGCAGCTTGCGCGTCGCCTCGTTCGTGTAGCCGGGTAGTGCGATGCGCACAGAAAGGTAGATCGCTCCCTGCGGCGCGATCACCTCGACGGGCAGGCCCTCGGCGCGCAACGCCGCGAACCCGGCGGCGAGCGCGTCGAGGCGTCGGCGGACGTCGCCGCGCATCTTTTCGTGAAAGGCCGCGATCGCCGGCGCGTCGTCGAGGAAGGCCGCCGTGGCGACCTGCTCGGGCTTGGGCGCCCACGCGCCAACGTGGCCGAGGATGTCGGCCATGCGCTGGCGCGCCGCGGGCGGCATCACGGCCCAGCCGACGCGCAGCCCCGTCGCACAGAAGGTCTTCGAGGCGGCGTCGAGCATGATCGTGTACGGCGCGACGTCGGGACACACCTCGGGCGGCGTCGCGTGGCGCGCGGTGCCGAAGGTCAGCTGCCAGTACACCTGATCGAAGCACAGCCACAGCGCCTTGCCCGCGTCGCCACCCGCCTTCTCGCGGCGGCGGTTCTCCTGCACGACGAGCTCGCAGATCTTGCGCAGCACCTCGGGGTCGATGACCGTCCCCGTCGGGTTGAGCGGCGAGTTGAGCATGAGCAGGCGCGCGAACGACAGCGACGGTCGCAGGTCGTCGACGGTCGGAAAGAAGTTCGCGTCGGCACGCACGGGCAGCTCGATGGCGCGCGCGCCGCACAGATACGCGTAGTGGTTGTTGTTCCACGACGGCACCGGATAAACGACGGCGTCGCCCGGGTCGAGCACGGTCCGATACGTCCCATAGAGCAGCGGCCGCGCGCCGCCCGTGATGAGCACCGATTCGACGGGATACGTGAGATCGAGCCCGCGCGCGTAGAAACGCGCGACGGCCTCGCGCAGCGCGAGCACGCCGTCCGACGGCGGATAGTTCGTGTGCCCGTCGGCGAGCGCCTTCTGCACGCCCGCGAGCAGCGCCGCGGGAATCGGAAACTGCGCCGGGTCGAAGTCGCCGACCGTCAGGTTGCAGATCTCGGCGCCCTGCGCCTTGAGCGCGCGAATTTGGGCCGCGATCTTCAGGATCTCCGACCCGACGACCCCGCGGGCCAGATCACCGAGCGAAGCGTCGACGCGCTGGGGATCGCCCAGCTTCCCCGTGAGGTTCATGGCGCGAAGATACTAACTTCTTTTCCCTGAGACGTCAGAGCGAGCGCAGCGAGCGCGTCCAAGCACCTGGAGGCCCAGCTTCGCTGGGCCGGCCCGCCTTGCGGAGACATCTGCGGGGAGGGCCCGCGGCGAGGCCGAGCGGGGTGGTGGTTGGGCGTGGGGGCCGAGGGGCGAAGCCCCTTCCGCGCGTGTTACGCGCGCTCGAGGTACGTGTAGCCCGCGAGGCCTTCTTCGTACATTCGCAGCATCGAGCGCGTCTCGTCGAGGGACATGCGGTTGGCGCGCACGGCGAGCTCGGCGAATCGGCGCACGCGCGCGACGAGATCCTCGCGCGCGTTGCTGACGTACTTG
>JBBQJG010000281.1:0-7438 GCA_038325725.1 Polyangia bacterium | reverse complement strand
GGGTACAGGCGCCGCGGGCACGGGGGCCGGCGGCGCGATCGACACCGAGCAATCGGTGCTCGAGCGCAACAAGCACGCCTCGCGCGACGGATTCTTCATCCAGCCGATGCTCACGAAGACCAACATCGCGAAGATGGCGCTCGACGCGGCCTTCAAGCCGACGTTTGGTCAGAAGATGTGGGCGTCGCCGCTCTACGTGAAGAACGGTCCCGGCGGCAAGGGCGTCTTCTTCGCCGCGAACACGAACAACGACGTGTTCGCGTTCGACGAAACGTCGGGCGCGACGGTGTGGAAGCACAACCTCGGCATGGCGTCGGGCAACACGGGCGCCGGCTGCGGCGAAGGCCCCATCGGCATCTCGGGCACGCCCGTCATCGACGCGACGACGCGCACGATCTACGTCGCGGGCGGCATCGGCACGAACGGCGTCATGCGCCACGAGGTGCACGCGCTCTCGATCGACGACGGCATGGAGCGGGTCGGATGGCCCGTGAACCTCAGCGGCAAGACGTCGGGCGGGAACACCTTCAACCCCGCCGTACACAACCAGCGCGGCTCGCTGTCGCTCGTCAACGGCGTCGTCTACGTTCCGTACGGCGGCTACAACGGCGACTGCGGCGGGTACCACGGCTGGGTGTTCGCGATCGACGCGAAGGCGCCCACGAACGTCGGCGCGTGGGCGACCGGTGGTCAGGGCGAGGCGATCTGGGCCTCGGGCGGCATGGCCTCCGACGGCACGGCCATCTTCGTCACGACCGGCAACCGCACGGGCGGCGGCGGCGCGCACCAGGACAGCGAAGAGATCGTCCGCCTCACGGGCATGGCGACGCTCGATCGCGCGACGGGGGTCTTTTACCCGCCCGATTGGCAGAACATGGACGGCGGCGACGCCGACCTCGGCGCGAGCAGCCCCGTCTACTTCGAGCAGACCGGCTCGACGCCCAACACGATGGTGGCCGCCGTCGCCAAGAACGGCAGCTTCTACATCGTCAACAGCAAGAACCTCGGCGGCATGGGCGGCAGCCTCGTCAGCTACAAGGCGACCAACGGCCCCTCGAACGGGGGCTCGTCGGTCCGCACGGCGATGGCGACATACACGACGGCCAAGGGCCGCTACATCGTATTCAACGGCGGCGCGCCCATCTGCCCGGGCGGCGGCAACGGACCGATGATCTCCATCGCGGTGACACCGGGCGCTCCCGCCAAGGCGACGACAGCTTGGTGCGCCGGCCCCGACACGAGCACGTCACCCATCATCACGTCGCCGGACGGAACGAACGACGTCGTCGTCTGGTACCTCGCGGGGGGGAAGCTCGTCGGCGTCGACGGCGACACGGGCGCGACCGTCTACACGAGCACGGAGATGTGCCCGAACGGCCGCCGGTGGACGTCACCGATCGCCGCCAACGGCCGCATCATCGTCGGCACCGACGACCGCCTCTGCTCGTGGTCGCCGCACTGATTCGGGGCGTGAAGCGCCTGCGCAAGACAGGCAGCTCGCCGCGACCGACGGCCGCCCGCTACTGCGGGCAGGTCGTCGTCGCCGTGATGTAGTCCGCGAGGACCTTGAGCCCGGCGGTGTCGACGACGTACGTCGCGAGCTGCGGCATGCGCGTCTTGTCGTCCATGAACGGCGCGTTCATGCGCAGCCACATCGCCGACTCCATGGGCTTGGTCGGCTTGAAGATCTGCGCGCCGGTCACGCCGATCTCGCCCTTCATCGGCGTCTTGCCGCACGCGCCGGTGTCCTTCAAGGCCGTGCCGAAGCGGAAGTCGAGCCACCCGACGGTGTCGTTGTCGGGGCGGTGACAATAAGAGCAGTTCGCGTGCAGGTACGAGCGCGCGCGCTGCTCGACCGTCCCCGTGGCCGTGCCCAACTGGCCGTCATAAGGCAGCACGAGCGCCGCGACGTACGGCGTCTTCGGCGCCGTCTCGAACAAGCTCATCGCCTTCCAGCGATCGATCTGGTTCATGCCGCCGACGGTGCGGTTCATCTGGCGCGTCTCGGGGCCGAGCGTTCCGCCCGCGGTCATGGTGTGGCAGCCCGTGCAATCGAAGCGGAAGGGGAACGTCCAGTCGACCGTGCGCGTGCCCGTGTTGAACGACACCTTCGCGCGCTTGTTCGCGGGGATGACGTCCTCGTCGGCGGGGACGACCGTGGCCGCCGTTTGCGCCGTGTTCCACTGATACGTGTAGCCGTTCCACGTCGCGGCGTCGGCGTGGACGAGCAGCCGCGTCTCGACGAGCTTGCCGTCGAAGCCGAAGCTCTTGACCATGACGGTGCCCACGGGCATCAGCCACTTGCCGTCGTCCTGCGTCCCAGCCGGGCACTCGGACGGCGTCGCCGCGCAGTCCTTCACGTGGATCTTTTTGCCCGCGGGGAGCACGAAGCCGCGCTCTTTGTTCGCGTTGTCGGACCACAACGGGCTGTTGACCTCGTACGGGACGACGATCGCCGCCATCTTCGTCGGGTTCGCGGCGTCCATGCAGCCGGTGTCGGAGAGCTTCACAATCGGCAGGTTCGGATCGACGGGCCCCGAGCAGGGACCAGCGGAAAGCGCGGGCTTGCCTGCGTCGACGCCGCCGTCGGACGCGCCGCCGGCACCGCCGGACGCCCCGCCGTCCTGCCCCGCAGAGCCCGTCGCGCCCCCGGAGGCGCCGCCCGTGCCCGCGCCCCCCGTGCCCGCGTGGCCGGCCATCCCGCTCGTGCCGCCGCCGCCCGCTCCGGCCGTGGCTGTCGTTCCGCCAGTGCCGCCAGTGCCCCCGGAGGCGCCTCCCCCGCCGCTGCCGGCCTTGCCGTCCGGCGCGGTCGAACCGCCTCCGTGACAGCCGAGCGCGAGCGAAACGAACAGGACCAGTCCGGAGTTCAAAGCAAGGCGATAAGAAGTCATGAGATCCGAAAAGCTAACGCTCCTGCCGGGTTGGATTCAAGCTTGGTGGGCGGCTCGGTGCACGGTGCGTCCGGAGAGTGCACCGTCGGTTGACACTCCGGTGCCACCCTAGATACGGTTTCACTCCCCGGCGGCACGGCCATTTTTCTGTAGCCCCTGCCCCCCCAAGTTAGGCGAGAGGCGGTCACCTTGTTCAACCATCGCTTTGGAACACCGTTGTTGCTCCTGACGTTCGTCGGCGGATCTGTGCTCGCGATCAACTGTTCGTCGGGCTCGGGAAAACCCGGGGGAACCGCAGGCGCGACAGGCGCCGCGGGCTCGAACCCCACCGCCGGCACGAACGGCGCGGCGGGCACGAACGGCACCGCCGGCACGACGGCCGCTGCCGGAACCAACGGCACGGCAGGCACGACGGGCGCCGCCGGAACGATGGGCACCGCGGGGACGGGAGCCGCCGGCACCTCCGCCGCGGGCACCACGGGCGCCGCGGGCACGACGGGCACGGCTGGCGCGGGCGGCGCGGCGGGAACCGCCGGCACGACGGCCGCGGCGGGCTCGGGCGGCGCGACCGTCACCGATTCGGGGCAGTCGGTCCTCACGCGCAACAAGCACGAGACGCGCGACGGCTTCTTCATCCAGCCGACGCTCACGAAGGCCAAGGCGGCCACGATGGTCCTCGACGCGAACTTCAAGGCCACCTTCACGGGCGGCGTTTGGTCCTCGCCGCTGTACATGGAGAACGGCCCGGGCGGCAAGGGCGCCTTCTTCGCCGTCACGCTGAGCGACATGGTCTACGCGCTCGACGAGACCTCGGGCGCGATCCTCTGGATGCACAGCATCGGCACCGCGCCTGGCAACGGCTTCGCCGGCTGCGGCAACACGACGGGAATCACGAGCACGCCCGTCATCGACGCAGCGACGCGCACGATCTACCTCGCGGGCGTCGTGAACGGAGGTGGCGGTGTTTCTCACGAGATCCACGCGCTCAGCGTCGACACCGGCATGGAGAAGGCGGGCTGGCCCATCGACGTCTCGACGTTGAAGGGCAACGGAACGCTGACCTTCGACCCCCAGATTCACAACCAGCGGGGCGCGCTCTCGCTCGTGGGCGGCGTCCTTTACGTGCCGTTCGGCGGCCACATCGGCGACTGCAAGCCCTACCACGGCTGGGTCGTCGCGATTAACACCGCGACGCCGACGATGGCGGCCGCCTGGGCCACGGGCGGACAGGGCGAGGCGATCTGGGCCGCGGGCGGTATGGCTTCGAACGGCGATGGCGTGTTCGCCGTCACCGGCAACAGCACGAATGGCATCCCCAACCACGCCGACAGCGAGGAGGTCGTTCACGTGACCGGCATGGCGCAGGTCAACCGGACGACGGGGCTCTTCTTCCCCGGCCGTTGGAAGACCATGGATCAGGGTGACCTCGACTTCGGCTCGGTGAGCCCCGTCGTCATCACGGTACCGGGCGCGACGCCCGCGACGATGGTCGCGGCGACGGCGAAGGACGGCCACTTCTACCTGCTCAACGCGGCGAACCTCGGCGGCAACACGCCGCTGCAGGACCTCACGATCGCGGGCGGCGGCATGTCCATCAAAGCGGCGCAGGCGGCGTACACCTCGACGAGCGGCGTCCACGTCGTCATGAACGCGGGCAACACGATGTGCCCCCCCGGAATGAACGGGAACATCATCTCGATCCTCGTGAGCCCTGGCTCGCCCGCGAGCGGCAAGGTGGTTTGGTGCGCCGGCGGCGGCGACGTGTCGCCCGTCGCGACGTCGACCGACGGAAAAGCCGACACGGTCGTCTGGGTCTACAGCGGCGGCCTCAAGGGCTACGACGGCGACACAGGCGCCACCGTCGTCAGCGCGGCCGGATGCAGCAACGTTCGTCAGTGGACCTCGCCGATCGCGGTCAAGGGCCGCATCGTCGTCGGCGGCGACGGCAAGCTCTGCTCCTGGTCGGCCCCGTAGCACGCGACGACGGCGACGGCCCGGCCGTCGTCGTTCGAGCGCGGTCGTCGTTCGACCGCGCTCGCGGCGAGCGCGCTCGCGCTAAGCGCGGTCGCGCTTGGCGACGTGCTCGCGGAGGATGATCTCCGCGAGCTCGGGGACGATCTCCCAGACGATCTGCTCGATCACTTCGCGCGAGAGCTTGGCGAGGGCTTCGTACTCGGGACCCTTCGCGGCGAACGCGGCGACCTTCTGATCGACGAGGCTGCTGACCGAGGTCGAGACGGCAGCCGACGAGACGGCAGCCGACGAGACGGCAGGCGACGAGACGGCGGGTGCGGGCGCGCGCGTGAGCACGGGCGGCGGCGTCACCGGTTCCGGAACGCGTGCGGGCGGGGTGTACAGCGCGGGCGCGGAGGGCGGCGGCGCATACGAGGGCGCCGGCGCGTACGCGGGAGGTGGCGCATACGCGGGAGGTGGCGCATACGCGGGCGCGGCTGCGGGCGGCGCGGCGTGGGCCGCCGGGACGACGGGCATGCTGGGCGCGGTCGTGCGCGTCGAGCCGGGGAACGGCATGCTCGCCGCCGGTAAGCCGAACAGCGTGCGCCCCACGGGCTGCGCCGGCGCGGGGCGCGGCGGAACGGCGGTCGACGGCAGCGGCACGTTGGCGCCGAGCGTGCGCGCAGGCGACGTCGCGCCCGGACGCATCGGCGGCATGGCGCCTGGACGCACGCCGGGGATCAACGACGGGCGCATGCCGCCCGCGGCGGGAGAGGGAGCGGGCGTCAAATTCGGCACGCGCGCCGGGGCGGCGGGCGGCGCAGCGACCGGCATCGCAGTCGGCCCCGTCGGACGGGCGACCGGCATCTCTTTCGTGTCGGCGGCGTTGTCGAGATCGACGTCGTAGTCGGCCTCGAGCGCCGCGATCGGGATCGAGCTCGTCTGGCGCGACAGCGCGGGCGCGGCGAGACCGGGCGCCGGCGCGCCCGCGGGACGGCTCAGCGCGTCCTTGATCTTCTCGAGGAGCTGCGTCGAATCCCACGGCTTGAGGAAGTTGCCGTCGGAGCCCACCTGGCGCCCCTTGGCCTCGTCGTACGGCTGCTGGGTGGACGACAGAATGTAGACGGGCGTCGCCTTCAGCATCGCGTCGGCCTTGAGCGCGGCGCATAGCTCATAGCCCGAACGACCCGGCATGTGCGCGTCGGCGACCACGAGGTCCGGCCGCACCTGCCGCGCCAGCGACAAGCCTTCGTCGGCGGAGCGAGCGGAGGTGAGCACGTAGTCCTCACCGGTCAGCGACATTGCGAAGGCTTTCTGAATCGTCACGCTGTCGTCGGCGATCAGAATGCGCTTCCCCATGGCGTTCTGAGATATCACCATCGGGCTAGTCGGTCAATTGAGCGAAGTGGTACAACGCCGTCGAGATCGCTCCCTTTTCCGCGATCGTCACCCTTCTTGTGCTCACCTGCCTGCGGAGCGCCGTGCCTGCCCCCGAGATTCAGCTCATCGTCAACGCCGACGACTTTGGCCAGTCGCCGGGGGTCTCGCGCGGGATCGTGCGCGCGCACCGCGAGGGCGTCGTCACGAGCACGTCGGTGCTCGGCAACTGCGACGACCTGGCGGGCGCAGCGGCGCTGCTCGCGGAGGTGCCGGCGCTCGGCGTCGGTGTGCACCTGGCGCTCGTCGGCGGCCGGCCGGTTTCGGATCCGGCGCGCGTGCCGTCGCTCGTCACGGCGGGCGGCGCGCTCCGCCGGCGGTCGCAAGATTTCTTCGCGTCATGGATGAGGGGTCACATTGATATTGGCGAAATTGAAGTTGAATTCGACGCCCAGGTTACCCGCCTCCTCGCGGCGGGCCTGCGACTGGATCACCTCAACACCCACCGGCACCTCGGCTTCGTGCCGGCGGTCGGGCGCGCCGTCGAGAACGTGGCGCGCAAGTACGGCATCGAGGGGATCCGCAGCGCGGTCGAGCGCCCCACCCTCGCCTGGCTCACCGAGCCGGCGCGCGGCCTCGAGGCCGGCCTGCTGACGGGGCTCGCGTGGCTCACGCGTCGGCAGATGGGCGCGCGCCGCCACGGACCGCAGAGCTGGGGCTTCGTCGAGGTGGGCCGACTCGACGAGGTGCGCATCCTCGAGATCCTCGGACGTATGGGGCCCGGGCCGCACGAGCTCATCTGTCACCCGGGCGAAGAGGACGAGACGGACGCCGAGCCCGGCGAGCCGTCGCACCTGCGCGCGCACGAGCTGGTCGCGCTGACGTCGCGCAAGGTGCGGCGCGGGTTCGAGCAGCGTGGCGTCAAGCTGTGCCGCTGGCGCGAGCTCCTCTAGTAGCGCGCGACGAGCGCGGACGGTAGCGCGCGACGAGCGCGGACGGCTTTTCGAGACGCGCGGAAAAGGCGCGCCCGCGCCGCGCGATTTGCGTCGACGCGCGATGGATGTATGGTCCCGCGCCAGGAGGAATTGACCATGACCAAGATCCGCACGCTGGTGATTTCAGGAGCCCTGCTCACGGGCACGATGGCCGCTCAGGCAGCCGACAAGGCACCGGCGCCCGCCGCCGCCCCCGCCATGGCCAAGCCGGCCGAGAAGGCC
>JBBQJG010000280.1:0-7462 GCA_038325725.1 Polyangia bacterium | reverse complement strand
AGCTTCACCTGGAGGTGCTTCGGCCCGGTCGCGTCGGCCGTCAGGAACGGGAGGTTGATCTCCGTCTCCTGCGTGCTCGACAGCTCGATCTTCGCCTTCTCAGCGGCCTCCTTGAGGCGCTGGATGACCATCTTGTCCTTCGAGACGTCGATCCCCTGGTCCTTCTTGAACTCGCCCATGAGCCACTGCATGACGATATCGTCGATGTCGTCGCCACCGAGGTGGGTGTCGCCGTTGGTCGAGATGACCTCGACGACCTTCTCGCCGACCTCGAGGACCGAGATGTCGAACGTGCCGCCGCCGAAGTCGTACACGGCGATGAGGTGGTCCTTGCCCTTGTCGAGGCCGTAGGCGAGCGCGGCCGCCGTGGGCTCGTTGACGATGCGCTTGACGTCGAGGCCCGCGATGCGGCCTGCATCTTTCGTCGATTGGCGCTGGGCATCGTTGAAGTACGCCGGCACGGTGATGACCGCCTCGGTGACCTTCTCGCCGAGGTAGTCCTCGGCCGCCTTCTTGAGCTTCATGAGCACGCGCGCCGAGACCTCGGCCGGCGTGACCTTCTTGCCGCGCACCTCGAGGACGGCTTCGCCGTTCCCACCGCGCTGGACCTTGTACGGGATGCGCTTCGATTCCTCCGAGACCTCGTCGAAGCGACGGCCCATGAACCGCTTGACCGAGTACACCGTGTTCTCGGGGTTCGTGATGGCCTGGCGGCGTGCGATCTGACCGACGAGAACCTCGCCCTTGTCATCCCACGCGACCACGGACGGGGTCAGGCGGCCGCCCTCCTCGTTGGCAATGACCTGCGGGTCCTTGCCCTCCATGATGGCCACGACCGAGTTGGTGGTTCCGAGATCGATGCCGATGATCTTGCCCATTGCGCGTGCTCCTCCCGATTCCGAGCTGATTGTCTTGTCGTTACGTCGTCTTGTCGTCGTCGGGCGTCACCGTAACCACGAGCCCCGGGGCGTCAAGGCGAGCCCCATGCCCCATGTGCCCCATACCGCATGGAAGAGAGGGCGAAGGGCCAGGCCTCACCCAGCCGGAACGAGGCGCTCGGCCACGGCGTCCTTGGGGTGGACACGGCGTGCGCCCGAAGCGCTGGCGTGCGACCGCGCGGAGGTGAGCGCGAACGTCACCATGGCGGCGGTACAGAGGATCGCGAGAGCAACGAGTCCTCGCTTGGACTCCTTCCGGAGCGGCACGGAAGCGCTTGTAGCACGGAAGCTGGGTGGCGAAATAGGAACGTTTACGGGGCCCGGGCCTCGCCTTCGGCGAGGGCGGTCAACCGCCTAGAAGCGGTGCCGGCTCTCGAGGTCGGCGAGGGCGTCTCGGCAGCGGCCGCTGTCGGGGCCCTCGGCGATGCACTTTTGGAGCGCCTCGCGCGCCGTCTGCCAGTCGCCGGCATTCTGCGCGTCGATCGATTGGTTGCCGTAAATGACAGCGATGTTGTTGGTACAGACCTTGTCGGCGCGGCACGGGTCGCGATAAGCGGCGTACACCTCGAGCGCCTTGCCGTAGTCCTTCACGTCGATGAGGCCGCACAGCCTGTCATTGAGCACGGCGACGTAATTGTTGCGCAGCTTCTCGGCGTCGGGCCAGGTCGGATCGAGGCGCGCGTAGCCGTCGCGCATGCGCGCCATGGCTTCATCTGTGCGGCCCACGATCGCGAGCGCGTGGGCGTAGCTCCAGGTCTCCCACGACGTGAGCTGACCAGTCATCGCGTCGTGCGTGCTGACCGCGAGCGCGTCGACGGCGGGGGACACGACGTCGAACAGCCGCGCGACGGTGCGCCAGGCCTGGGCGTCGAACAGCGCGATCGCCTCGTTCTCCGTATATTGCATGCGATCGCGCTGGCTCTCGACGTCGTTGGCGTCGACGAGCGCCGCGAGCTCGTGCAGGCGCGCGCGATCCGCGTCGTCGTCGCCCGAGCGCCCGTCGCGCATCGCGAGCGCGACGAGCTGGTAGGGCTCGATGATCCGGCGGTGCTGGTACTCGTCGAACGTCACGGGCCGCAGGCCGCGGCTGCTGGACCAGCTCGCGGCATCGTCCTTGTAGAAGCGCGCGTCGTGCACCCAGTCAAAGCCGGTGTTCGACGTCGTCTCGACCTCGATGACGCGGCCACCGCCGGGCGCGCCCAGCTCGACAAAGACGTGCGTCGGGACGACGACGGCGCGGACGGGCAAACCGAACGCGCGCGCGAGCACGACGTACAGGACGGCGGAGCTCAGGCAGTTGTAGTGGTTCGTCGTGAAGATCCCCGTCAGGCGCGCCTGGTTGAGCTCGTAGCCTCCGAGCTCAGCGCGCTCGCCGCCGAAGAACACGCGGTGCATGGCGCGGTTCAGCTCGTAGCCGCGGTGCCAGTCGTCGGCCGCAGCGGCGATCGTCGGCTTGAGATCGGCGAGGAAGCCGTCGACGCGCGCCGTGAATTCGGCGTGGCTCGCGGCGTCCCGGCGATCGCCCGACGAGACGAGAGCGAGCGCGAGCAGCGCGTGCGCGTCGCCGGCTTTGGCGGCGTCGAGCATTTTTACCGCGGCCACCTCGGGCGGCGTCAGCGGCCACCACGTGTGCAGCGCGGCGTTCCCGTAGCCGGGGCGCAGCGCCGCCGGATCGTCTCGCGTGTCCATCGCCGTGGGCGCCTTCCAGGTCGCCGTCGTCGCGCACGCGGCGCAGGCCAAGACGACGACCGCCGCGGCGCCGAGCGCTCGTCCCCACTCCTTCCGGAGCTCCACGCGAAAGCTTGTATCACGGACCCAATAACCCCGCCCCACCGGTCCCAGACCGGGCCTATACTGAACGGATGTTTCACCCCTTGGTCGCGACCTGGCTCGCGCGGCGCTTCGGAGCGCCGACGCCGGCGCAGGCCAAGGCGTGGCCGCTCATTGCTGAGGGGCGCGATGTGCTGGTCACGGCGCCCACGGGGTCGGGCAAGACGCTCGCGGCGTTCTTGGGGACGCTCGACCGGCTCGTGAGCGAGGCGATCGCGAACGGCGGGTCGCTGCCGGCGCGCACGGCGGTCGTCTACGTGTCGCCGCTCAAGGCGCTGTCGAACGACATTCGGCGGAATCTCGAAGAGCCGCTCGGCGAGCTGCGCGCGCTCGCGCCCGAGCTCGGGTTCCCGGCGCCGCAGGTCCGCACGGCCGTGCGCACGGGCGATACGACGCAGAAGGAGCGCCGTGAGGCCGTCAAGAACCCGCCACACATCCTCGTGACGACGCCCGAGTCGCTGTACATCCTGCTGACGTCGGACTCGGGGCGAAAGGCGCTGCGCGACGTGCGGACGGTGATCGTGGATGAGATCCACGCCGTCGCCGCCGACAAGCGCGGCGCGCACCTCGCGCTGTCGCTCGAGCGGCTCGACGCCCTCGCGGCGGCGAACGGCGCGGCCAAGCTCCAACGCATCGGCCTGTCGGCGACGGTGCGGCCGCTGGAGGTCGCGGCCAAGTTGTTGTGCGGCACGCGTGCCGCCCCGACGGTCGTCGACGTCGGCCAGCGGCGCGATCTGGACCTCAAGGTCGAGGTCCTCGACGACGAGCTCGGCGCCGTGTGCACGAACGAGCAGTGGGCCGAGGTCTACGATCGCGTCGCCGACCTCGCGCGCGCGCACCGCTCGACGATCGTGTTCGTGAACACGCGGCGGCTCGTCGAGCGCATGACGTTGCACCTCGGTGAGCGGCTCGGCGCCGAGACGGTGGCCGCGCACCACGGCAGCCTGTCGCGCGAGCGGCGCCACAAGGCCGAGACGCGCCTCAAGGCGGGCGACCTCAAGCTCGTCGTCGCGACGGCGTCGCTCGAGCTCGGCATCGACGTCGGCGCCGTCGATCTCGTGTGCCTCATCGGCTCGCCGCGTTCGATCGCAACAGGGCTGCAGCGCATCGGGCGCTCGGGGCACGCCATCGGCGCGACGCCCAAGGGACGCTTTTTTCCCCTCACGCGTGACCAGCTCGTCGAGACGGCGGCGCTCGTGCGGGCCGCGCGACGCGCCGAGATCGATCACATTCGCCTGCGCGACGCGCCCCTCGACATCCTCGCGCAGCAGCTCGTCGCGACGTGCGCCACCGACGAGTGGGATGAAGACGCGCTCTACGAGCTCGTGCGGCGCGCGGGCCCCTACGCCGAGCTTCCGCGCGCGGACTTCGACACCGTCGTCGACGTGCTGTCCGAAGGCATCGCGACCTCGCGCGGGCGCGCGGGCGCCCTGCTCCACCGCGACGGCGTCAACAAGAAGCTGCGCGGCCGGCGCGGCGCGCGCCTCGCGGCCATCACGTCGGGGGGCGCCATCCCGGACCTCGCGACCTACAACGTCGTGCTCGAGCCCGAGGGCACGCTCATCGGCACGCTCGACGAAGACTTCGCGATCGAGTCGATGGCGGGCGACATCTTCCTGCTGGGCAATTCGTCGTGGCGGATTCGCCGCGTCGAGGGCGGGACCGTCCGCGTCGAGGACGCCGGGGGCGCGCCGCCTTCGATCCCGTTCTGGTTCGGCGAGGGGCCCGCGCGCACGCGCGAGCTGTCGCTCGAGGTTTCAGCCCTGCGCGAGGAGGTCTCCGTCGCGGCGACGCGCGGCGAAGACTGCGTCCCCGCGCTCATGAGCGGCTCGGCGCTCGATCGCCGCGGCGCCGAGCTGCTGCGCGACTATTTGCTCGCGGGGCGCGCCGCGCTCGGCGCGGTGCCGACACAGACGCGCGTCATCGCCGAGAGGTTCTTCGACGACAGCGGCGGCATGCAGCTCATTGTCCACGCCCCCTTCGGGGGGCGCATCAATCGGGCGTGGGGCATGGCGCTCCGCAAGAGCTTCTGTCGCACCTTCGACTTCGAGCTGCAGGCGGCGGCGACCGACGACGGCATCATCCTGTCGCTCGGCACGCAGCACAGCTTCCCGCTCGAGGCCGTGTTCGAGATGCTGCGCGCCGAGACGATCGACGAGATCCTCACGCAGGCAGCGATCCAGGCGCCCATGTTCGAGACGCGCTGGCGTTGGAACGCCGTGCGCTCGCTCGCGCTGCTGCGCACGCGCGGCGGCAAGCGCGTACCACCGCAGCTCCAGCGCATGAAGGCGCAGGACCTCGTGACGGCTGTGTTCCCGGCGCAGACCGCCTGCCAGGACAACCACGGCGGCGGCGCCATCGAGGTGCCCGACCATCCGCTCGTGCGCGAGACGATCCGCGACTGCCTCGTCGAGGCGATGGATGCGGCTGGTCTCAAGGAGGTCATCAAGGCGCTGCGCAGGGGCGAGATCGAGACGATCGCGCGCGACCTTCCCGAGCCGTCGGTGTTCGCGCACGAGATCATCAACGCGAATCCGTACGCGTTCCTCGACGACGCGCCCCTCGAGGAGCGGCGCACGCGCGCCGTGCAGCTGCGCCGCGGCCTGCCCGCCGAGATCACGGAGCGCCTCGGCGGCTTTGATCCCGGGGTCATCGCCGAGGTCGTGGCCGAGGCGCAGCCCGTCGCGCGCGATCCCGACGAGCTGCACGACCTGTTGCTCGAGGTGGGCGCGCTGCCCGAGGCGGAAGGACGCCCGCGCGGCTGGGAAGAACACCTCGAGACCTTGATCGCCACGCGGCGGGCCGCGCGGCTCACACATGGGGCGGGCGTCCATTGGGTCGCCGCTGAGCGCCGCTCGCTCGCGGCGGCCGTGTGGCCCGCGGCGCGCTTTGCGCCCGACGTCGTCGAGCCCCCCGCGCGGCGCGCGCCGGCTTGGACCGACGGGGAAGGCGCGCTCGTCGAGATGGTCCGCGCGCACCTCACCTTCGCGGGCGTGACGACGGCGACGCGCCTCGCGGCGCGCCTCGACGTGGTCGCCTCGGACGTCGAGGCCGCCTTCGCGCGCGTCGAGATGGAGGGCGCCGTCCTCCGCGGGCGGTGGCTCACCGACTGGAACGACGAGACGCAGTGGTGCGATCGCCGCCTGCTCGCGCGCATCAACCGGCGCGTGCTCGACGGCCTGCGCCGCGAGATCGAGCCCGTGGCCGCCGCCGACCTCATGCGCTTCCTGCTGTCGTGGCAGCACGTGCGGCCGGGCGCGCAGCTCCACGGCCGCGGCGGCGCGCAGCAGATCGTCGCCCAGCTCCAGGGCTTCGAGGCGGCGGCGGGCGCGTGGGAGCGCGAGATCCTCCCAGCGCGCATCGCCCAGTTCGATTCGAGCTGGCTCGACGCGCTCTGCCTGTCGGGCGAGGTCGCGTGGGGACGGCTCGCGCGGCGCGAGGCCGGGAGCGCGCCCAACCGCGCCGCGCCGATCGCCCTGTGCCTGCGCGGCGCGCTGCCGTGGCTGCGCGTGCCTGACGGCGCGAGCGCCGCGACGATTTCAGGCGCCGCCGCGATCTCAAAAGACGGCGAGGTCGCAGTCGACGAGCCCGCGCTGTCGGCGCCCGCGCGCGACGTCCTCGTCTTTCTCGAGGATCACGGCGCGAGCTTCCTCGACGAGATCGTCGGTGGCGCGGGCCGCCTGCGCGCCGAGGTCGAGGACGCCCTGTGGGAGCTCGTGTCCGGCGGACGCGTCACGGGCGACGGCTTCGCGGGGCTGCGCGCGCTCATCTCGGCGACGCAGAGCCGCGGCAGCGCGCGCGCCCGCTGGCACGCGCGCTGGAACCGCCGCTCGGGCGGCCCCGTCGGCGCGGGCCGCTGGTCGATTCTGCGCGCGCCCGCCGCGACCGACGAAGAGCGCACCGAGCAGCTCGCGCGCCAGTACGTCCGTCGCTATGGCGTCGTGTTCCGCGACATCCTCGCGCGCGAATCGCACGCGCCGCCCTGGCGCGATCTCCTGCGCGTCTACCGGCGGCTCGAGATGAGCGGCGAGCTGCGCGGCGGCAGGTTCTGCGCCGGCTTCGTCGGCGAGCAGTTCGCGGCGCCCGAGGCCGTCGACGCCCTGCGCGCGATCCGCCGCGAGCCGCGCAAGGGCGAGATCGTACGCCTGTCGGCGTGCGACCCGCTCAACCTCGTGGGCATCCTCACCCCGGGGCCGCGCGTGCCCGCGACGCTCGCCAACACCGTCGTCTTCGTCGACGGCGTGCCGCAGCTCGAGGCGGCGTTCGTTTCCCCGGTCGGGTCCCCCGCCGGGTCCCCGGTCGAGGCGCTCACCCGCGGCAGCTGGTCGAGCGGCGAGGCCGCGACCGCCGTGGCGCCCGAATGACGCGTTCGCCGTTCGCCGTTCGCCCGTTCCCTTCGCCGCGCCGACTCCGGTAAAATGCCCGCCGTGAGCGAACCGCGCAGCGCCATCGACGAGACGACGATCTCTGACCTCAAGGCCGAGGTCGCGCGCCTGCGCGGGGCGCTGCGCTCCGCCGAGGATGAGCTGTCAGCCCAGCGCGCGGCCGTCCGTGAGCTCACCGTGCGCGACGAGCTCACGGGGTTGTTCAATCAGAACGAGCTTCGTCGCCTGCTCAACGAAGAGGTGTCGCGCGCCCTCCGCTACAAGCACCCGTTGTCGCTCCTGCTCGTCGACGTCGATGGGCTCGATGGC
>JBBQJG010000279.1:0-7482 GCA_038325725.1 Polyangia bacterium | reverse complement strand
GAACGGCGAGTACGCTTCGGCCCGCACGGACCAGAGCGTCAACGCCCAGGCCTCGGGCGTCGGCTCCTACGAGCAGTTCGACATCATCGACGCGGGCGGTGGCTTCGTCGCCTTCAAGTCGCACACGAACAACCTGTACCTGGCGGCCGACATGGGCGTGAGCTCTTCGGCGCCCCCGATTCGCGCTCGCTCGGGCTCGATTGGCGACTGGGAGAAGTTCACCCTCGAGGTCCAGACCGATGGCAAGTTCGGCATCAAGGCGAAGGCCAACGGCAAGTACGTCGCGGCGGTCGGTGGCGGCGCGAACGCCAACCTTCAGGCGGTCTCGTCGACGGTCGCCCAGACGTCGACCTCGTGGGAGAAGTTCACCTGCCAGTAAGCAGCTGAGCTGAGACACCTCGTCTCTCCAAGCGGCCTCGGTTCGAAAGAACCGGGGCCGTTTGCTTTGCGGCGCCTCGGTTCGAAGAACCGGGGCCGTTTGCTTTGCGGCGCGCTCGGTTCGAAGAACCGGGGCCGTTGCACGTTGGGTGCGTGTGGGATCGAAGCGGGAGCGCGCGCGAAGCTCAGCTGCTGCGCAGCTCGCTCAGACCGCCCGTGCAGTACTGGGGATCGCCGAAGGTGGGCGAGGTGACGCCCATCGCTTGCTGGACCGTGACCCACAGATCGTTGAGGCCCTTGTTCGCAGGGTCCTTCGCGATCGGGATCGAGCCGCTGCCGTCCTTCTCGCCGCCCTTGATGGGGTACATCACGTACTGGCCCATCTTCATGCCCAGCGCCTGACCGCCCGCGACGACGGTGACCATGTTGAGCTGGTTGTGACCCTCGGTAATTTCGCTCACCCAAACGATGACGGTCTTGTCGAGGACGTTGAGCGTCTTGAGCGCGTTCATCATGTAGGCGAAGCGCTGCGCGTACCACGCGTCGATTGCGCCCCAGTGCTCCGCGGGCGCCGAGCCGTGGCTGACGCTGTGGTGGGTGGGCGAGCCGGTGTCGGCCGCGGGATCGTAGCCCTCCGAGGCGCCGCCCCATTGGATCGTCGCCGTGCGGCGGGTTCCGCACGCGAACGACGTCGCGATCATGTCCATCCACAGCTCGCCGCGCTTCTGCAGCTCGGCGGCGACGCCGGGGGGCGACTTGTCGTCGTTCTGGATGGTCGCCTTGAGCGCCGACATCGCCGTCACGCGCGGCAGCAACGCGTCAGTGCTGCAGACGCCCGGCACGGCCGAAACTTGCGTGACCTTCTGCTCGAGCGACTGGAGCGAATCCAGGTAGGCGTCGAGGTGCACCTTGTCGTTGCTGTTGATGCGCGCGCGGAAGGCGGCGACGTCGCCTTTGACGAAGTCGAGCAAGCTCTGGTTGCGCGCGCGGGCGCGCGCGATGGCCGCCGTCTGATCAGGCGTCTTCGCGGCGCCCGTGAGGCCGCCGAAGAGATCGGTGAACACGGCCTGGTGGTTCTTCGTGAAGGGCTCGTTGACGCCCGACGAGCGCCAGTTCAGGAAGTTTCGCCAGTGGGGCGCGTCGCGGAACGGATCAACGGCGACGACGAGCGGCCGCTCGCCGAAGGCCATGCCGACCGCCTGGTCGATCGACGGGCCGTAGCCCGTGAACTGGCTGTTGTCGTTTCCCTCCTTGGGCGCGCCCCAGCAGGTGAGGAGGCGGCAGTTGTCCTGGTGGCTGGCGATGAACGTCGGCGTCTTGCAGCTCAGGCCTTTGACGACGGCGACGTCGCTCTTGTACGGCTCGAGGGCGGTCAGCGCGGAGCCGAGCGTCAGCGACGTCGCGGAGCCCGTCGCGTCGAAGCACGGCGTCGTCACGTTGTTCACCGTCAAGGCGCGCTTGTGGCCGTTCGGCGTGAAGAAAATGAGCAGGTTGCCCGACTGCGCGGGCGCGGCCCAGGCGCTGCGGAGCCGCAAGAAGGGCTCGAGCAGGACCGCTCCCGCGCCGAGGCCGGCCAGCAGCGATCGCCGCGTGAAGCGCGGGTCGCAGACGTGGCGCTGGTCCACCGAGCGAGACGACGGCGAAGACGGTGAAGACGGCGGAGACGTCCTGCGGCTCATTGGTGGAACCTCCGGGTGACGGTCGGCGTGGCGGCGAAGGACGCGAGCAGCTCGCGGGCCTGACCGCCCTTGGAAATCACGAAGTCGCCCATGCTGCGAATGGTGCAGGCCTCTTGATCGACGTTGACGGCGCGCCCGAAGGCGAACGCCGCGTACTGCTCCGCGAAGCAGTACTGGGCGATCTGGCTGCCGCCGATCTTGGCCGCCATGTCGACGACGCTCGTGTACGGGCCGCTGGCGTCGCCGGCGTTGGTGAGCTCGCCCGAGGTGTCGATCGGCTTGTTGGTCGTCGGATAGGCCGTGCGGAACTTGCCGACGGCGTCGTAGGTCTCGAAGGCGAGGCCGAGCGGCTGGAACGTCTGGTGGCAGACGTCGCACCCAGGCTTGGCCATCTTGAACTGCGCGTAGTTTTCTTTCGCCGTCGCGTCGGGGCCCGCCATCTGGATCTGCGCGGGATCCGGCACGACCGACGCCGGCGGCGGCGGCGGGATCGTGCAGAGCAGACGCTCGCGCACGAGCAAGCCGCGGTGAATGACCGTCGCCGCCTGGGACGCCGCGGACGTCTTGCCGAGCAGGCTCGCGCTCGTGAGGATGCCGGCGCGCTGGGTCGGATCGAGCATGAGCTTGCCGTCGGCGGCCGGCTTCACCGAGCCGTAGAGCTGGGCCACCATCGAATCGGCGTAGGTGTAAGGCGCCGTGAGGAGCTCTTTCAACCCGCCCGCGTTGTCCCAGACGACCTTCGAGAAGAAGGTCTCGGCCTCGGCGTGCATCGACGCGTCGATGCCCGGCGACGTCGGCGCGTCGCCGAGCGCGAGGTACTCACGCCAGAAGGTCGCGAGCTTGTCCTTCGCGCCGGGCAGCGCGGCGAGCCGTTCGGCCTGGGCCGTGCGCATCGCCGGGTCGGCGAGCTGTCCCGCGGAGGCGGCCTGCGTGAGGGTCGCGTCGGGCGGCACGTCGGCGATCGTATAAGACAGCATCGACGCGATCTCGTCGCTCGTGAGATCCACGGGGCCGGGCTTGCTGTTGCCGAGCTCGGTCCGGTAGAAAAAACTCGGCGACATCATCATCGCCTTGAGCATCGAAATGACCGCTGTCGGCGCCGGATCCAGCTTCGATTCGCTGTTGAGGTAATTCGCGAAGCTCGAGCTCTCCGTCGGCGTGAGCGCGCGGCGGAACAGCTTCGCGCCGTAGCTCTGCACGAACGTCTGCGCGCACGTCACGGCGATCGGCGCCGTCGCGAGGCAGGGGAACGCCGTCGTCGCGGCGGTCACGGCCTGCGTCGCGAGGCGATCGCTCGTGTCGAAGTAGGCCGAGGCGAGGGGCAAGGTCACCTTGTCGCCCGTCGAGTCGTCGCTGAAGCCGGTCCGGGGATCGAGCTGATCCTGGGGGAATCCGCTGACGTCGGGCGCGGCGACGCCGAGCGCCTGCGCGACCGTGTTCTTCCACTGCGTCGCCGACAGGCGCCAGATGCGTGACGCGGGCAGCGCCGTCGGCGCCTTCGAGCAATCCGTCGCCTTGAGCGCTTCGAACCACCCGCTCGCGGGCGGTGCGGGCATGTCGATGACCTTGATGCCCCCGGTTCCGGGATTCGTGCCGCCGGCCGAGCCGGTCTTGCCGGCGCTCCCCGTGGCTCCGGGCGGCAACATCGTGGCGACCTCGCCTGTGCAGCCGATCGCGGATCCGAGGAGCATCGCCAAAGAGCAGGCGGTGGGCGCGGAACGACCGTGACGGAAACGAATTGGGCTCGACTTCATGTTCGCCTCATCGACCGGGTCGCCCGTGGAACGGGGGCTCCAGCAGTCGTGGATACGCTAGTCCGCCTGGAAGGCGGAGGGGTGCACCTCGCGTCAGGGTGATGCACACGCTGGGGCGTTGGGCCGCCTGCGAATGCAACACTCTCCAAGGGTTAACCCCTAGGGCGGAGGCTCGTGGGTGCGCGTCGCGAGGGCATCCGGTGCGCCGCGGGGCACGTGCCGCTGGGTACAATGTCCCGTTCCCACCGAAAGGACCTCTCGCATGTTGGTTTCGATGCGTTCGTCTTCTTCGTCTCGGGGCGCGTGGTCGGGCGGACTCTTCTTCTTGTTGATGTCGTGGGTCGGCGCGTGCAGCAACCCGCCGCAGGATCCACACGGCGGCGCGGCGGGCGCCGCGGGCACGACGGGCGCGGCCGGCGCTTCTGGCGCCGCGGGCGTGGCGGGGCTGTCCGGCGTCGCGGGGGGCGCCGCCGGTGACGCGGGAGGTCTCGGGGGCGCGACCGGCGGATCTTCTCCTACGGGCGGGACGGCCGGAGCGTTCGCCGGCGCGTCGGGTGCCGCGGGCACCACCGACCCGGACGCGGGCGCGCTCCCCGACGCCGCTCTGCCGCCCGCTGGTCCGGGTGAAGGCGACTTCATCCTCAACGCGCCTTACGCAGACGCGCCCGAGCTGAAGCCTCCCGCGGGAATTCCGCGCGGCGTGACGACGCACTTCACGATCGCGTCGAGTGAGAGCCCGATCTTTCCCGGCGTCACGGGCGGCTACACGCGCGAGTGTTGGGGCTACGTGCCCGCTCAGTACGTCAAGGGCACGCCCGCGCCGTTCATCATCGTGCAGGACGGGCGCGACTACATGACGAAGCTGCCGGCCGTCCTCGACACGATGATCGCGGCGAAGCGGCTGCCCGCGATCGTCGGCATCATGTGCATGGCCGGGCCGGGCGACGGTCCGGGCAGCGAGCGCGGCTTCGAATACGACACCGTCTCGGACGCGTTCGTGCGCTGGGTCGAGAGCACCGTGCTGCCGAAGGTGACCAAGTTGCTCGGGGTGACGTTCACCACCGATCCCGACGGGCGGTGCGCGCTCGGCGGCAGCTCGGGCGGCTCGGCGGCGTTTTCGATGGGGTGGTTCAGGCCCGATCTCTATCATCGCATCATGAGCTACTCAGGCTCGTTCGCGCCGCTCGGGATCACGACCGACTATCCGCACGGCGCCTACGCGTATCCCGAGCACCTCGTGGCCGACGCCGACGGCAAGCCGCTGCGCATCTACATGGAGGTCGCCGACATGGACGCCGGCTCGAAGAACACCGAGGCGTCGATGAGGAACTGGATCTTCGACAACCAGAAGCTCGCCGCCGCGCTCAAGGCGAAGGGCTACCACTATCACTTCGACTTCGCGAGGGGCGCCGTCCACAACGACCCCAAGGTCGTCAGCCAGACCTTACCCGCCGCGCTCGAATGGCTGTGGAGCGGCTACCCGATCAAGTAGCACGGGGAACGACGCGAGACGGAAGCGCCGCTACGGAAGCTTTCGAGGAACCATGAAGTGCGCGGCCAGGTAGTTGACGAGCTCGTCGCCGCGCACCCAGCTGCCGAGATCGCCTCGGTTGGTCATCATGATGATCGCCGCGCGTTGGGACGGGACGATGAGGATCGTCGAGTAGAAGAATGTGTTGCTCCCGTTGTGCACGAGGAACTTCGGCGTCACGCTGTCGCCTCCCCTGGCGAACCACCCGAACGCGTAGCTGCCGAGCGCGGGCGTTTCGATTCGCGCGAGCGACGCCGACGAGATGATCCGACCGGCGGGGCCGACGCCATCGTTGAAGTAGAGCTTTGCGTACGCGATCAGGTCCCCGAGGCTCGCGTGGACAGTCGCCGCCGGACCGAGGGCAGGCGGGGTGTCGGCGACATGGGGCGCTGGATTGTGTCCCCAGGGGGCGTCGACCTTGTCGGGCGTCGCCGGCGGGCCGAACCCGGCGTGGGTCATCCCGAGCGGCCCGAACAGCCGTTCAGTCATCAGGGTCTCCCAGGTCTTGCCCGTCGCGACCTCGAGCATGACCCCGGCGACGACATAGTTGAAATTCGAATACGAGAACATCGTGCCGGGCGCCGAGGCGGTGGGCTTCGACAACAGGAGCGTCGCGAGGCGACGCCGTTCGGCGGCGACGGGCGCGCTCGAAATGTTGAAGGACTGCCATTCGGAGTCCGACAGGTCGACCACGATCCCCGACTCCTGGTCGAGGAGCTGGGCGAGCGTCACGGCGAGATAGGGCGCGCCGACGGGGATCGTCGTGCCGAGCACGTCCCCGACGGTCGAAGCCCAGGTGAGCTGGCCCGCATCGACGACGGTCCCGGCGAGCAGCGCCGTCATCGCCTTCGTCATCGAGCCGATCTGGAAGGCGTCGTTCACGGCGACGGGCGTGTCGTCGCCGACCTTTCGCACGCCGGCGACCGAGGAATACAGCGTCTGATCGCCGTCGACGACCGCGACGGCCACGGCCGGTAGGCCGCCCGCCGTGACAAAGGAGGCGATCGCGTCGTTCGGCGCCGTGGTGGCCAACGGCGGCTCGAACGGCGGCGCGTTCGGCGCGCAGGCGGCCGCCGCCGCGAGCAGTCCGATCACGGCGGCGAGCGCGGGCTCTCTCAGGACGTCGGTCTTCGACCCGCACGCGCGCATGGCCCTACCGTACCCGAGCGGCGCCTTTGAGGGATCATGTCCGAAAGTGACCAGACGGAGCACCGGCGCGGCGCTAGTCTGGCCTTCGTGACCGTGAGTGTGGATAGGGACATGACGCTGGACGCGCGCCGCTGCTACGAGGTCGTCAAGGCGCGCGACGCTCGCTTCGACGGCGTGTTCTTTGTCGGCGTCTCGACGACCGGTGTCTACTGCCGGCCCGTCTGTCGCGTGCGGACGCCGGGGCGCGATCGGTGTTCGTACTTCGCGAACGCCGCGAGCGCCGAGGCCGCCGGTTTTCGGCCCTGCCTGCGCTGTCGCCCCGAGCTTGCGCCCGGCGGCGCGCCCGTCGATGCGGGCCAGCGGCTCGCGAACGCCGCCGTCGCGCGCATCGAGGCCGGCGCGCTCGGCGAGCGCGACGAACAGCGTGACGGCGCCGGCGTCGAGGGGCTCGCGGCGGAGCTCGGCGTCAGCGCGCGCCACCTCCACCGCGTCGTCGAGTCGGCGTATGGCGTGAGCCCGCTCGCGCTCGCGCAGACGCGCCGGCTGCTGCTCGCGAAACAACTCCTCACGGACACGTCCCTCAGGGTGATCGACGTGGCGTTCGCGAGCGGCTTCGGGAGCGTCCGGCAATTCAATCGACAGTTCCGCAATTCGTACCGGCTCAATCCCTTGGCGCTGCGCAAGCGGGTGGGCGACGCGCCCCGCGAAGGCGTCACGCTCAAGCTCGGCTTCCATCCGCCGCTCGCTTGGCGCGCGCTGACGGCATTCTTGGTCGGGCGCGCCGGGACGCGCATCGAGCGGCTCGACGGAGATCGCTACGTGCGCACCGTGCGCCTCGGCAAGCACCGCGGCTGGATCTCGGCGTCGCCGCTCGCGGACAACCTGCTTGGCGTGCAGGTCTCGCCGTCGCTGCTCCCCGTGCTGCCGCAGCTGCGCGCGCGGCTGCGGCGCCTCTTCGACCTCGAGGCGAACCCCGGCCTCATCGACGGCC
>JBBQJG010000278.1:0-7491 GCA_038325725.1 Polyangia bacterium | reverse complement strand
GACGACGTGGGCAGCCCTGCCGAATAGAGCCAGATCCGCCACCGTCAGGCGCCCCCGCACGCCGAACGGGCCCTCTGCTCCGCGATCCTTCGCGGCCAACGCGAGGCCCGGCACCTTCACGAGCACGTCGAGGTTGGGCGTCGTCGCCGGCTGCGCGCGCGCGTCGATGCGGACGGGCCCCCACTCGTAGCCGCCTAGATCTTGCGCGGGGATGGCCAGCGCAACGACGACATCGGCCTGATCGAGGTGCTGCGCATCGACGCTCCCGTGCGCCTTGAGGGTCCCACCTAGAAGCTCTCCGTCAGCATCGAAGCGGGTGACGTCGCCGTGCGCGGCGAGCTGCGCGGCGAGACGCAACGGTCCGACGGGAACGCGCTCGCTCTGGCCCGACACGCGCAGAGTCAGGTCCGTCGCGCCGTTCCCCATCGCGTGGCGGGCGCTGCCGGAAAGGCCCAGCCCCGAGAGGTGCGCCCGAGGAGCCGAGCCGTCCTCGGTCGCGACGGCCGTGCTGACGTCGCCGTGTGTGAGCTCGAAGCGGTCGATGCGGATGACCCACCCTTCGGGGCCGTTGGGGTCGACCTTCTTCGGCTCGGGCGGCTTGGGCGGCTTCTTCTGACGGGAAGCCGTAGCGCGCGCCAGGTTCGAGCCGTCAACGTCTGAAACCAAGCTGACAATAGGCGTGTCGATGGCGACGGCTGTGACCCGGAGCTCCTTGCGCAGGACGCGGAGCAACGCGAAGTCGACCTCGGCTCGCGCGACGTGCGTCACAAGTCCGCCCTCGGGATCGCGCAACGCGACTCCCCAGACCTGGACCTTGTCGCCGCCGAAAGCCAGTCGATCAATGTCGAGCCGGCCCTGGATCTGCTTATTGACTCGCGCCACCACCTGATGTCGCAGGCGCTCCCCGCCCCATTCGCTCCTCAGTATGACGACGGTCGTCCCCATCAGGACGGCGACGAGGGCCACTATCCCCCCGGCAATTCGAAGAGCGATAGAGCCCACCCTCTTCGCGCGCGCTTTGGTCATTCCTGGCATCGGCCCCATGGGGGCAAAGTAGATCCTCCGAGCGTCATCGCCATCCCGATTCACTCATCATCGGCCATCATCGGCCATCATCGGCGCGAGCGGCGAAGGAGCCTTCGCCGACCTTCTCGGGGCCATGCGAGTCCCGGACGCGCAGATCTTCAGCCTCCGTAGAACTCCACGCCGAGCGTGGCGCGGTACTGGGGGTATGAAAATGGAACGCCCTTGAGCTGGGGAACTGGCACGGCGATCCCCAGAGGATTGAGAATCACGTAGAAGGTGCTGGCGGCCTTCCATTCGAGACCCAGCGGGCTGAAAGCGACGAATATGCCGGTGCTCCCTTTGGGCGCGCCGTAAAGGTCGATCAAAAGACGCGACACCCCCGCGCTGAAGGTCACGCGGAGATTGAACTTCTCGTAGTACAGCGGCGCGCGCAAAATCAACGAACCATATCCATTGAAGGCGCCCGCGCGCACCGTCGTCATCCCATTCACGGCGATCCAAGGATTCCACTCGGCGTCGAGCCCGAGCATCACGATCTTCGTGAGTCTCAGGCGCCCCCCTACGCTTCCCGAGAAGGCCTGGTGGTTGATGGAGCCAGAGCCGCCCAAGAAGACACCGAAGGCCCGCTGCGCCGGATCGGGCGGACCGGGCTCCACCGGAACGACCGCGGTGTGCGTCTCGACGACGGGGGTCTTCGCCGTCTCACCCCGCGCCGGCGCCGCTGCGAGGCTCACGAAGAACACCGCCAAGAGCGCGACCGACGCGCCGCCCGCGCGAGCTCGGCGCCGCGTGAACGTCGCGAACAGCGCAAACATGGCAAGGAGCAAAGCGGCCGCAATCCCACGTCCACGCGACGGCGGCCCCGCCACTTCGCAGCCGAGAGCAGAGCCGTTCGTATAAGCGTGCTCCGGGGCCGCGCACCATCCATTGGCGAAGTTGCATCCCGGAGAATACGAAAGGTACTTGTCCATGATCACCCCCACAGCGGCCATTTTTTGATCGTTCGTCTGGTTTGGCGCGAGCGTCGCCAGCAGCATCTCCGTCGCCGCCGCGGTGGCCAATTGGCGTTTGCCAAGGCGTAGATCGTCGGGATCGTCACAGCGGTCGAGCTCGGACACGTGCGGCGGCCCGTCCATCGCCTCGACGAGGTTGCCGTCGGCCTCGTTCACCCAATTGAGGACCGTGGTGATTTGCATCCCGTCGGGGGTGCGGTACGTGTGCGTGAAACTGTCTTCGATGGCGTGGATCGCTTGGCCAATTCTCAAATAATAGGTCGGCAGCGCCGGGTTCACGGCGTGCCGTAGGGACAAGTAGAGAGGAATCGTCGTCCTCTTTGTCACATCGGGCATCCCCGCGACATCGAGGCCGTCGAGCGCTTGCGCCGTCCTCTCGAGAATGAAGGCGCGGCAACTCGAAACGGCATTCTGAGAACCGTCGGGCTCTTTGTCGGTGAGGGTGCGCAGGCAATGCTCGCGCTGGGCCGCGGGATCGCCGTGAACGAGCGCGAGCTGGCTGACGTCGGCCGAGTCTCGCCCCTTGAGGTCGTTGTCCCGAACGCCGATGAGCAACGTGGCGCCGCCCAGATCGGCCAGGTCGCTCGGCACGGAGAATTCTAGATCTCCAATGAGGGCCCGTTCGTTGCGGTCGGCGGGAAGGGGGGCCGCGTCCGGCCGTTGCAGGCGGGCGGCCCGAAGAGCATCCGTCGTGATCGTTTCATGGCAGCCCGGACTGACGCCGCTCGCGATCTTGTATGCCTGTGCGCTCGGCACGCCGCGCCAGGGAAGCCACCCCAAGAGGACGCCAGCGCCTACGAGCGCCGCGGCCGCGAAGTTGTGTCTCGCCGGCCGCAACCGTGTTGCTCCCTCGCACCCGAGCTTTTTCCTCATGAGCGAAAAATCTAAAGCCTCGGCCGCCTCGCGAAAGTCCCTTACTGCATTTTTCACCACGTCGCGACGAGCGCCACGCCGCCGCTCCTGCCGCCGAGGAGGGGCACGGCGGCGACATGGTGCGACTCTTCGATCCGGCGTTTCAGCAACCACGAGTGCGTTGGCGCCGTGAAGGTCGACACGACGCTGACGGCTGCGCCCACGCCGAACGAGATCCACGCGTTCTCCCAGGCGCCTCGTCCGAAGCCCAAATAGAACAGACTGACCGAGTTGAGCGCGAGGCCACCGACGATATTCGTCAACAGAGCACCCCGTTCCTCGTGAGCCGCTTCGGTGAGCGATTTGTGTCGGGCTTTTGCGGAGGTGGCGACGTGATCTTCGCAAAGACGGCCGACGTCTATCTCCAGCGGGTGGACCAGCTTTGCGACGGCGCCGATCGTGGCCTTGCCGGCCGTGACGTACAGTCCCGCGCGGGCGTCGCTCGAAAACCAGTCGTGCGGAGCAAACGTCGCGAGGCCCGCCGTGGTCACGGCGGCCAGCGAGAAGGTGACGGCCCAGGCCGTATTCCACCCGTCGACGCGGGCATGATCGGCGCAGATGGCGTCGTCGATCGCGGCCTCCTTCGGCCCGAGCTCCTCGCGCGTCGCCGTCGCGGCCTCGACCTCGCCGCCCGCGCTGGCGGCGACCAGGACGCCCAAAGACAACAGTACGAACCGTTTCATGCCTGGCTCTTGCGGCGCGTGGTTACCCTCGCCGCGCCTCCGTGCCGGACCGCACGGCCTCGAGCTGTGCGGCGACGGCGGCACCGAAGAAAATCGCGACCGCCGAGGCGAACGTCCACAGCTGAAGCGCGACGACGCCCGCGAATCCGCCGTAGACGCGACCGAACGATGAGCTCAGCCGGAAGACGATGCTGAACGCGAGCGTCACGAGGCTCCAGCCGACGACGCCCATCGCGCCGCCGAAGACGAGCCATGACCATTGCGGCTGCCGGCGCCGCGGCGCCCAGCGCAAGATCGCGCCGAAGGCGGCGGCAGCGAGGCCCAAAGCCAGCACCCACCGCAGGAGGTGCCAGCCCACGTTGCCATCCCCAGCTGCGCGCAGGTCCCGTCCCCAGGTCAGCGCCGCGGCGCCGCCGACAAAGGCCCCGCCCACGACGATCGCGAGGGCGAACGCACGCGAGTATTTGTAGAGGACCGGGCCATCCTTCTCGATGCCGTAGAGTCGGTTGAACCCGCGGATGAGCTGCGCGGTCGCCGTCGTCGCAGTGACGAGAGTGCCCGCGAGCCCGATCAGCAAAGGCATGAAGCGATGTTCGAGCCCGACGTTTCGCGCCTGCGCGAAGGTTCGTTCGAGGAGGGCACCCGCCGGTCCCGGCACCGCGCTGTCGATGGCACCCTGAATCGTGCGACTGAAACCTCCCTGTCCAAACTCGACGGCGAGTCCCACGAGGGCGATCAATCCTTGCACGCAAACCAAAGACAGCGTGAACGCGAGGGATCTCGCGTGACTGAAACCGTCGGCCGCGCGGAGGCGCGTGAAGGAGTCTCGCACCAAGCTGATCCATCCCGTCGCCGCCAGGGTCCGCCAAGCGTCGTCGCCTGTGAGATCACGGGTCTCTCGGACGCAGGTCGCTGAGCTCACGGATGATTCCCGCTCTTCACGAGGCGTCTTCCAGCGAAGCCTCGGAGCTCGGCTTCTCGGAAGGAGTCGGCTCTTCCCGTTTTTGCGGAGCGGGGCGAGGTGAACGCGGTCGACGGGCCGGGGCGCTCGTCCGGCCGGCACGCCGGGCCGCCGCACGCTTCGGAACGCACACCTGAACGGCACCGGGCTCGATCCGCACCTTGAACCTCTTGGTCGGAGGGCGAACGCCGCCGTCGAGCTCGAACGGCGCTTTGCGATCGAGCTCGATGAGGATCTTCTTCCCCTTCGTTGTCTGAATGAAGGGCGACCGGTCGAGGTGCCCCACGGCGATGCGCGAAAAGACGCGCAGCCACTGGAAGGTGCTCTTCGCCGTCACGACGCCGATCTCCAACTCCCCGTCGGTGAAAGAGGCATGAGGGAACACTTTGAGCCCAGCGAAGATGTTCCCCACGTTTCCAAGGAGCACGGCGCTGGCTTTCCCTTCGAACCAAACTTCGCCGTCGACGCGGATCTTCATGCCCACGCGCGGGGCTTGCATCGCTTTTGTAGCGCTCTGGACGTAGGCGACCCGGCCCAGGCTCTCCTTCTGCGCGCCGTCGACCTCACGCATGACGAGGGCGTCAAAGCCTGTCCCGGCCATGACTCCAAATCTTTCGCCGTTCATGACGCCGACGTCCATCGCTTCTGTAATCCCGCGCAATCCAATGCGCACGGCCTTGGAGATGTCGCGCGGAATGCCGAGGTTGGTGGCCAGAAGGTTGGCCGTCCCGGCCGGGACGATCGCGAGCTTGACGTCTTGGCCGGCCAAAGTGTCGATGCACTTTTGCACCATGCCGTCGCCGCCCCACACGAACACCAGCTTGGCGCCCTTTTTCACGACGCGGCGAACAGCTCGCGAGGCGGCCTTACTCTTTGGCACCTCACACCAAATCGGCTTTCGAATCCCGGCCTTCGCGAGGACTTCGCGGAGCTCCTCGAGGCCGCCCGCGAAGGTCTTGCCCGCGTGGGCGACGACGGCCACGCGCGTGGAGGGCCTCACGAGCGATCGCTCCGCCGAGCCGACGTCACCATGAACCTTTTCATGCGGAACACTTTAAGTCGCGATTTGGGCAAAACTAGCCACCGAGGCCCCTTGCATCCTGGCGGCGCGTCGCCAGCCTCACCGAATGAGTTTGCTGAATGCGATTTTCCTCTTGGCTGCGCTCGACCCCGCGCCGCTGCCCCCGCCCGCGCCGCCACCGCTCCCGGAAGCGCCGGCCCCGCCGCTCGCGCCCGAACCGAAGCAGCCGCTTTCGCTTTATCAGCTCCACCTCGCCGTTGACCTTCCGGTGATCGCGCTCGGGGCCGGCTTGGGTTTCATGCGTGTGTACTTTCGAGAGCAGCTCGCCCGCAAGAGCTGCCCGTGTGATCCCACGAGCGTGAACGCCCTCGATCGCCACGCCATTGGCAATCACAGCCACGCCGCCAGCGTCGCCGCCGACGTGACCGTCCCGCTCGCCATGGGCTTGCCCGTGCTCGCCGATCTCTTCGACGTCGGCGTAAGCCGTCCGTTCTCCGAGGATGTGTTGGTCTTCATCGAGACGCTCTATGTGCAGTCGGGGTTGCAGAACGCGATGAACTTCGCCGTGGCGCGCCCCCGCCCACGCACTTATGCCGGCGATCCGAAATTCGTCGACGCGGGCGAGGGATATCTCTCGTTCTACGCCGGGCACGTGGCGTCGACCTTCGCGGCGCTGTCGGCGGCCTCGTTCACCCTCGACCGGCGCCACGACCAACACGTCTGGCCCTGGATCGTCACGGCCGTCGTCGGAGGCAGCGTCGCGTTCGAGCGCGTCGCCTCGGGGCACCATTTCCCGACCGACGTCGTGACGGGGGCGATCGTCGGGACCGCGACGGGCATCGCGGTGCCCTGGCTCCACCTGCGGAAGCTCCCCGTTCCAGTGACCATCGCGCCTTCGGAGGTCGGGTCAGGCCTGGCGCTCGTAGGCCGCTTCTAAGGAGGAGCTGGACCTCACGGCGGCGGCGAGCCCTGCGAGAGCTCCCCGCCGTCACCGTTCCCCCAGACGCCGCCGAGGCCGCATCCGGCGACGGGTTCCGATATGATGGCCGTGGCCATGAGCGCGGCGATTGGGGCAGCGGCTGCGGCGACGACCGCGCCCATGGGGACGCGATGATCGGGGTGCGCAAGCTCGAGACGGGCGACATCGAAGCGGCGAGCGCGATCCTCTTTCACGCGTTCGGGACCGTCTATCGCCAGCGCGGTCACACGCCACCGTTTCCCAACGTCGAGAGCGCGGTGTGGCTCACGCGGGCTTACCTCGACATCGATCCCGAAGGTTGCGCGCTCGCCGAGGTTCAGGGCGCCGTCGTCGGCGTCGGCTTCGCGCACCTGCGCGGGGGCGTCGCGAGCATCGGCCCGCTCGCGGCGCGCCCCGGCGCGCGCCCCGGCGTCGGCCGCGCGCTCATGGCGCACTTTCACCGCCTCGCCGCGGGCGCCTCGAGCGTGAGGCTCTTCCAAGACAGCTTCAATCCAGACTCGTTCGGCCTCTACGCGCGCCTCGGCTATCGCATCGTCGACGTCGCCCCGTACCTCGTCGCCGAGCGCCTCACGCCGCCGCGCGTGGCCGTGCGTTCCGCGGGCGCGACGATAGTCGTCCGCCCCCTCGAGGCCCGCGATCTCGAGTCCGTCCAACGCTACGATCGCGCGCGCACGGGCTCGGCGCGCGGCAGCGATCTGGCGCTCCTCGCGGCGACAGGCCGCGGCCTCGTCGCCGAGCGCGAGCGCGCGCTCGCGGGTTACCTTTTCTATCGTCCCTCGCCCTCGCGCGCGATCGTCGGCCCCGCGCTCGCCGAGACGCCCGAGCTGCTCGCCGATCTCGTCGACGCCGTCGCCGAGGCGCTCCCCGGTCGCGCGGCCGTCATTCGTGGCTCGGCC